>WLRQ01000004.1 GCA_009697815.1 Actinomycetota bacterium
CCACCGGGAGCAAGCCGCAAGAGATCGCGTTCGACGGCACCCACAGGTGGGTGCCCAACTCCGATTCGAACAACGTGTCGGTGTTCAACCTCGACGGCACCCAGATCACCGGCAGCCCCTTCGCCACCGGGAGCCTCCCGGTCGGGGTCGCGTTCGACGGCACCCACACGTGGGTGTCCAACTTGAATGGGAACACCGTGTCGGTGTTCAACCTGGACGGCACCCAGATCATCGGCAGCCCCTTCACGACCGGGACGCATCCAGGGGCAGGCGCATCCGACGGAACCCACATGTGGGTGCCCAACTACTTCGCGAACACCGTGTCGGTGTTCAACCTCGACGGCACCCTGGCAGGTACCTACGCCACCGGGACCGGCCCCTACGCGGTCGCGTTCGATGGTTCCCACATGTGGGTGACCAACTACTACGCGAACACCGTGTCGGTGTTCAACCTCGACGGTAGCGTGGGGGGCACCTACAACACCGGGGCGTCCCCGGCCCTAACCGCGTTCGATGGTTCCAACATGTGGGTCACCAACGAGAACGACAACACCGTCAGCAAGTTCCGCATCCCCTAGGAACCGCACCGCTGCCAGATCCCTCAGCCGTCCCCCGCTCATCTGATCGGCTGAACCCTCACGCCACGTGGCGCAGCACGGTCATGACTGGGACAGGCTCGTCACCGCGATGGAGATCTCCTTCTTCACCATGCAGGGGATCAGGGGATTGCCAACGACCAGATGGCTAGGACGATGGGTCTGCTGCAGGTTCAGTTGACATTGTGACCTGCCCTACGGCTGAGTTACCTCGGAGGGTGTGGAGCGGGACAGGCCCCACAGGGGTCGCGTTCGACGGAAGCCAGATCTGGGTCACCAACTTCTATTCCGGCAACGTCAGAAGGCTCCGCATCCGGTGAACCGTGCGGCGTGAGCGCGACGTGTGCGCAGGCCCGTCATCTCATTGGCACCGACAAGGCGCCTGGCTGACTTCGGCCACGATCACGCTGCCCCACCAGTGTGAAGGCGACGGATGTCCCGCTATCGACGCCTCTTGCCTCGCATGCTCTACCCGCGCACCCGATAGCGCGGTAGATTTCGCACATCATCCTCGCGACGGCCCACCCGGCCGCCTCGGAAGATCGAGAGGGAGCACCCCGATGAGCCTCATCACCGTTCTTCGTCCAGACAAGCCCGCGGAGATTCCAGGTTCGGGCCCCGCGCCGCACCCCGCTGCAGTGCGCACCCCGATCCCTGACGGTTCGGTGCTCACCCTGATCGACAACGGAAAGTCGCACGCCAAGATCGTGCTGGAGATGGTCGCCGAGCAGGTGATGAAGCGGATCCCTCAGATCACGACCGTCGAGATCCTGAGCAAGACCTCCGCTGGCCTCATCGTCACCGACGCGCAGGCCCGTGACATCGCGTCCCGCTCGGCTCTGGTGATCACCGGCCTTGGCGACTGCGGCGCCTGCTCGTCCTGCAGCACGCTCGACGCGATTGCGTTCGAGAAGCTGGGCATCCCCGCCACCGTGATCATCACGGACCCATTTGTCGGCCTCGTCGAGCGTTTCGCCAAGAAGGCCGGGATGCCCGGCTACCACACCGTCGTGCTTCCACACCCGATGGCAACCCGCCCCGATGCTGAAGTGCGGGCCCTTGTCGCGGGTATCGCCGACGAAGTCGTGGCCCATCTCACGGCACCGGTGGGCGCTGTGGAACGCACTCTGGTCGGGGTGCTGTGACTGCCGGAACGTCCACCCTCACCTCGGCGCTTGAGGAGTACCGCGAGGTTCTCCAGATCGACGGGGCGGATCTTGAACTCACGGGTGTCGACGCAGGCATCGTTCATCTTCGCCTCATCGTCGGGCCCGATACCTGCACCGACTGCATCCTGAGCAAGCCCATGCTCGAGACGATCCTTCTCGATGTACTTCAGGAAGCAGATCCCGCCGTCACGCTGGTCGTCGTCGACGACCCGCGCTCAGCCCTGTAACCCCAAGAGGAATCACGTGGCGGAGTCGCTGCAGCTCGATGAGTCAGACGTCCAAGAGCTCTACTTCGAGCGAGGGTGGACTGACGGCCTGCCCGTGATTCCCCCGACCCCGGAGCGGGTGAAAGCCTTCCTCGACGCAGCCCGCCTCGAGCCGGGGGAGATCCTCGGCGAGGTCCGCGAGCGCGTGTGCACCGTCTCCGCCGAGGAGACGGCGATCAATGCCGTCATGGCCGGATGTCGTCCCGACTACGCGCCCGTCGTGGTCGCGGGTGTTCGGGCACTGCTCGATCCCGCATACAACGCCAATGCCGCGCTCACCAGTACGGGCGGCACCGCGATCTGCGTCGTTGTCAGCGGGCCGTATGCGGCAGCGATCGGCATGAACTCCGCGCACAACTGCCTGGGCCAGGGCAACCGCGCGAATGCCACGATCGGCCGGGCCCTGCGCCTGGTGGCGATGAATGTCGTCGGCGCGAAGGTGGGCGTCATGGACGGCAGCTCGCTGGGCAATCCGGGCAAGTACTCCCTCTGCTTCGCCGAATCCGACCCGATCGCGCCGTGGCAGCCGCTGCGAGTCGAGCTCGGTTACGCCGTCGAGGACACCACCGTCACGATCCTCGCGACCGAGGGGCCGCGTCAGATCGCGAACATCCTCTCGGGTCAGCCCGACGAGGTTCTGCGCACGATGGCCTCGTCGATCCGCGCCGGGCACACCTACATTGCCGGCAAGGGCGGCGAGTGCATCGTGGTTCTCGGCCCCGAGCACGCGGCCGCAGTCCGCGACGCCGGCTGGACGCGCGCACAGGCACGCGACTACCTCGTGGAGCAGACGATGATCACCGAGGCGGATCTGGCCGCGGCAGGTCTGCCGGTGGAGTCGACCGGGGCGCACACCATGCACGCGAGGCCCGACGGGCGCTACGCCACATTCCGCGATCCGTCGGACATCCTGCTGGTATGTGCCGGCGGGGGCGGCGCCGGATGGTCTGCGTGCATCCCGGCGTGGGCGCCCACCAACAACTCCAAGGCCGTCACCGAACTCGTGCGCCTATAGGCCGCGCGCCTGGAGGCGATCAGGACGTCAGCGAGATCGTGGCGTTCAGCGCAACAGCGCTTCCCAGGGACTTCTTGCGCGAGCCGCTCCAGGAACCGGAACCGCTGGCGTTCGCGTAGTCCTTCGTGCCTCCGATCACGGTCAGAGTCGACTCGAAGGTGGCATCGGACGTGTCGGCGCTGGCCACGGTCTTCCCCAGCATGGTCAATCCCAGCGTCGACCCATCCGCCGTCGTGATCGTCATCAAGCCGACGAAAGGCCCATTACCCGCGACGTAGGTGATCAACACGGTCATGTCGATGGTGGCCTGCTTGCCGTCGAATGTCGTAGAGCCACCTTCAAGGACGACGCCGTACAGGGCCTCACCGTGTGGGCCGGCCGCTGTCGTGCGCTTGTCCGTGGACGCGACGCTGCTGGAGAAGGACACCTCATGCGCCGAGCCCGTGGGCGCCAACGACATGCTCGGCGCCACCATCGCGGACAGGGGAGTCGGGTCCGCTGTCGAAGTGGTACATCCCGCGAGAAGCACTGTCCCCATCAGCGGTCCAACGATGAGGGAGATAGAGCGGTTCATGGCGAGCAAGTCCATTCAGTCGTGGGGAGCGGGAGCGTAGCAGCCAGAGACGCAGACCCGCGCCTCACGTGTCAGTCACAGGGGCAGGGCGATCGCGAGCAGCACCACCTGCTGAGGCGCCCCTTAGGCAAGCCGCGTGAATCCGGTTTGGGCGACTGGGCCTCGGAGCCGCTCCACTACTGTGCCGGTCTTCACCGCATCGGCAAGCCCCACGAAGACCTCGTCAACCGCTGAAAGATAGCTGTCGATCTGAGCATCGGTGTGAGCGAACGAGGGGTAGAAAGACCGACTCGCAAGGAAGCCGCGGTCGAGTAGTTCCTGGGTGAACAAGGTCGCCGTAGCCTGCGGCTCATCGGCGAAGCCCAAGTGAGATAACGGGGGGATTCCCGTGACCGAGACAGCCAACCCTGCGCGCGCCGCGGCCGATTCCCAGCCGGCTTGCACCTTCCGCCCCACCTCGTCCAAGCGCGCTCCGACGTCATGGAGCCGGTGTTGCCGCAGCGTCGCGATGGCCGCGACCGGACCGATGAGTTCAGTCCAGTAAGTGCTGCTGATGAAGGATCGCTGCGCATGCTCCATCACGGCCTGGACGCCGATGATGGCCGCCATCGGGTAGCCGTTCGCCAATGCCTTCGCGAAGACGGCTATGTCGGGATTCACTCCGTAGGTGAGATGGATTCCTCCAGTGTTGAGCCGCAGGGCGCTGGTGACCTCGTCGAATACCAGCACCGCTCCCGCGCGATGAGCCAGATCGCGCACCCCCTCTAGGAACCCAGGGTCCGGGTTTGTGCCGCGTACCGGTTCCATCACAACGGCAGCGAGCTCCCCACCGCGCGCCGCCACGATTTCCTCGAGGTCCGCGAGGTTGTTGTAGCGAAATGGGAGGGACGTTCCGGTCAGTTCGCGTGGCACGCCGAGCGGGTCAAGGCCTGGCAGCAGATGTCCATCCAATTCACCTGAGCCAGCCAGGTTCGCGGAAAGGTACCAGTCGTGCCAACCGTGATAGCCGCAGAACGCGACGACCGAGCGCCCGGTTGCGGCGCGAGCCAGCCTGATGGCGACGGCCATTGCTTCGCCTCCGGTCCGCGCATAGCGGACCATCTCCGCCCATGGATGCAGTTCGATAAGCAGCTCGGCGAGCTCGAGGTCCTCGATGCAGTTCAACGAGCTCATCGACCCTCTATCAACCGCGGCGTGCACTGCGGCATTCACCTCGGCATTGGCGAACCCGAGCGAGCAGGTGCCGATGCCGCTGGTGCTCATGTCGAGGAACTCCCGACCCGATGAATCCCACACCCTCGCGCCCTCAGCTCGGTCATAGAACCTCGGCCACTGGCCTGGTGCGAACTGCTCCGGTCGCTTGGACAGGAGCTGGGTACCACCGGGTACGAGCTCCAAGAGGCGCCGCTCCGCGACGTCCAGGTCAGCAGCACGACGACCGCTCATCAATTACCCTCTCAGTGCATACCGGGTGAGCAACTACAGTAGACAATAGTTCCATTGAGCGGAAGAGAAGTGCCATCTAGTGGCACTCGTACACCCTTGACGAATGGACGGCGGGGACCATGAACGAAAGCGCTAAGGCAGGGAGCGGCTATCCGATCCGGGCCGTCGAGCGCGTGTGCGACATCCTCGATCTGCTCCAGATCGAGCCAGAGGGTGTGTCGCTCGTTGCCGTCACCGCCGCAACGGAGCTCCCTAAGAGTTCCGCCTATCGCTACCTGCTCGCGCTCGAAGCGAGGCAGTATGCCGAGCGCGACGCTGACACTGGGCTCTTCCGTCTCGGACCCGCCTACCGTCCCCAGCGGGCCCGCCAGTTGGGACGCCTCCTCGAATGCGCCCACCCTGCGCTCGAGCAGTTACGCAACAAGGTCAACGAGACGGTGAACATCGGCGTTCTCGACGGCGGTGAGGTCGTACATGTCGCCGTTATCGAATCTCAGCAGATGATGCGGCTGGCAGCTCGGGTTGGTGAGCGCGGGCCAGTGCATGCAACCGCCTTGGGGAAGGTCATCGCTGCCGGGATGCCGGAGGAGAACGTACGAACCATTCTGAGCGGACACGGGATGAGAACTTTCACGCCCGCGACAATCGTCACGGCCGAAGCGTTCGTGCGCGAGCTCGCCAGAGTCGCCAAGCTCGGCTACGCGATTGATGACCTTGAGGCCCAGGACGACGGCCGTTGCGTCGCGGTTCCGCTGCCCGGACTGCCATTCCTGGCCGGACTAAGCGTCAGCGCTCCTTCGAGCAGGTTGTCCAACGATGGTGTTCCGCTGGTCGTGACGCGCCTCAAGAAGGCTGCCACAGCCATAGTGAAGGCGTATGAGCGGTCACCTCTCTGAGCGCCTGCGCTACCCATAGGCGGACATTGCTTGACCGCTGGCATGGGCTCGGATACCGTCGCTTGGATTCCATCTGGTGGGTTCTCTGTCCCATCTGTTAGAACTCCTGCCAGGTTCTGTCCGATGCGATCACGGCGCCTCCTGGGGGCCGTGAGACGAAGGGACACCCCGCGTGGCTCAGACGAGCGTCCGCACTAAGTCCGACATCCTGAACAGCCGCGCCCTCGTATCGATCCCCGGCGGGGTCAACTCAAATGTGCGTCTCAGTGCACCGCGCGTGTTCTTCGAGCACGGACGCGGATCGCGACTGTGGGACGTCGACGGCAACGAATACGTCGACTACGTCCTTGGCCAGGGGCCCTGCTTCCTCGGCCACGCGCACCCCATCGTGAACCGCGCAGTCGCACAGGCCTGTGACACCGGCATGGTCTTCGGAGCCCAGCACGAACTCGAGGTCGAGGCTGTCGAGCGGCTACTCGGTGCCGTCGGATGGGCCGAGCAAGGTCGCCTCGGAGCGACGGGGACCGAATGCGTTCAAGCAGCGCTGCGACTGGCGCGAGCAGCCACGGGCCGGACGCGGTTCGTGCACTTCGAAGGGCACTATCACGGGTGGCTGGACAACATCCTGATGCGAGTAGACGACGGCCATGCGGTGCCCGTGTCACTCGGCCAGGTCGCAGGACAACTGGCCGAAACATCTGTGCTTCCCTGGAATGACGCAGAAGCGCTCGAGCAATTGCTTGCCGAGTCAGGGGACACCATCGCCGCCGTCATCATGGAACCAGTCATGATCAACAATGGCTCGATCGAGCCGCTGCCCGGCTACTTGGCACGGGTCCGCGAACTCTGTGATGAATACGGCGTGATCCTGATCTTCGACGAGGTCATCACCGGCTTTCGAGTAGCCCGCGGCGGTGCCGCTGCCCGTTACGGCGTGACACCCGACCTCGCCACCTACGGCAAGGCAATGGCCGGGGGGTGGCCCGTAGGGGCGATCCTCGGGCGCGCGGATCTCCTCTCGCTGCTCAGCGACGGGAGGGTCAACCACTCAGGAACATTCAACGGTGCGGTGATGGCCGCCGCCGCCGTGGTCGCAACGCAGCAGGTGCTCGACGAGAACCCTCCTTACGAGGCGATCGAGGCCTACGGGACAACACTGATGGCGGGCCTGCACAAGATCGGAGAGGCCCACGGACTCGACCTTCACATGCAGGGGCTCCCCGCCGGGTTCCACGTGTCCTTCGGGCCGCCGGGACCCGTCCTCGATTTCGCCGGCATGAACCGGCTCGATCTCGCCCGCTATTCGCGGTTCGCTACCCGCTTGGCCGAGCACGGCCTCTGGGTGACCGGGCGCGGGATCTGGTACGTCTCAGCGGCTCACGGCCCTACCGAACTCGCTGACTCCCTCGAGCGCTTCGACAACGCCATCAGGGCGTCGCTGCCATGAGCCGCCGCGTCGGAGTGGTCGGGATGTGGCATGAGACCAATACCTTTTCGAGCATTCCGAACACGCTTGCGGACTTCGAGTCCTTTGAGTTGCTGTCTGGGCAGGCCATCGCAGAACACAACGCCGGAACCGGAACCGTCATCGGCGGCTTCTACGACAGCCCCGAGTTGGAGCTCGTTCCGATCTTCTCTGCGGGCGCGTGGCCCTCAGGCCCCACCGAGGCCGAGGTACTCCATCACTTGTTCGAGCGACTCGACGACGGGCTCAAGAAGGCGGGCCCACTCGACGGCGTGTTGATCAACCTTCATGGCGCGATGGTGGCGACCGGTACCGATGACGTCGAGGCCGCAACCCTCGACGTCGTGCGCGCAGTTCTGGGCGACGTCCCCATCGGCGCGGTTCTCGACCTCCACGCAAATCCTTCTTCCGCCCTGGTGGCTGCGTGCTCCGCGATCATCAGCTATGACACGTACCCGCACATCGACATGCGCGAGCGAGGAGCGGAGGTGGCTGCCCTGCTGAGCAGGGTCCTGGACGGGCGCCCGCTGCACACCACCTTGGGAAAGATCCCCCTGCTGGTATGCCCACTCGCCCAGGCCACCGGCGACGGCCCCATGCGCGAGCTACAGGAAGCCGCAACGGCGCGGGGGAAGGACGCGGGCGTGGAACGAGTCTGCGTGGTGGGCGGATTCGCCTACAGCGACGTTGAGCGCGCCGGCATGAGCGTCCTCGTCGTACACGATCCCGATGCGAGCGAGGCCGCTCAAGAAGTCGTCGACGCGACCATCGCCGACATAGCGCGGAAGGCCGACGAGTTCACCGTCGTCCGCGACGATGCCCGCACGGCCGTCGCGCGCGCCCGCGTCTCCACTCATCGACCGGTCTTCCTCGCCGACGTGGCCGACAACATCGGCGGCGGCAGCCCTGGCGACGGCACAGAACTCCTGCGCGAGATCCTGCTGGCGGGAGTCACCGGCGCCGTGGTGACCTTGGCTGACCGCGATGTGGCGCTGGAATGCAGCAGACTCGGCATCGGCAAGTACCTCGATGCGCTGGTCGGTGGGAAGACCGATCGGCATCACGGGGAACCCATCCGGATCCGCGGCACGATCGAGAGACTGACTGACGGTGTCTACCGGGCAAGTGGCTATTACATGGGCGGGCTCACGTTCTCAATGGGGACGACAGCAGTGCTGTCTGTCGCGGGGAACACGATCGTCATCACCGAGCGACCGACACCGCCGTTCCATGCCGAACAGCTTTCCTCGGTCGGGGTAGACGTCACCAGGGCATCCATGGTGGTGGTCAAGGGAGCGATCGGCTGGCGAGGTGCTTACGATTCCGTCGCAGGCGAGATCATCGAGGTGGCCACGCCCGGCATCTGCCCTATAGACGTGACGTCCCTACCGCGGCGTACCGTTCCTATGTCGCTGTGAGCGAGGCGACCCTGAGTGATGTGTGGGTCGACGGAGGCCGACAGTGATGGATGACGCGACGTGGTGGCTGCGCTGTCGATCATGCGCCGTTCTTCGCGTGCCAGGCTCGGTCGACTATGTGTGCGCCGGATGTGGCGGCGAACTGGTCGTCGAGTACGCAGCACCGAGCGCCACTCCACGCGCCGGAATCACGGGCTTATGGCGATGGGGCGATCGACTGCCGCTGCGCAGCGCTGCCCACATCATCACCCTCGGCGAAGGTGGCACTCCCCAGGTGCGACTGGGAACGCGCATCCATCAAGAACTGGGCGTCGCCTCGGCGGAAGTGAAGTGCGAGCACTTGAACCCGACAGGGTCATTCAAGGACCGCATCGCATCCGTCGCGGTCTCCTTGGCGGCAGAGCGCGGCCTCTCCGGACTCGCCGGCACCTCATCAGGAAATGGCGGCGCAGCTGCCGCTGCCTACACCGCGCGATCAGGAATGCCCCTCACCCTGTTCTCCCTCTCGGACGTAGCACCCCAAAAGCTCCTGCAGATCCGTGCGCTCGGTGGCCGGGTGCTCCTGGTCCAAGGCCTCGGCCACGATGGCAGCGCCACCATGCGAGCAGCCACGGCGGTAGCGCGGCACTCGGCCGAGAAGGGCGTCATGCCGTTCCTCACCGGTGGGCGGTATTCCCCCGAGGCCATGGAGGGCGCGGTGACGATCGCCTATGAGATCGCGGAGGATCGCCCCGCTACGACGGTGGTGTACTGCCCCGTCGGCGGCGGCGGCCTTCTGTCGGCGATTGGACGCGGCTTCCGGGCACAGGCCCCGCACGTGCGGTTGGTCGGAGTGCAGCCTCGTGGCTGCGCCACCTTGTCACGGGCCATGCGCGGGGATTTTTCCGGACTTCCAGGCCCCGTGACCACGGGTGTATCGGGGCTGCAGGTGGGGGTGCTCTTCGACGGCCCCGGATCGGTTGAGGCAATCACCCAATCAGGGGGTCACCTCACCGAGGTCGACGACGACGCAATTGCCGCGGCACAGCGTCTTCTCGCGCGCGAAGAAGGAATCCTGGTAGAGCCTGCAGGCGCCACGGCTCTCGCGGGAGCCCTCGCCGATGCCGCGCGCGGTCTGTTGCGATCTGATGACCACGTCGTTCTCGTCGCCACCGGCGCGGGATGGAAGGATACGGCTTCCCTCCAGCATCTTCTCTCCGACGCTGGCGGATTGGTCCCATCCGTCCCGGTCATCACCATTGACGAGATCGAGGAGGTTCTCGGTGAGCGGCTCTAAGGATTTGTTCTCACTTGCGGGCAAGGTCGCACTCGTCAGTGGAGGCGCGGGGCTCTACGGGCGCCACATCGCCTCGGCGCTTGCAACCGCAGGCGCGCATGTCGTCCTTGCCGCGAGAGGTACCGAGGCGTGCGAGATCACGGCGGCGGACCTTCGAGCGCAAGGCCTGAAGGCGAGTGCGATGCCCCTGGACCTCGCCGACGAAGGCTCGATCCGGACACTGCGCGACGCGGTGGTCTCACAGCACGGCCGAATCGATGTTCTGATCAACAATGCCGTGGCTCGCGTCGGTGGGGACATCGATCACACCACGCGAGAGCAGTGGGAGATGACCTCGCAGGTGAACTCCACCGGGCTGTTCCTGATGTCGCGTGACGTGGGAGCCCAGATGGTGGCGCAGGGGTCAGGCTCCATCGTGAACATCGCCTCTATCTACGGCGTGGTGGGTCCCGACTTCTCGATATACGGCTCGACGGGCATGACCAACCCAGCGTTCTATGCCTACGACAAGGGCGGCATGATCAGCTTCACGAGATACCTGGCCGCCTATTACGCCCCGCACAACATCAGAGTCAACTGCCTGAGCCCCGGCGGGCTCGCAAGCCCCGGACAGCCGGCCGAATTCGTCGCCAACTACGAGGCGCGAGTGCCACTTGGCCGACTCGCCGGGCCCGATGACATCAAGGGGCCGGTGGTCTTCCTCGCCTCTGACGCATCTGGCTATGTCACCGGCGTGAATATTCCGGTCGACGGCGGCTGGACCGCTCACTGATTCAGCCCGCCGTGCGTGCAACTGCGATGTCCTTGGGCCTCACGAGGATTCACGGGACGAGTTGAGGTGGAACTCGACCTGTGTCGAACGCGTCGAGGGCCATCCGGAGGTGATCGCCCGCGCGGCTCAGGACAAACGAACCGTGACCCGGGAGCAGCACATCAGGCCGCACCTTCGCAAGCCTTCGAATACTCTCGGCGAGGACCGCAGGGCGGGAGTCCTCAGTCGAGAGCAGTGCCACACGGCCACGGGCGAAGACCAAGTCGCCGGTGAATACCGCCATCAATGGGCCGATCGTCACTCGGAAGCACAGATGCCCATCCGCATGTCCCGGAGTAGCGAGGGCAGTGATCACCAGACCGCCAACCCTGATGTCGTCATTGTCCAGCAGCACTCCACAGTGCGTCGGCGTGAGCACGACCTCCTCTGGGTAGGTACCGGCTGCCCGGGCGCGACTGAGTCCTGACGCGAACTCGTCACCCGCGGCGACGATCTCCGCCACCCGCGCTGAGGCAAGAATCTCGGCGCCCAGAGCGTCGGCAAGGAAACGAGCTCCCGCCGCGTGATCAGCGTGAGCGTGTGTCAAAAGCACTCGGGACACTGAGGTCGGTTCGACGCCTGCGGCGATGATCCTCGCGATGATGTCGTCGGTCGCGAGTCCGCATCCCGCGTCGATGAGCACCGCGTCGCTTCCGCCGTCAATCAGGTAGACGTGGGAGTCGTGGGGGTCGGTGATCGAGTGTCCAAGCGAACCGCTCCCCACGAGATGGACACCTGGGAGAAGCCTCATGGAATCTCATACATCGTGGGGTGAGCGGCCGGAACCAAACCTGGACGGACCGTTTCGTGACGACCCGTGAGCATCGAGAGCTCCGCCGCAGCGAGCGTGCTGCAGACATTGAGGCTGGCGCGGCCGGAGAAGGGCCATGAGCCTGTGCCCTCGACGGCAGAGATAAATGCGGAGATCTCAGCGTCGTATACCTGCTCGAGAACCTCGGCCCAATCCGCTATGTGCCGAACGTCGTCAGTGCGCGCGCCTGGGAGGCGACGCTCGACACTGCCCGCCAGCAGATCGAAGGCCACAACACCGTTCTCGCCAGCGACCCATCCTCGTCGGGCAACCTGGGGCGACGCCATCAGAACGCTCAGTTGGCCCACTGCGCCCGTCTCGGTGACCAGTTGCAAGCAGTAGGTGTCTTCCGCATCGCCGTCGAGGGTGCCTCGCTTCTCGACCCGCCCGGACACAGAGCGCGTCGGACCGACAATTCCGTGAAGCCCGATGAGTTCGAAGGCGGTCATCTCCCGGGCTGGCGCTGTCGCGCGGTGACGCGCGTAGTACTCCTGGCCTTCCCCGGGGTGCCAACTCGGCGCGTCGACCGAGAGTAGGTAACCAAATGCATGCACGGCCCCGAGCTCGTGGCGCACGATCCGCGCCACCTCCTCGACCACCGGGTGGAACAGCAGCGTCGCCGAGGGGGCGAAAACCACGCCGCCACGTTCCGCGATGGCCTCGGCCTCCGGTTGGGAGGGCCAGATATCGGCTTCTGAGAAGACATGTCGTCCCGTGTCGAGCGCGAGGCGCACCAGATCCGAGTGCTGGTCCGGAGGCGTCGAGACGATGAAGATCTCTGGGTCCCACGCGAGTGCCTCGTCCAGGGAGTTGAACCCGACAATTCCGAACGCCGCCAGCGCACGAGCGCGGCGATCCTCACGCCCATCCAGCAGGCGGATCTCGATCCCCGGCCGAACGCGCAGGTCGCGCATTCGGCGCGTCCCCATGGATCCGCCACCGATCTGCAGCACGCGCATCGCGCTTGTCTCCTCCCTCGTGGTTGACACGTCAGTACGCGAGCCAGCCGCCATCGACCACAACCGTCTCGCCCGTGATGAATGCGGCCTCGTCCGATACGAGGAAGGCGACTACGGCCGCCACATCGTCGGGCGTGCCGCGACGACCGAGCGGAGTTCTCCGCCCCCAAGGATCGGCCAGAATCCGCCCATCAGAAGCCGGCCTCGTCGAGGAAGTCACGTCGACGTCGCCCGGAGCGACCCCGACAACTCTGATTCCGTTCGGCGCCAACTCGAAGGCCAAACCCTTCGTGAGTCCCAGGAGAGCGGCCTTGGTCGCAACGTAGGCGGTGGCCTGCTGCTGGGCGGCGTAGGCGCCGACGGAGGTGATGTTGACGATCACGCCTGAACCTCGGGTGCTCATGTCCCGGGCTGCTTCTCGGCTGCACCTGAACGCCGCCTTGAGATTTACGTCCACCACACGGTCGAGATGGCCATCAGTGAAGTCGAGGAGAGGTCCGATTGCAGCGGGCCCTGTCACCGCCGCGTTGTTCACCAGAATATCGATCCTCCCGTGGCGATCCAGAGTGGTCCGGACCACGGCTGCGCACGCGTCGGCCGAGGCAAGATCGCCACCGACCCCGGACAGCACTCGGCCGGTCGACGAGAGCGATTCGACAGCGGCAGCGGCCCTTTCCCCTGTGCTCTGTGCAATCACGACGATGGCCCCCAGATCGGCCAGCCGACAGGTGATCGCTGCACCAATGCCCGTCCCACCCCCGGTTACCAAGGCCACACGGCCGGCGATCGGGCGGGAAGGCGTCGACAGGTCAGTCATAGCGAGGCCGCAGCTATCGGGGCCGGCCCGAGCATGGCAATCGCATCGCCCGGTGTGACGATCGCCGTTTGTCGAAGCATCATCACGGTCGCGGGTCCTGGCCGAGGGTTCCGGATCTGCTGCACAACCCGTGCGGCATCGTCGATGATCTCGGCGATGACCTGACCGGTGCTCACGACATCTCCGGCTGCCGACCGAGTCACGCAGTAGCCAGCGAAAGTCGAGGCCAAGGAAGAGTCCACATCACCGTCATCTCCGCTCAACCATGTGCTTTCGATATGCGGACCAGGGGTCTCATGGCCCATCCCGAAATGGGCTAGGAGCCGAGTCAGGCCGCGAACGTAGGTATCGAGGTCGGTTCCGGCTAGTCCGCCGCCGCCACTACCTTCGACGTAGATCGAGGGAACCCCCAGATCGGCTGCAGCTGACAGGCTTCGGCCTGGTCCGCTGCCTTCATGCTGCCATGTGAGTGGTGCGCCGAAGGCGGTTGCCGCTTCCCGCGACATCGGTGACGTAACGAGGTGGTCGACGAAGCCAACGAACAGCGGCATGGAGTAATGGACACCGGCGGAATGGAGGTCGACGAGGAGGTCCGCGCCCCGAATCACCCGCTCGGTGAGAGCGTGTGCGATCTGTTTGGTGACACTTGCCGACGCGTCGCCGGGGAACACTCTCGCCAAGTTCTCGCCGTCAAGCGGACTCGTGCGGGTTCGTGCCTCGAAGGCAGGCGGGTTGCACACCGGCACCACGCGCAGGGTTCCCCTGAGTAGCCCTTGGGCATCCAACAGCTCTGCCAGGTTGATCAGCATTCGCGCAGCAGCGACACCCTCGATCTCGTCCCCATGAACTCCGCCAAGAACAGCCAGGGTCGGGCCGTTGCCGTCGCCGATTTCGTGCATGTACAGGCCCACACCAGGACCAAGGTCCAGGGTTCTGCTTGTCACGGCTGGGGCGTCAAACGCAGGGGCAGGATACGTTCGCGTAGTTCAGCCCCTCGCTCCAGAAGCGCCGCGGCGTGCGAACGAATACCGTCGTCCGACTGAGTGAGCGGGCGGCTCGTGGTGGCGTGCGCGATGATTCCCCTCTGCACGAGCGCCTCCTTCACGACGGCGAAGAACTGCGCGGAGAAGCTCGCACCGGGCAGGGGGTGGAAGTACAGATCCATGAGCCCAATGATGCCGTTCTGAATCTCGGCAGCTCCCGACCAGTCGCCCACCGCAGCGCGACCCATGAGAGCGACATGGAATTCCGGGAACACGTTCGCGAGTCCCGGGATCGCACCGCTGAAGCCACCCAGCATCGAGGCGTCGATGCACTGCTCACACCCGGTATAGCTGACAAACCCTGGGAGGTGCCGCGTGGCCTGGGAGATCATTCGACCGCCGACGATGTCCCCGGAGGAGTCCTTAACCCCGGCGATAGTCCCCGCCTCCGCGAGCCGGCGGATCAGGTCGGGCCCGAGAAGGGTCCCGACGCGCGAGGGAACCTCGTAGGCGATCAACGGGACATCGACCCGCACGGCGATCTGCTCGTAGTGGCGCACCAGTTCAGCCGGGGAGGGACGGTCGCCCGCCGGGGCCGAGACCAACAGCGAGCCGGGGTCGAGCGCGCCGAGCTTGGCCGCGGCATCAGCGCTGTCTGCAGTGCCCTGATGAGGAACACCCAGCATGACGTGAGTCAGGGATGAGGCGTAGGCCGTCGCCCGCGCGGCGACTTTCATCCGCTCCGCGGCTGCTAGCCAGAGCCACTCCCCGGAGGAGCCCAGCACCAGGACGCCATCCACTCCCGAGCCTGTGGTGAAGTCGATCAGCGAGGTCAGTGAATCGAGGTCTACGGAACCGTCGGGATTCAGCGGAGTCACGAGGGGTACCAGTACGCCTCGCGCGGGAAGCGGACGCGCCCCTACGCGCGGCGCTGGGGATACATCAGTCATGAAGGTGGTTGTTCTCCGCATCCTCGTGACGCGCCAGCCCCGTGAGGGGTTTTGCCAGCTGAAACCACAGTGTTGCTCGTCGGAACAGCATCTACGCTTGCTCTGCGCAGTGTCAACCATCTCCAGCGATTGGCCTCGCGCGTGATCCCAGTGGACAGAGCATTCGGGACCATCTCCGAAAATGAAACTACGGTGCCGACTGTTGACACGCGAGATACCTCAAGTCAGACTCCGGTTGTGCTCGCGAAACTACGTCGCGGCACCACGTGGCGATCGACATCGACTCCGGGCGTTCGTGCGCTGCGAGCCGCACATGAGGCGACATCGACGCCGTCGCTCGCCCACCGGTTGCTGGCCTAAGGACGGGATTGCCCGATGGATCCACTCGGTGTCGGAGTCATTGGCTCCGGCTTCATGGGCCGAACGTGGGCCCGGGTCGCCACATTGTGTGAAGGAACCGAGCTCCGCGCTGTCGCGGGTGGCAAACGCGCACCTGGCCTCGGAGCCGACTTCGGAGTTGAGGTCATGGACTCGGTCGGGGCGTTGATCGCTCGCGACGACGTCGACATCGTGGTGGTCACCTCGCCACCGAATGCCCATGTGGGGCAAGTGCTGGCAGCGGCCGAGAACGGCAAGCATGTACTTGTCGAGAAGCCCATGGCCCGAGACTCCGCAGAGTGCGTCGCCATGATCGAGGCCTGCGAGAGGGCTGGAACGCAACTCGCCGTGGTGTCCCAGCATCGCTACCGCGACGCACCACTCGCCGCGAAGCGACTGATCGACGAGGGCGCAATCGGTTCGGTCCGCATGGTGCGGGTCTCCGGGCTCGACGCCTGGTGGGACATGACGGAGACCCACGACGAATGGAAGCTAGACCACGAACAGATCCGCGTCTTCGCCGACTGGGGCGCACACGGCTGTGACGTGCTTCGCTGGTTCGTCGGCTCCCCCGCCGTTCTCGCCTATGCGCAGTACCACACGTACGCAGATCAACCACCTCCCGGACAAAGCATCTTGGCCACGTATCGGTTCGCGAACGATGTGATGGCAAGTGTCTGGATGACATATGAGGTTCCCGAACCGCGGCTCGGCTCGGCCCTTCAATTCCTGATTACGGGCTCCGAGGGAATGATCGACGTGGACGCCTATGGAGCGGTGAAGCTGGCTCGTGACGGCGAGTGGAGCACCGTGTTCGAACAGGTTCCTTTCGACTCGCTCGACACAGGCAGCGCCGGACGCCTCGAGGCATACCGGCGGGAGTTGGACGATGTGGTTCAGGCGGTGCGCACAGGCCTGCCCGCGCCGGTCAGCGGGCGCGAGGGCCTGTTGACGCAACGCATGCTTGACGCCGTGGAGTTGTGCGCCCAGACAGGCATCGCTGTCGACCTGACTGAACCGGCCTGATGACATCGGCGATGGTGCCACGTGGCGACGACCGTCCGCTCGTTCTCATCTACGACCCCATTCGCGATGTTCCCTGGGACTACGAGGTCGAGCGCGAACTGCTCCATGCCGCAGGAGTCGATCTCGTCATCCCCGCGCAGGCCCTGGCAGGTGAGGATTTGCTCGCACGCAGCGATGTGGTCGTGGTCTCGGGCGAGTTTCCTATCGAAGCCATGAATCAGCTTGAACGTTGCGTGGGCCTGCTGTGCTACAGCGTCGGCATGGACAACATCGATCACTCCGCGGCGCAGGAACGGGGCATACCCGTGACGAATATCGCCGGCTACTGCACGGATGAGGTGTCCGACCATGCCCTGGCTTTGCTCCTCGCTTCTCAGCGCCGGTTGATCCCGTTCGCCGTGGAGGCCGACTCGGGGAACTGGGACGTGTACCACCGCGACGAGATGACTCAGATCAGGCGACTTCGTGGCCAGGTCGCCGGCATCATCGGCGTCGGGCGCATCGGCACTCAGGTTGCGCACAAGGTCGCAGCTTTCGGAATGCAGGTCCTCGGCTACGACCCCTTCCTCGACCCGAAGCAGGTTGACTTCCTGGATCTGGTCGGGCTTGACGAGCTTCTCGAACGCAGCGATGTCGTCGTTCTCTGCAGCGCGCTCGTGGAGTCCTCCCGCAACTTGATCAATGCCCAGCGCCTTGGCCAGATGAAGCCGGGAGCGACCCTCGTCAACGTCGCACGGGGCGGCCTGGTCGACGAGCTAGCGCTTGCGGCGGCCCTGCGATCAGGTCATCTCGGGGGCGCGGCCCTCGACGTCCGCGCACACGAGCCGCCAGATGGCACCGACGATCCATTGAGGGGCGCGCCGAACCTGCTGCAGACCCAGCATCTAGGCGCGTTGTCACGGGAGTCCCGCGTCGATCTGCACGTCTTTGCAGCGCAACGGATTGTGGAACTGCTCGTCTCCGCGCGCCGAATCGTTGACCCATCCGCACCCCAGGAGGCAATCTCGTGAGTGAGAGACCCGGCGTCACACGCGTGGACCGAACTGCCGTCGTTGCTGATGGCGCCTCCAAACCAGCAGGGCCGTACTCGCATGCGGTTCGAAGTGGTGACCTGCTCTTCATCTCAGGCCAAGGGCCCTTCGACAACCAGGGCGCCCTGGTGGGCACAACCTTCGCTGAACACCTTCGAAGTGTCTTCGACAACCTCGCCATCATCGCTCGTGCCGCGGGTGGCGACATCAACGACATTGTCAGGTTGGGTGCCTATCTCGAGGACTACAGCAACTTCCAGGAATACAACGCCTTCATGGGCGAATACCTGCGGCCGCCCTACCCGGCACGCACGACTATCCCCGTGCCCACACTCGGTATTCCGATCGAACTTGACGCGGTGATCGCGATGCCACCAAGGGCGACTCAACCTCCCACCGCGTGAGGGCGTATGCGCTTGTCACATCCGAGCCAATACTCCGGGCCGTCGGCGAAGCAGAGCAAACACAATCACCCCCGCCAGGAATGTCATGCCCGCACCAAGGCTGAATGCGGCCGCGTATCCGTGGACGGTGGCGTCCATGATCTCCGTTGCCGAGGCGTCCGCGCCGAACCCAGCGATCCAGTTCGCTGTCGTTGTCGTCACCACGGTGTTGAGCAGAGCTGCACCGAGTGCGCCCCCCACCTGTTGAGTGGCAAGGTACGCCGCTGACCCAGCGCCCGTGTCGTCGGCGGCAATTCCATGAAGGGCAATACTCGACAACGGAACGAACGCTAGGCCGAGCCCCACGCTCAGCAGCACCTCCCCTGGCAGCACGTGGGCGAGGTACGAAGAACTGATCGAGAGTTGGGCAAGCAACAGCAGGCCACTCATCAGCGAGCCGAGGCCCGCCAGCGTGACGGCCGTCCCCCCGAAGCGTGGGATGAGTTCTCCGGCAGCGACGCTGCTCAACACAGTGCCCACGGAGATCGGGACTAGCGCCAGGCCTGTGCCGAGGGCTGTATAGCCAAGTACCCGCTGAAGGTAGAGGGTCAGCATGAGGACTGGGAGCACTCCGAGGCAGACCACGAACGTGGCGAGCATCGCGCCTCCTCGACGGCGGTCGAGCAAGATCAATGGTGGCAGCAGGGGGTCGGGCGACCGCCTCTCGATCATCCAGAAGGTCGCCAGTAGGAAGGCACCCGCCAGAATCAGCCCCCCGCCGAAGACCGATCCGATCGCGCCACCATGTCCACCGAGCCGGGTGATCCCGTAGGCAAGGAGAACCACGCCACCCGTCCCGGTGATCGCCCCGGGGACGTCATGGCTCCGGCCCCGTTCAGCCTTGCTCTCGCGCAGAATTGCCAACGCTGCCAATGCAATGACCGCCGCAATCGGCACGCTCGCATACAAGCACCACCGCCATGATTCGACCTCAGTGAGCAAGCCTCCGAGCAGTAGGCCAATGACCGATCCCGCGGCGGCCACCCCGCCATAGATGCCGAAGGCACGCGCACGTTCACGGGCGTGGGGGAACATCCCCGTCAAGATCGCCAGTGCTGCTGGTGTGAGCAACCCAGCGCAGGCACCCTGCAGCGCTCGTCCGGCGATGAGGGTGGCTGGACCGGTCGCACTCCCCGCAATGATCGAGGCGCCGGCGAACCCGAGGAGGCCCACCACCAGTGTTCGTTTCCGTCCGGCGTAGTCGGCGACCCTGCCGCCCAGCAACAGCAGGGCACCCCAGGTGAGTGTGGCGGTGTTTGTGATCCACAGCCTGTCCAGGTCGCTCACGCCAAGGTCCGCTTGGGCAGAGGGAAGTGCGACGGTCACCGCGCAGGCATCGATGACGATAAGCATCTGCGCGCACGAAACCACGGCAAGGGCCCACCACCTGCCTGCGCCCGCCGAGGAGCTCGCCCTCAGCTGGAGTTGCCGACTGAGGAAGTGCCTCGTGCGCAGCCAGTCGGCGATCGTGATGTCGCTCCCTTTGAAGACGATCTAGGGGCGGAAACAGGGGGCAGTTCAGACGACGGCCGCAGTCTCCGGGAAGAGGGGAGACCGGCCGAAAACCTCCTGGACGAGTGGCGCGAAATACTCCAGGGGCAATGAGGCGTAGTTCGGATCGAAGCAGTTCTCGTCATAGTGCTCGCAGAAGTACGCAGTGTCGTCGAACCACTCGTGGCCCCGGTAACGCTCGCGGGCATCGCGGGTTCCGCCCATGTGCGGGGCGTAGAAGTACATCTGGAACACCGGGTGGTGTTCGACGATCCACGTGATCCTCGGTGACACGAAGGGCTTCAAGACCGAACCTGCGAGGCGTCCGTGCGAAAAGGGCGCGAGTGAATCGCCGATGTCATGCACGAGCGCCGCGACGACGTAGTCCGTCTCCTCGCCCGCTCTCAGCGCGCGAGTCGCTGACTGAAGACTGTGCTGAGTCCGGTCGACGGCATAACCGCCTAGCCCTTCACTGGCCAAGCCCGCCACGGCTGCCATGATGCGGCCAGGCAACTCGCTGAAGTAGCCAGCATCGATCACGTCAATCCTGGCGTAGTCGTCCGGGCCCCCATCCTGCATGCGGGTGAATGTGGCGCGCGCGGTATGCCCAGACATGATCGGACCCCCGCTCAGATGTTCCGCAGGAAGTGATCCAGAACGCGTTCGCCGAACAACAAGGCGTCCACGGGAACTCGCTCATCGACGCCATGAAAGAGCCCACCGAAGTCGACGTCCGCGGGCAGCCGCAGCGGCGAGAAACCAAAACAGCGCATACCCAGGAGCGCGAAGGCCTTTGCGTCCGTGCCACCGGACATCATGTAGGGCACCGGGACAGCGCCGGGGTCCTCCGACAGAAGTGCTGCAGACATGGCATCGACGAGTGGGCCGTCAAAACCGGTCTCCATCGCGATGTCCTGAAGAATGAGCTCCCAGGTGATGTCCGGGCCGAGAACCTCGGTGATCTGAGCGTGGAACTCTTCCTCGTAGCCTGGGAGGAACCGACCGTCGAAGTAGGCCGTGGCCACGCCCGGCACGACATTGACGCTCGCCCCTGCTTGGAGCATGGTCGGATTCGCCGTGTTCCGCAGCGTGGCACCGATCATCTTGGAAATGGGCCCGAGCTTCTCGACCTCGGCGTCGAGATCATCGGCAGATAAGTCGAGCCCCGTCGCCTTGGCCGCCGCCTCAAGGAATCCGCGAACGGACTCAGTAATCCGGGTGGGGAACTGATGTGTTCCAAGGCGGGTCACTGCGGCGCTCAGGGCGAGGATTGCGTTGTCGTGGTTAACCATCGACCCGTGGCCCGCTGTGCCCTGCGCGGTCAGGCGCATCCAGGTCTTGCCCTTCTCGGCTGTCATGATCGGGTAGAGCCTGAGGTCATCGTTGACGGTGTAGCTGAAGCCGCCAACCTCGCCAATAGCCTCAGTACATCCTTCAAAGAGATCGGGGTGGTTCTTCACGATCCAATGTCCGCCGAGCTTACTTCCGAGCTCTTCGTCAGCCAGAAAGGCAAGCACGATGTCCCGCTCGGGCCGGTATCCGCTCTTGGCCCAGGACCCGATGACGCTGAGGACCATCGCGCACATGTCCTTCATGTCGACGGCGCCGCGGCCCCAGACTTGCCCGTCGTGTACCTCGCCGGAGAAGGGGTGGATGGTCCAGTCGGCTGCAACCGCGGGCACAACGTCGAGATGGCAGTGCAACAACAATGCCGGCCTGCTGGGGTCTGTCCCGGTGATCCGACCCACGACATTCGCACGTCCCGGCTCGGACTCGTAGATCGTCGCCGTGACTCCAGCGCTCTCCATGAGAGCTGCCACGTATTCGGCAGCCGGACGTTCGTTAGCGCCGATCTCACCCCCGTAGTTCGAGGTATCGATCCGGATTAGGTCGCTGCAGATTCTGACGACGTCGCTACTTGCCTCTGTGCTGGTCACGCGATGACTCCAGGTTCAGCCCCGGAACGAGCTGCTCGGGTGTATCAGGAGGGTGGTCCATTTACTGTTTGGTCGTGGCCTTCGCTACTCGCTGAGGCTTGTTGGCGTTGGGAACCGGGTTCTGATCCGATCCGGTGAGGTACTCGCGGATCCACTCGAGGGTCCACATGAGTGCCTCGTTGAGTGCGCCTTCGGCGGCCGCGCCATCCTTGGCCTCGACCGCGTCATAGAAGCGCTCCCAGAAGCGTGACGTCAGCACGGAATCGCCACCGCCAGCGACGGCGATCCGCAGGTACCGCTCTGCCGATCGGCGGAGGTCCTCCACCATCCGGGTAAGCCGGGGCCACCCAGAGGCCTGGTAGCACACGTCTTCGAACGCGCGCAGGTGAGCGACGTAGCCGTCGATGTCCTTGCTCTTGATCGATTTCTGCAGCGACGCGAGGTGCCTGCGCATCTCTGCAAGGCCCACCTCGTCGACGTTTGGGGCGCCTGTTCGGGCCGCCAGCCCCTCTATCCGGGAACGCATCATCTGGATCTCTTCGATGTCCTCGACCCTCAGCGGGGCAACACGGGATCCGCGCCGGGGGAGGGTCGTGACCAAACCCTCGGACTCTAGGCGTCGCAGAGCGACCCGCACCGGCATGGTGCTGACGGCCAAGGAAGCGGCAAGGTGGTTCAGACGCAGAGGTGTGAGCGGCGCAAGCCCGTGGATGATCTGATCCCTGAGCGCCTCGTACACCTGGTCCTCAGCGCTTCGAATCGTCAGCGGCTCTGGCCTCACCACACTCATGTCGACACGCCCATCTCAGTGCGAAGTAGCGGCGGACCGCACACATGGCGGTCGCGTCGTCCGACCAACCGTGGTCGGAATCAGAACCATAGGCAACTCGTCACGGTAACACAACTTTTGATCAAAGATCATTGACATCATCCACGGGCCATTGCTAACTTGCGCCAACGGAAGCGGTCCCGATCGGGGATCCCTGGCTTGCGGCGTGGGAGGGCACCAGGTGACGGAATGTCGACGACGACCCTGACTCAACTTCCAGGGCGCCTCGCTAGGCGGCTCGACAGGCTTAGCGACGGGAAATTCGGGGCGCTCTTCTCCCTGCCGGGGATGCTCGTCGTCGCGATCGTCGTAGTGCCGCCCGTCCTGTCAGTCTTTGGGATGAGCCTGTTTCGAATCGACCTTCTGAAGGACAACGGGATCGCCTTCGTCGGGCTTCGAAACTTCACCAACATGGTGACGGATCAGGACTTCCTCGACTCGATCCCGCGCACGCTGATCTTCGCTGCCGCCACGACCGCACTCACCGTGCCCCTTGCACTGGGAGCAGCACTCGGACTCAACCGGATCTTCCGTGGGCAGAAGGTGCTCAGCGTCGTTCTGTTGTTGCCCTGGGCAGTTGCCCCGATCGTCACCGGACTGTTCTGGAGGTTCATCTTCCAGCCACAGTTCGGGATTGCCACGGGGTTCGCCAAGGTTCTTGGGTTCGGCGGAAGCTCCATCGATTGGCTCGGGGACTCGCACCGAGCCATGGCCGTTGCCGTGATTGCGACGGCATGGCGCTCAGTTCCGCTGCTGGCACTGCTGATCGGAACCGCCCTACGCACGATACCGACGAACCAGATCAAGGCAGCGCAGCTCGACGGCGCCGGCGCCTGGGCGATCTTCCGATACATCACGTTCCCGGCCATCCGAAACATGCTTCTCGTCGGCACTGTGCTGCAGGTGATCCTCGCCCTGCAGGTCTTCGACATCATCTTCACGCTCACGCGCGGAGGTCCTGGGCTCGAGACCACGGTCATGTACTACTTCATCTACAACACCGCGTTCGGCACTCTCAATTTCGGCTACTCGGCAGCGCTGAGCGTGACCCTCGTCGCCTTCGTCGTGGTATTCGCCGCACCGCTCGTCTATCTGCGACAGCGCTCCCGCTACCGACGCGCCGCCACGTCCGTCGATCCGACACGGGATGAGGATGAGACGGCGCTTAGCCAGGCCCTACGGGGACGTTCAGGTCGCTTCGACGCGGACTCCACGCTCGGGGCGCCGACAAGCCACTACTTCGATGACAACTCGCGGGTGCGACGAAAGATCCTGCCGAGTTGGGTCAAGACGCTCGCGACGCGGACAGGCATCGTCCTACTTTTCGGCTGGCTCGCAGGACCCATCGTGTGGATCATGGTCGCGAGCGTCCAACCGACAAGCGCGATCACTCACGCGCCACCTCAGTTGACCTTCGCCCTCACGTGGCAGCACTTCAGCGATTTGCTCACGGGGGCCGGCTGGTATCAGTCGATCTGGGTGAGCCTGCAAGTGGCCGTGCTTACGACACTGTTCACGATCGTCATTGCCTCGCTCGTTGCTTATCCGCTTGCCCGGCTCGAAGTCCCTGGCAAAGGGGTGCTGCTCGCTGGCCTGCTGTTTATCCAGATGGTGCCCGGGATCAGTCTGGCGATCCCGATTCTGCTGATGTTTCGCTGGGTGCACCTCCAGGACACGGTCGCCGCGCTGGTCATCGTCGACACGGCATTCCTGACACCTCTCGCAATTTGGATCTTGAGGAATGTATTCGAGGACGTCCCTCGCGAGATGGAGTCTGCCGCGCGGCTAGATGGGTGCTCACGCATCGGCACGCTGTTCCGAATCATCATCCCCGTGGCGAAGTCCGGCGTAGCAGCAGCAGCAATCCTCGTCATGGTGTCTGCGTGGAACGACTTCCTGTTTGCCGTCGTTCTCGGCAATCGCGATGCGGTCACGGTCACGCGGCGGATCGGCTTCCTGGAAACCCCGCACAGCTTGGGGAACTCCTATTCCTACGACCTGCTCGCCGCCGGCGGAGTCCTTGCCGCGCTCCCGTGCATCGTCCTCGTCATCATCTTCCACCGTCGCATCGTCTCTGGCCTCACAGAAGGGTATGGCAAGGGGTAGCGAGGACGGCGAGGACCAGTTACGCCTGCGCGCTATCGCATCTGAACGTTCGCCCGGCCAACGCACTGAGCCCGACACCCATCCAGGTTCATCAAACACGAAGGGCACGTAATGACCGACTCTGAGAACACGGGATCTCTCGCGGATGGTGGCATCAGTCGCCGATCGCTCATCAAGGCGGGCCTGTTCGTGCCGCTCGGCGGACTCGCCCTCGCCGCTTGTTCGTCAGGTGCAGCGGAAACACCTGCGTCTTCGAGTCCTCCGCCCTCCGCAGCCTCAAGCAGCGCAGGAGGTGGCACCACCTCCTTCGAGGGAGTGACGCTGCAGATCGGAACCAACCCCGGCGACCTGCCGGCGCTGGAGGAGTACGCCGCAGGCTGGAAAGCCCTTACCGGCGGCAACGCGGTTGTGGCCGTCGTCCCCTACGCCGAGCGCGCGATCAAGTTTGCCGGGCTCGTCGCCGCCCAGGACCCAGCTATCGACCTGCTCTACGGGGACCCGGCCTTCACTCACAAGTTCGGCGAGCGCCTCTACATGGATCTCTCGGACAAGCTCGACACCAGTCAGCTTCTCAGCTCGGTGGTCGACGCACACAAGGTCAACGGCAAGCTGCTCGCCGCCCCGTTGAGCTCGGACATGATGATGTTCATCTACAACAAGGAAATGTTCGCGGCCGCGGGTGCTGACCCCGAGAACCCGCCCGCGACATTCGATGCGCTCTACGCCCTCGCCGACAAGCTCCACGTGGGCGACCGTTTCGGCATGGTCCTTCCGTGGCTGGCGGCCTATGCCCGCACCTACTGGGTGGCGATGTACAACGGAAGTGGCCAGAAGATGTTCAACGAGGACAACACGCAGGTGCTGTTCAACAACGCTGACGGTCTTGCCGTCTTCGACTCCATCAAGAAGGGTCTCGACACCAAGTTCTACGACCCGAACGTGCTGAGCGACCCCGGCGCAGACCAGGACACGGCGATCCTGTTCGCCCAGGGCAAGGGTGCCTCACAGCTCGGCACCTCGCAGTACTGGTCCATGGCCTACACGGGCAAAGACACGCTGCTCAAGCCCGAGAACGTCGGCGTCGCGTCGATTCCGGCCATCACCGCTGGCAAGGGCGGAACGGTCAATGCGTTCGAGGGCGTCGGGGTCAACAAGTACACCTCGAACCCTGAGGCGTGCCTGAGCTTCCTGGAATACATGACGAGCAAGGACGCACAGAAGAAGATGATGACGGAAGGCAAGTCGGGTCTACCCGCTGTGCGTAGCGATGTTCTGACCGACCCGGATGTCGTCAAGATCTTCCCGATCGGTGGCGTGCTCGCCAAGCAGGGCTCCCTGCCTTCGAGCGGGTGGCCGACTCCGTTCGACACCTACCCTGTCTTCGACAAGGCAGTGAACGGCATCTCCAAGAACGGTGACTCGGCACAGCAGGCGCTCGACAGCGCCGTCAAGGGCTGCAACGACCTCATCACCAAGTACCTCAGCGCCTGATTGGTATCGCCGACCACCCAAACCCCGCCAACCGAAGTAGATCAAGGGAGCGAATCTCGTGCTGCGCGTCTTTGCACAACTCGGAGAACCGGTGGTGAGGGAGGTCGGCGAGCCAGAGGTCCGTCCTGGGGAGGTGCTGGTCGACACGGCGTACTCGACGGTCAGCACCGGCACGGAGACCCTCATTCTTCGACGAAGCCGGGAAAATCCCGGCGTTGACGAGGAGTACCCCGGAAGCAATCCCCGTTGGCCCAAGATTCGTGACGGGCTGGTGGGAGAGCGCTTCCCGCGGAATCCCGAAGTCGAGTTGGGAACATCCCTGGGATACAGCGCCTCCGGGGTTGTGCGTGCAGTCGGAGAGGGCGTCACAGACGTCGCCGCCGGTATGACGGTGGCGTGTTCAGGTAGTCAGTGCGCGCACCACGCTGAAGTAATTGCCGTTCCTCGTAACCTCGTCTCGGTCCTGCCCGACGGCGTCTCTCTGCGTCAGGGAGCGTTTGTCACGCTTGGGGCGATCGCTGTCGAGGCGCTTCGCAAGGCAGACGTCAAGTTCGGGGAGACCGTGGTTATCTACGGCCTCGGTCTCCTCGGACTGCTCGCCGCGCAGATCGCCAGGGCAGGCGGGCTCTATGTCATCGGTATGGACATCGACCCGAATCGTCTCGAGCTCGCGCGGACCCTCGGGTTCCCCCACGTGTTCGACCCACGCGATGCGGCGACGGACGGGCGCGTCCGCGATTTGACCGGTGGGTTCGGGGCAGATGCTGTGCTTCTGGGCATCGTCACTGATTCCAACGATCCGCTGAATCACGCCCTAGATCTGTGTCGGCAGCGAGGCACCGTTGTGGGTGTCGGTGTGTTTGGCATGACGATCGATCGATCCCGCATGGGCGGCAACGACGTCACGATCAAGCAGTCCATTGCTTACGGCCCCGGCAGGTATGACCCCCGCTACGAAGAGGGTGGGGTCGACTACCCAATCGGACTCGTGCGCTGGACTGAGCATCGCAACATGGCCCACTTCCTCCGACTTCTCGCCGAGGGAGCCGTCGACGTCTCGCTGCTGGCGCCCGAGCCCATCTTGATCGCCGATGCGCCACAGGGCTATGCGCTCCTGGCTGGCCCAGACCGACCCCCCACGGTGCAGTTCCGTCACAACGCCTGAGATGTCTGACGTGACACGCGGGATCACGGCAGACCACATTGCCCTCGTCCGTCGACTGTGCGACGTTGACATCAGCACTGATGGTGGATTGGCGTGCGTCACCGAGTGGCAGTTGGATCCCGAGACGGGCACTGACGGTTCGCGTCTGCTCGTCGTCGATTGCGAGGACGGCGCCGTCACGAGCCTGCCGTCCGGTCCGGCCCATACCCGAGCGGGACGATGGTCCCCCACGGGACGGACCCTCGCCCTGCTGGGCGGAGACGCCGAGTCAATGCAGCTCTGGTTGTGGGACTCGGCGCAGGCATCCATGGTGCGGCTCACGGATGAGCCTGCGGGCGTGGCGGGTCCCTGCTCGTGGTCGCCGGATGGCAGAGCCGTTGTCTACCCACGCGCGATGGAGGCTTCTGGCCAGTCCTTTCTGGGGGCCAGGGCGTTCACGATCACCGGGGACACCTACAAGGTCGATGGCCGCGACGTCACCGCAGATCGCGCAACGGTCAACCTGCAGATTCACTCGATCGTCGATGGCAGTGTGCGGACGCTGACAAGCCCGGGATCGATCGACAGCAACTGCACCTGGTCACCTGACGGCCGCTGGATTGCGTTCCTGTCCGACCGGGATTCGGGTCCGACATGGGCGGCTGGCCCGGCGCTGTGGTTGGCAGATTCGGTCGATGGATCTCTGCGAAGGCTCACCGATGGGATTGGGCTCGTCGAGGCGCCCGCGTGGTCACCAGATAGTCGATCGATCGCCTTCATCGCCAACTCAAACCGGCACAACCACTCAGGCAACCATGAGATCCGCGCTGTCACCGTCGACGGTGTGCAACGGAGCCTCACGGCTGCGCTCGACATCTCTTTCGGCATCTGCGTGGAGTCCGACGACGCGCGCGGATACGGGGACGCCACGTTGGTGTGGCGGGATGGCGCCGGGATCTTCTGCGGCTTCTCAGTCGGCGGTTCTACAAGGATCGGCGTGCTGCCTACGGGAGATATTGGCGAGGACATCCGACCCCAGGCGGTTGAGGTTGTGTCGGGCGATCGCACGGTGCTGTCGTTCGCTGTCGCAGCGTCGACGGGACGTGTCGCCTTCGTCGCCAGCGACCCATCGAGCCCCGGTGAGTTGTCTGTCGTCGAGTCCAGTGGTCTCGACGAGCGAATCCTCACCGGACGAAATGACTCGTGGCTATCCGGGGTGGATCTCGCGTCTGTGACTCGGGTAAGTGTCGACGCTGCGGATGGCACCTACATCGATGCCTGGGTCATGACTCCTCCCGGAGACTCGGTGGCAGAGGCGCCAGCGCTCCTGAGTGTTCACGGTGGTCCGCACTGGCCAACGGGATGGCGTTT
The DNA here is from genome assembly GCA_009697815.1 of Actinomycetota bacterium. Lineage (GTDB taxonomy): Bacteria > Actinomycetota > Actinomycetes > S36-B12 > CAIYMF01 > Longivirga. Next base: position 28,700 of record WLRQ01000004.1, read on the forward strand.
CTCCTTCGAGAACCAACGCCTCGCAGCGCAGGGCTATGTGATCTGTGTGTCTAATCCTCGGGGGAGCCAGGGCTACGGTGAGGCGTTCTCACGGGCCATAGTCGGCGCCTGGGGTGATCGCGACTACCTCGATGTGCTCGCGGTCGCGGAGTACCTCGCTGGCAGATCCGATACCGACGCAGCGCGGATCGCCATAGGCGGAGCCAGTTATGGCGGGTACCTCACCTGCTGGGCCATTGGTCATTCGAACCTCTTCGCGGCAGCCATCGCCGAGAACGCGGTCACTGACCTTCGTAGTTACGCGCTGACCACGGCGGACGGCGGAGCATTCATTGCCGAAGATCTGGGGAGTCTCCCTTGGGAGGACCCGCAGCTCTACGTGAGGCTCTCCCCGCTGACCTACGCACCAGCGATGTGCACGCCCCTGCTGCTCGTGCATGGGGAACGTGACCACAACTGCCCAATCAACCAGAGCGAGCAGATGTACACCGTTCTGCGGCGTCATGGCAGGGACGTAACTTTTCTCCGAATACCAGGCGAGGGACACCTCATGGTGCTTGAAGCAAGCCTTGAGCGTCGCAGGCAACGTTGGGTCGTCCTCGATGAATTCCTTCGCACCCACCTCACCCCCTGAACCGCCGCACCACACGCAGTCCTGAGAACCGAGCAACGGAGTAGCCCCGATGTTTACTGTGTTTCAAGTCGATAATGACGAGGGCCTGGCTCCCTTCGCCTACGAACGCGACCAACTCGCCGCAGCAGGTGGCGAACTCGTTGTGGGCGGGTGCGCGACCGAGGACGAGATCATCGACCGGGCCCGCGGGGCACAGGTCCTCTGGCTCGCCTGGAAGCCAGGAATCTCGCGTCGAGTTCTTGAAGCGCTACCCGACCTTGAGCTCGTGGTCCGGTGGGGCGTTGGCTACGACCAGATCGACGTCGCGGCCGCCACCGAGCTGCGTGTGGCCGTGGCCAACGCGCCCGGCTACGGAACAATCGACGTTGCAGAACATGTCATCGCGCTGCTGATGTCGGGGGCACGGCGCATCGCCTGGTACCACGAGGGGATGCGAGCAGGCGCCTGGCCGCCCGCGGTACCTGGGTCGATCCACCGAATCAACGGGCGCAAGCTCGGAATCGTCGGGGTGGGTCGGATCGGGGCTGCCGTCGCACAGCGAGCCCGCGGACTCGGCCTTGATGTGATGGGGTTCGACAGCGCGCTGAGCAGTGAACAGATCACCGAAGCCTGGGCTCGCCCGGTCACGTTGGAAGAACTGCTAGCAACCGCTGACTTCGTATCGGTGCATGTGCCGCTCAATGCCAATACCGGCCACTTCATGGACGCCTCACGACTGGCCCAGATGAAGCCCGGAGCCGCGCTGATCAATGCCAGCCGCGGAAAGATCGTGGACACCAATGCCGTGGTTGCCGCACTTGAGACGGGCCAACTCGCGTGGGCTGCCCTCGACGTATTCGAGGAAGAGCCACTTCCTGCGGACGCCCCCATCAGATCGTCGGACAACGTGATCCTCACTCCTCACGTTGCTGGCTACTCGGTCGAGGCGTGGGCGGATCTTCGCGCGGAGATGTGCCGCACCACGCTGGACTGGGTACGCGATGGCTGGGCAACGAGCGTCGTCAACCCGGCGGTCAGAGCGACCTCCCGCCGAACGCGCTGACGCTATGGAGCATGCCGTGTCAGATCGCATCGCTCGCAGCGAGGTCTTGATCCTCAGGCATCAGGTTTCCGTGCCGATCGGGCCGGCCGCGGTGTCCTACACCCACCGTGAGTGCGTGATGGTCCGCCTCGAAGACGGTGACGGACATGTGGGCTGGGGGGAGACCTACTACGGACCGGGCATAGGTGCAGTCGCCAGCGAACTGGGCATGATGCTGCACGGACAGGCGCCTAGCCAGGCACGACGTTTGCTAGACGGATTGCACGAGACATGCGCCGACAGCACAGCCATCAGCGCGTGGGCGATCGCGATCGATGATCTGAGGGGTCGACAACTCGGGGTCTCGGTAGCGGATCTGTATGGCGGACGACGGCGCGACTCGGTGCGGGCATATGCGTCGAGTGGGGGTTACCGTGATGGCGTTGACCCCGAGACGAGTTGGTGTGACGACGTACGCACCGCGGTCGCGGATGGGTTCACGGCCTGCAAACTCCGCATCGGCCGATTCTCACCGGGGCGAGAGATCCCCATCCTCGAGCGGGTCCGTGCCGAGACCGATCCAGCCATCGAGTTGATGGTCGATGCCAATGGGGCCTACTCCCTGCCTCTCGCGGTCGAGGTCGGTCGCGCCCTTGAGAGACTGTCCTTCCGGTGGTTCGAGGAACCGTTGATCCGGTTCCGAGGGGGGATGAGTTACCCCGGCTACGAGGGCCTGTCTGTGCTGGACATCCCCATCGCGGCAGGCGAGGGCCTTCAGAGCCGTGGTGCATTCGCTTCGTTCATCGCTCGCGGGGGTGCCGACATCGTGCAGCCCGATGTCGCGATCTGCGGTGGCGTCGGTGAGGCTGTCTTTATCGCTGAACTGGCGGCTCTCAACGGGCGCCCCTGTGTTCCGCACGCGTGGGGTGGAGCTGTTCTCCTCGCCGCCACTGTGCAGTTCGCGAGCCTGATCCCCGAGCCATCCGAGCTTGCTGGTGCCCTCAGCCCGCTGCTGGAGGTGGACCGCTTTGAGAATCGCATGCGCACGGAGTTGGCCCAAGTACCGCAGGAAGTTGTTGACGGTCGGGTAGCTGTCCCCACTGGGCCAGGACTGGGGATCGAGGTGGACGAGCAAGCGCTCCGTCGACTTGCTGTCGCGGTCGTGGGTTGATCGCGATGCATCCCCGCGCCTCGGAGCAGTTCGACCCACGAGCGACGCCGTACCTGGACACGGCGAGCTATGGCTTGCCTCCCGCCAGCACTATCGAAGTGCTCGAGGATGCGCTGAGAACGTGGCAACGCGGGACTGCAGATTGGATAAGGGACTGGGATCCGGCGGGTGATCGATGCCGGCCCTTGGCCGCGCAGCTTCTTGGCAGCCGACCCGAGGAAGTCGCCCTGTTGCCAGCGGTTTCGGTAGGCGTGGGAGTCGCGTTGTCGATGCTGTCGCCAGGTGACGAAATCTTGATTCCTGACGACGAGTTCGCCTCAGTGCTCCTGCCTGCGCTCGTCGCTGCCGAGAGGGGCGGCTTGCGTGTTCGGCGGGTGCCCTTCGCCGCTTTGGCGGACAGTATTCACATCGACACAGCGCTTGTGATGACGAGCCACGTGCGCTCGAACGACGGGGGGGTCCAGGATCTGGGCGTACTTGCCGCGCGCGCTCACGACGTTGGCGCGAAGGTACTCGTAGATGCCACCCACTCCGCCGGGATCCTCCCGATCGATGCGTCTGATCTCGGTCTGGATGTCGTCCTGGCTGCGGCCTACAAACACCTTCTATGCCCACGAGGCGTTGCGCTCATGAGCGTGGCATCGGACCTCACGTCATCGCTGGCGCCTTGGGCCGCATCGTGGCGCTCCGCGGGTGAGCCGTATGACCACTACTACGGCGGGGACCTCTCAGTGCTGGCCGCCACCGCCGCCCGGTTCGACGTCTCTCTGGCGTGGCACGCGTGGATCGGCGCCGAGAAGTCACTCGAGTTCCTCTGCTCTGTGCCCATGGCAGAACGAACCGGTTGGTGCGTCGGGCTCGCCGACCATCTGGCAGCCCGCCTGGGTCTGACGCCGACTGGCTCATCCATCCTCGCGATTCCGCTCGTGAGACCGGAGAGGGCGCGGGCGGCATTGAAGGAGGTCGGCATCACGACGTCAGGACGCGGACCGCGCATCCGGGCCTCGTTCCACCTCTACAACGACATGTCGGAGGCGAACCTCATCGCCGAGGTTATTCAACCCTTCGTCGATTCACGCGACTCTCATCAGTTAGGGGTACGGACGCCATGAGCGAGCCCACCATCACCACGAGCACACTGCGAATGTTTCAGGAGTACCACTGGCTCATGCTTCGAGTCTTCTATGACGCGAGTGTGGCTCGCTTCGGAGATGAGGGCATCGAGGCAGTGCGCCGGGGCGTGTATGCCTGTGGCTTCTATCGTGGCCAGCGCCTGCATGACAAGGAGGCCGCACTCCTCAGCGAGCGCAACGCGCACCTGCTGGTGGAGGAGTGGGACACCGGTGAGTGGGAACTCGCCACCATCGACGGAGAACTGACCGTCCACGGTGACGCCTCCGATCTCACGCTGGAATTGCCGAAGGCTCCAGGCTCGGACTATTTCGCTGACCGCGGCCCCTCGACAGACGCCCTCGATCTCTACTGGCCGGCGTTCATGGCCGGTGTCGCCGAGGGCTTTGGCGCGGGTGTCGGAGCAACCGTGGGGAGCGGATCTGACGGGTCGTGGCGCGTCCGGCTCGTCGTCGAAGGAGTAGAGCCCGTATCTCGTCCCTTGGCATTGGGCGCGACCGTTCACGACGAGTTGGCTCTCCTTCGCATGTCGCGCAACACCTCAGGCCTGATAGCCGCCTTGCAGATGTACGTCAGTCGCGAACTGGTACGACGGTTCGACGCCGATGGCGAGGATGTGGTGAGGGAAGCCTCTTACGAGTTCGGGGCTTCGCGCGGGGGTGCGATCAGGGTCAAGCATGAGCGGGAGGGAATTCCCATCACGCTCGCCAGCTTCGCCAGCAGCGCGGGCCTTCAGGAGCGAGACCCCAGCGAGGCAGTGTTCGTCTTCCGGGAGAGGCAGCACGTATCAGCGGGGGCCTACTACCTCGATTGCACGTTCTGTCCGCTACAGGAAGTGTGGGCACACGAGGGCGCCGAAGGCCTGCGTCTGGGCTACTTGTTCGATGCCTCGAATCACCGCGGTCTCTTTCAGTCCTACCACCCAGACACCGTGATCCGATGGGACAGTGTGAAGTCGCGGGGCGACAGCGTGTGCAGATTCCGATTCACAATCCCCTCGCTGCTGACAAATGACGACCCCACACCTGAGGAGTTCGATCAGGTCAGGTGAGGATCGGAAGAGCCAATACCCTCGTCAGCATTGCTGGGGTCAGGTTGCTTCCGCTCACAAGCAGTACGACTGTGTGCCCGCTGAGTTCCTCCCGGATGCTCGCGGCACCCGCCAGTGCAGCAGCACCGGCTGGTTCGGCGACGAGGTGCTGCACGTCGAGCAGTGTGTGACACGCGCGCAGCAAGTACTCGTCGGGGACGGTCAGCACGTTGTCGACCAGCGCGATGATCCGCTCAAGGGCCAGCCTCGCTGGAACTCGACACTCCAAGCCGTCCGCGATGCTGGCTGCAGGAAGCTCGACCGCGGTGCGCCGCGCGAAACTCTCGGCCATCGCGGGGGCCTGCTCGGACTGCACCGCTACCACCCGCACCCCCGGATGGATCGCTTTAAGCGCTGTTGCGGCGCCAGCGGCAAGATTGGCGCTCCCCATGGGGACGAACACGTCGTCGAGAGACTCGAACGCCTCCGCGATCTCGAGGCCGACGGTGCCGGCTCCCTCCATGAGGTCCGGGTCCTCGCCGTCGTCGACGAACAACGCTCCGCGCTCGGCCGCGAAGGAAACTGCCTCCGCCTTCGCGTGGTCGAGATCTTCGCCGATCTTGTGAACGATGGCGCCAAGCGACTCGATCATCTTGAGTTTGACCGGATTGGGCTCGGCAGGCAGGAAGATGTGGCATTCGATGCCGCGTTGCAGCGATGCCAGAGCCACTCCCTGGCCGTGGTTTCCGGTTGACGAGGTGACGATCTGAGTCACTCCCCGCCGATCGATCGCGCGACCGATCGCGACCGTCGCACCGCGGGACTTGAAGGAGCCGATGCTGTTGATCGACTCCACTTTGATCCAGACATCAGCGTCGAGCAGCCGCGACAGGTGAAGTGCGTGGATCAAGGGCGTCTGGCAGAACGGCGGGCTGAGCATTTCCGCGGCTGCCCTGATGCCCTCCAGGGTCGGCACGCGAGTCACACTCATGGGCCCAGGCGGGCTTCGGTCGTCGCGTCGAAGAAGTGGCATCGGGCAGGGGCAACTTCGACCCAGACCTGATCCCCCAGGGCAAACCCAGCCCGAGGCGCCACACGAGCGACGATGGACTGGCTGCCAATCTGAAGCTCAACAAAGGTGTCTGAGCCCATGGGTTCGATAAGCACCACGATCGCGGGGATCAATGTCGCAGTGGGAGATTCCGGGGTCGCCTCGGCAGTTGGGTGGACACGAACATCCTCTGCGCGCAGGCCCAGCACCACGTCGGCATCGGACGCGATCGAGGAGAGCCCTAATGTCGCCGCATCGCCGAGGGGAAGGCTGAGGCCAGGTGCCACGAACGTCGCGGAAGCACCGGCACGGACAACCTTGCCCTGCAGCAGGCTCATTCGAGGTCGTCCCACGAAAGTTGCGACATACAGCGTCGACGGTCGGGTGTAGATGTCGTCCTGGGTCCCGAACTGGACGACCTGACCGCCCTTCATCACCGCGATCAGGTCAGAGAGGCTCATTGCCTCTTCCTGATCGTGGGTCACGAAGACGGTCGTGGTGCCCAGGCGCAGGTGCAGGTGCTTGATCTCCGTGCGCATCCGGGCTCGGAGTGCCGCGTCCAAGTTGGAGAACGGCTCATCGAGCAGGAAGACCCGAGGCTGCTTCACCAGCGCGCGCCCAAGCCCGACCCGTTGCTGCTGGCCACCGGAGAGCTGTGAGGGGCGTCGCTCCAGCAAATGAGAGAGGTCAAGAGTGGCGGCGACAGCCTGCACCCGAGCCGCGATCTCCGCTTTCGGGCGGCGGCGCAGCTTGAGTCCGAAGGCGATGTTCTCCGCGACGGTCATGTGTGGATAAAGGGCGTATGACTGGAAGACCATCGCCATCCCGCGCTCGTTGGGCGGGAGATCGGTGATGTCCTGCTCGCCGAGGTAGATACGTCCGCCGGTGGGCTTGTCGAGCCCCGCCACCAGCGAGAGCGTTGTGCTCTTCCCGCATCCGGATGCGCCAAGGAGTGTGAGGAAGGTGCCAGCTGGGATCTCGAGGTTGAGGTTGTCGACCGCTCTCACATCACCGTAGTGGCGGCTGAGGTTGTCGATCTTGAGCGAAGCACCCGCGCGAACGGCCACCTCCGGATCGAGAATGTCGTTCGCTACCGCGCTCATCGTGTTGCTTTCACGACGCGGTTGGACAAGGAGCCCAGACCCTCGATCGACGTTTCCACGTGGTCTCCTTCGGCGAGGAACTGCTGAGGTTTCATTCCGACTCCGGTACCCGCGGGCGTTCCAGTGAGGATGACGTCGCCAGCCTCGAGCGCCGAGATGCGACTGCAGAAGCTCACGATCCTGCGCACATCCGCGACCAAGTCAGACGTGTTGCCGTCCTGCTTCAGGACGCCGTTCACTCTGAGCTGGATCTTCAGCCCTGACCCGTCGCCGACCTCGTCGCGTGTCGTGACCCAGGGACCCAGCGGACAGAACGACGTGAATGACTTCGCACGTACCCACTGGCCATCGCTAGCCTGGATGTCACGAGCGCTGACGTCGTTCGCGATGAGGTATCCGCCGACGTAGTCCAGCGCTGCGTTCTCGTCGACGTTCTCGGCGCGGCGGCCAACGACGATCGCGAGTTCGGCCTCCCAGTCGACCTGCGAGGACTGAACCGGAAGCACGATGTTGTCGAGGGGTCCCACGATCGAACTGGGGAACTTGGCGAAGACCATCGGTTCCTTCGGGACAGTCAGCCCAGACTCTCGGGCGTGCTCTCCGTAGTTAAGGCCGATGCAGATGATCTTGGACGGGTTCTCGATCGGTGACATGAGCCGCACGTCGGACAGCACTCGCTTATTGCTCGCAGATGCCCGAAGCAGGGCGAGGGTATCCGGCCCTGCGGCAAGGGCAGACGTGAGCGACGGCGACCCCGTGGGGGCCAGCCAGACGTCGAGGCCCTCGACGAATCCCCACGTCGTGTCTGCTCCGTCAATCAGGCGCGCCAACTTCATGGTCATCTCCAGGTTGAATGTGATCAAGGATCACGTTATCCGATCCTGGTTCGGCGAGGAAGGGCCCACGGCCGCGGGTTCGAACTCGCGGGATCAACGTCCCTTGCGCCGCGCCACGATCTGCAGAAGGGGGGTCATCCGAAATGCGACCAGCTGTCGCATCACCAATGCGGTACTGGTCCGCTCCACCCCAGGGATTGCCAAAATGCTCCCGGCCACGCGATAGAGATCGTCGGCATCTTCACCGACAACTCGGATGAGCAGATCCCTTTCACCGCTCACCCCATGTACCTCAAGTACTTCGGGGATATCGCGGAGGGCACCAGCGACGGCATCGAGTTGGCGCTGCACCACACTCGCCGTGATGAACGCTGTCAGTCGATATCCCAGTGACTCAGGATCGATCCTTCTCTCGAAGGACAGGAGCAACTCATCCTGATCCCATCGCGTGAGGCGCGCCTGAATCGTGTTTCGGGACAACAAGACCCGCTGTGCCAGGGCTAGTACGGTCGCGCGCGGGCTTGCCGTCATCGCGAGAAGGATTGCCGCATCGACAGAGTCGAACCCAGTGCGCCTTGTCATGGTGTACCAACCTTGGGGGTATCGAAGGGCGTGTACTGGTCATTGTGCCCAATATTCTCCTCATATGTTGTGCATCAAGCGCTGTCCTGGTGTCCTGGCATCGACAAGTGGGCCGAGCCGACAGGAAGGCCAGTCACGTGCTGGACAAGGTGCGCACGGAGTCAGACGCACTCACCGCCAACGACGAGGCGACTCTGTGCGACCTCGAACGGCGACTGCTGTGGCTCTCAACCTCGATGATCCATCACGCCAACCGCGTCAGGCCCAACGAGTCAGGCATCAAGGTCGGCGGCCATCAAGCATCGAGCGCCTCGATGATCACGATCATGACGTGCCTGTGGTTTCGGCACCTCGATCGCGGCGACCGAGTCTCGGTCAAGCCACATGCCTCGCCGGTACTCCACTCCGTGAACTACCTGCTGGGCCATCTCGATGTGAGTTACATGGAAAAGCTCAGGGAATTCGGCGGCCTCCAGAGCTATCCGAGCCGGTCGAAGGATCCCGATCCGGTGGACTACTCCACGGGGTCTGTCGGCATCGGCGCCACCGCCACTATTTGGGGTGCCATGGCGCGCCGCTTCGTCAACGCGAGGTTCGGCGGAGCTGGCACCGGACGCCAGTACGCCCTCGTCGGGGATGCCGAGTTGGACGAGGGCGCCATTTGGGAAGCGATCCTTGACCCAGCAGTGCGCAATCTCGGTGAACTGGTCTGGATCATCGATCTCAATCGGCAGTCCCTGGACCGCGTGGTGCCCGGTATCGCCATCGACACACTGCAAGGAATGTTTGCCAGTGCTGGATGGCAGGTCCTGACCGTAAAGTACGGCGAGATCTTGGAACGTCTACTGAACCAGCCAGGTGGCGAGAGTCTCCGGCATCGCTTGGATGCCATGTCCAACCCGGAATACCAGCGGATGTTGCGATGCAAGGCTGAAGAACTCCGCGACCGCCTGTGCACGGACGACACACTTCGGCGGTTCCTGTCCGACGTGGACGACGACACGATCTCGCAGGCGATCCGCAATCTCGGGGGGCACGACTTCCTCGCTCTGGACTCAGCCTTCCGTTCGATTGATGACACCACACCGACGGTGATCTTCGCGTACACGGTGAAGGGTCATGGCCTGGAACTTCAAGGCCACCCGCAGAACCACTCGGCGATGCTGACGGACGAGCAGTACGCAGCCCTGGGTGATCGATCGGGGATGTCGCCCCACAGCCCGTGGCGAAGATTCGACGAGGGATCCGCCGCCGCCGCCCTCTGCGGTGACGTTGCCCGGCGGCTCACGCGTCCGACGCAACAGCAGGCACCTGTAGCGCCTATTCCCACGGATCTCGGATTCACCCCGACCGGCAAAGCCAGCACACAGGCCGCGCTGGGCCGGACACTGGTCGAACTGACCAGGCTGGCACCGGAGGCTGCCGCGCGAGTGGTGACGGTGAGCCCAGACGTCAGTTCGACGACGAACCTAGGCGGGTGGATCAACAAGGTCGGGGTCTGGTCCATCGACGAACAACAGGACTGGTTCGACGACGACGGTGACACAATCTTGCATTGGCGCGCCAAGCCCTCGGGACAACACGTGCAGTTGGGCATCGCCGAGACGAATCTGGTCTGCCTTCTCGGTGAGTTGGGTTCCACGTGGAACCGATGGGGAGAACCGCTACTGCCGATAGGAGTGGTCTACGACCCGTTCGTTGCGCGGGCTCTGGAACCCTGGTCGTTTGGGATCTACGCAGGTGGGCAATCAATCCTGGTCGGCACACCTTCCGGTGTGACCCTCGCCCCCGAGGGGGGCGCGCACCAATCGGTCACCACGCCCTCGATTGGCCTTGAGCAACCCGGATGTGTCGCCTTCGAGCCGGCTTTCGTGCTTGATCTTCAGTGGATCCTTCTCGATTGCCTGGCGCGACTGGGCCAGGAACACGGCTCCTCGTCCTACCTTCGCCTGTCGACCCGACCGATCAATCAGTCGATGATGGAGATCCCCAGCGACCCCGCCGCCCGTGACAGGAGGCGGGCCCACGTTGTCGCCGGCGGTTACCGGCTTGCGTCAGCGTCGATCCCACGTGTCACGCTCGCGGCCATGGGTGCTCTGCTGCCGGAGACGTTGGCCGCTGCGATGAGACTGGAAGAGTCGGGAGTCCCTACCGACGTCGTCTGCGTCACGAGTGCCGACCTGCTTGCCAGGGCCGTCCGGGGAAGGACGGGGAGATCAGATGACCCGAGTTGGATCCTCGAGCAGGTCTTCCCCAGCGGCCGAGAGACGCCCCTCGTAACCGTGCTCGATGGCCACCCCCACACACTCGCCTTCCTGGCGAATATCCAGCGCGTGCCTCACATTGGCCTGGGAGTCACGGGATTTGGTCAGTCGGGGTCATTGGCTGACGTGTACAAGTACCACCAGATCGACACCGACAGCATCATCCGCGCAGCACTAGATCTTCTCGCTTAGGGCAATTCCGGCGCTCCGCCCCAGAGCGGTCATGCCGGATGGCCGCGAACGAACCGAGGTCGTCACATCTCAACGCCCGCCAAGATCACGATCGCCAGAAACACGGCCGTCCATGACACGGCAAACAACTGCTCCCACGGACGACGACGCCACAACATCAGAGCGAGCGCGCACACCGCGAGCACCGCGCCGATCGCGAACCCCACCGCGCCAGACGGCACCGATGTGCCAATCGCCACGAGCACCGCTGCGGTCGGAAGTGTGAGCCAGATTGCCGTCAGGAGCGAGTGTGGCCACCTGTGGAGAACCCACCACGTCAGCGCCGCCACGAGCAGCAAATACCCGGCAGGATGCACGAGGTCCCTGATCAGGCGGTCTGCGGACTGCTCGTTCCCGAGAATCCGTCGGAACAACGAGTCATACGTCGCGTAAGCGAAGAATCCGACACCCAGCATGAGATATCCACCGCCGAGAACGGCCAACGCACGCCACGCGACCCGTGCGAGGTGGCTGTGCTGATGAACTCGATGAACCGGCATGGTGCTCATGACGCACCCCCGTGCCTCGCGATCCGGCACACCCCCTCCGGCGCACCGGTCTCAGTTTCAGTATAGAAGTGTTGCCGTGCTGAGTCGTGCGGGACGATCGGCCATGCGCACATGCGCTAACTTGGCGCGGTGATCTCACTTCGCGCTCCGGCAAACGCCGTCGGCGTCGCCGTCATTGCGGCAGCAGCCCGGGCCGTGGTCGCGACCGAGGGCGGTAACGGAGATGCCGCCGCCCTGGTGTTGCAGATGGCAGCAGAAGACGCCCGCATGCGGGCCACCGTAGGGCGCGACGACGCCGAACTTGATCTGACCGCACAGGTCGACGGAACCGAGATCCTGGTAATCCTGCGTGATCGGGGCGAGCCCGTGAGCGGCCCCGCGCGAATGCTGGCGCCGCTGATCGAACTCGGAGTGATGACCTCCGCCGAGGGCTTCATCGACGATGCGGGCAACGTCACCGAGGTGCGCTTCGCACGCCCCGGACACGCGCAGATCCTCGACAGCGCCAATATCGCGCAGGTCACCGACGACGATGCCCTGAGCACTGAGCCCGTGACCTTGCGCGCGCTCCAGGCGGGCGACGCACCCGCGCTCACGCGTGCCATTTATCGCTGCTATGGCTGGACGTACCCGCACCCCGATCTCTACTACCCAGAACGGATCGCCGCAGCGATCGAAGCGGGCCGCCGCATCGGCGAGGTCGCAGTCACCGCCGATGGTGAGATCGCCGCTCACTGGGGCGCCCTCTTCCTCACGCCCACGATCGTCGAATCCGGGCTTGCCCTCACCGACCCACGGTTCCGGCGCCGCGGGCTTGCCAAGGAGCTCGACCAACGCGTGATCGCGCGTCTCCTCACGAGCGAAGCTGCGGGATGTGTGATGAATCCCGTGCTCACACATACCGCCACCCAGCAACTCGCGCTCGAGGAGGGGAGTGTGATCGTCGGCGCCTACCTGAGTTACGGAATGCCCGTCGAACAGGTCGGCATCACCTCCGGGGTTCTGCGTGAACGTCGGTCGCTGCCCCTGGCCTACCGCACCGTGAAACCCCTCACCCCGGCCACGCTCTGGGTGCCCGCCCCTTACACATCGTTCGTCCATGCCGCGATCGACAACACCAGTTGGCCGCGCGAATTCGGGTCGGCCCAGCGCGCGCCCCAGGTTGCAGCCCAGACCGTGGTGGCCACGAAGCTCGACTCGTTCAATCGTCGCGGCGAGATCGAGGTGCGAAGCCTGGGGCAAGACCTCGTTGACGCCGTCGACGAAGCGCTCATCGCACTCCGAGGCTCCGGAGCCGAAGTCGTGCACGTGTTCCTGCCGGTGAACGAACCGGCACTACAGGTTCTCGGCGAAGGCCTCACCGAACTCGGCTTGGCTTTCGGGTCGATCATCCCGGAGTACACCGCCCAAGGCGATGCGCTCGTACTTCAGTGGCTGGCCGATCCGGCCGTCGACACCAGTACCTGGCACTACCTCAACGACGAGATCGAAGTATTCATCACCGCGATCCTGCGCCAGGTGCGCGACCTCAGCGAGCGCGGCACGCAGTCACGACGACGTGCCGCTCACCGTGCCGCACTATTCGCTGCCCTCGACCGATGACGACAGCCAATCAAGGCGCGGCGGCGGGCGGCCAGCGCGTTGCCGTCGTCACACACGTCACGGAATACGCCGGACCGGGATCTGCCCGTGCTCTCGCCGATGCCGGCTACGTCGTGGCCTGTCACGACCAGACGTTCATCGATCCGCAGACCCGGGCTCAGTTCAGCGCCGCCAACGTCGGACTGCTGGCGATGGAGCAGCAGTCGCCGCACGATCTCGCGGCCGCAGTGATCACGGCGTTCGGCCGGATCGACGTGGTCGTGAGCAACGACTTCATCCCGGGATCTCATTTCGATCCAACACCAGAAACGCGACCGCCCGGCACGCCATCACTACGAGCCCAGCGGCTCGAGGACATGGACGTAGTCGAGTTCCGGGCAACGCTCGAAGAACTCGTCATCCGGCCATTCCTGCTGGCGCAGAACGTGATTGGGGCCATGAAGGAGCGTGGAAGCGGCACCCTGATCTTCATCACGTCCGCCGCGAGCTACCGGGCCGGACCCAATATCGAGATGTACGGCGCTGCCCGAAGTGCCACCACCGCACTGGCCCAGGGCCTCGCAGTGGAAGTTGCGCCGTTCAACATCCAGGTAAATCCCATCGGCCCCGCATGGTTCGCCAATCCCACGTACTTCCCTGAGCGGTTGAGCGAGGAGTGGATGCCAGCCGTCGCACGGGAAGTTCCTCTCGGGCGCCTGAGCCGACAGGATGAGCTCGGGGCGTTGGTGGTATTCCTTGCCTCCGGTCAGGCACTGCCCCTGACAGGCCAGTTCCTGCCGTTCACGGCCGGCACCCGACTTCGTCGTTAGTTGCCACCCGCGGTGAATCCCGCGGTGCCCTTGACGAAGCCGAGCCCCTTGGTGTCGCCGACGATTGCGTCCAAAGCGCGCGCGGCGAGGTCGTTCCTGAAGGCTCCCGCGGGCGGCGCCGCCTTAAGCACCCCTCCCTCGATGGCCACGCGGATCGTCTGCTCCCACAGGGCGCTGTCGGTGGTGCCGATATTGGCGGGCGACGGCCAGATGAGCGGGTTGATCTCGTTGAGTTGCCAGGTCTGGTGGCCGCGTCCCTGAGTGGTTCCCGACGCCATCACCTCGTTGATGGCGGCGCCCGGGTTGTCGCGCACGTACATCCAGCCACGGAAGGTGGCGCGCAGGAAGCGCACGGCGACATCCTCATTGCCCGGAATCGACAACCACGACCTCCGGGCAAGGATCGCATCCTGCAGCATCGCGGATCCCTCGACGTTCCAGTCGATGACGTTGAGATCGGCGGGCTCATAGAGCCTCCCCGTGGCCAGATTGTGCTGCTCGAGGATCTGCGCGTATCCGTCGTAGATCATCGCCTCAGCCACGTCGATCTCGCGAGCAAGGAGGGCAGACATATCGAATGCCTGGATCACGCGCTCGTAGTCGACTCCCGCCCGCAGGCCGTACTTGGCAGCCCCCGAGGTGACCTCGTACTCGTTCCCGAAATCCCAGACCCCCACCTTCTTGCCGCGGAACTGCTCGACCGACGTGATTCCGCTGTCTTTCAGGGAGATCGCGCGTGTGCCCGACCGCTGGAATACCTGCGCGATGCTGACGAGGTCAGAGTCTCCGGCCTCCACCGCGGCGAGCGCCTTCGGCAGCCAGCTGACGGTGAACTCAGGACCGTCGGGTGCCGAGCCCTCGGCCACGGTGTCGATGTCGGCGCCGCCCGGTACCAGGGTGACGCTCAGTCCCTCGGCCTCGTAGAAGCCCTGTGCCTGTGCGGAGATCTCTCCCGCGAACTGCGCCTGCGGCACCCACTGGAGTTGCACTCGGATGACATCGGCTGCACTCACGGTCAGGCTCTCCCTCGTGATGAGAGGCCGTGACGGGCCTCGTATTGGATCAAGGTTAGCGAGGGGTGGTGGCGCTGGCCAGCAATCGGGCGGAGCTAGTCACTCATTCCTGCAGCGGGGCAATCCCCGACTTCCGCGCCGAAGCAGCCGGGCCCGTTCGCTTGCGCTGGGTTACCGCCCGGTAGCATCATGGGTTACCGGCGGGTAACTCAGATCGAAGGAGCGGGCATGAGCCACTACAAGTCGAACCTGCGCGATATCGAGTTCAACCTCTTCGAGGTCTTCAGCGCACAAGACCGCATGGGCACCGGCCCCTACGCCGACATGGACGCCGACACCGCACGCGAGATCCTTCGCGAGGTCGAGCGGCTCGCCGTCGGCCCACTGGCGGCATCATTCGTTGACGCCGACCGCAACCCGCCCGTCTACGACGCCGCCACATGTTCGGTGCGGATGCCTGACTCGTTCAAGGCCTCGTTCCGCGCGTTGATGGACTCTGGGTTCTGGAACCTCGATCTGCCCACACACCTCGGCGGACCAGGTGCTCCGCCCTCACTGCGTTGGGCCGCAAGCGAAATGCTCATCGGTGCCAATCCGCCCGCATTCCTGTTCATGTCGGGGCCTGGATTCGCCTCCATCCTCGATCACCTCGGGAATGCCGACCAGAAGCGCATGGCGCGCCTCATGATCGACAGGCAGTGGGGGTCATCGATGGTGCTCACCGAGCCCGACGCCGGCTCCGATGTCGGCGCTGGACGCACTCGGGCGGTTGCGCAGGCAGATGGCACCTGGCAGATCGAGGGCGTCAAGCGCTTCATCACCTCCGCAGAGCACGACATGGCGGAGAACATCGTGCACCTCGTCCTGGCCCGGCCGGTGGGGGCGCGTGGCGGTACGAAGGGCCTCTCCCTCTTCGTCGTGCCCAAGTTCGTCGTTGACCTCGAGACCGGCGAGCTCGGTGAACGCAACGGGGTCTACGCCACGAATGTCGAGAGCAAGATGGGGCTGAAGGTGTCCACCACCTGCGAGCTGACGTTCGGCGACAAACACCCAGCGGTGGGCTGGCTCGTCGGAGATGTCCACGACGGCATCGCACAGATGTTCAAAGTCATTGAGTACGCCCGCATGATGGTGGGCACCAAGGCAATCGCGACGCTGTCGACCGGCTACCTCAACGCCCTCGACTACGCCAAGAACCGCGTGCAGGGCGGCGACCTCTCTGCCTTCTCCGACAAGGACTCCCCGCGGGTCACGATCACGCACCACCCCGATGTTCGCCGCAGTCTCATGCTGCAGAAGTCCTACGTGGAAGGAATGCGTGCGCTCGTCCACTACACGGGTTACTGGCAAGACCAGATCGAGCTCAATGCGGCAGGCGCCGCAGCCGACGTCGACCTCGACACGGCCCAGCGGATGAACGATCTGCTGTTGCCGATCGTCAAGGGCGTGGGCTCGGAGCGCTCGTACGAACAGCTCGGACAGTCCCTCCAGACCTACGGCGGTTCCGGCTACCTGCAGGACTACCCAATTGAGCAGTACCTGCGCGATGCCAAGATCGACACCCTGTACGAAGGCACGACCGCGATCCAGGGGCTCGACCTGTTCTTCCGCAAGATGGTGAAGGACGAGTTCGTCGCTCTCACACGACTAGCAGGTGAGATCGCGGTCTTCGCCAAGGGAGACGCCGGCAACGGCACGATCCTCGCCGAGCGGGAGATGCTCGCCGTTGCCCTCGCCGACCTCGAGGGCATGGTGGGCGCACTCGGTGGATTCGCCATGGCGGCCCAGCGCGACCCACGCGAGCTCTACAAGGTCGGACAGAACACCACGCGGTTGCTGCTGTGCCTCGGCGACCTGATCATCGGCTGGCTGCTCCTACGCCAAGCCGCTGTCGCCATCGACGCCCTCGCAGGAGAGCCCACCGACGCCGACCGCGCCTTCTACCAGGGGAAGATCGCGGCCGCGACGTTCTTCGCGCGTCAACGATTCCCGCTCGTGAGCGCCGAGCGAGTCGTCCTGGAGAACACCGACAACAGCATCATGGATCTCGACGAGAGCTCGTTCTAGCCACGTCGTCGAGCCGGTCGTCGAACCGTCGACCGAAGCGGCCACCCTCGACTCTCTTGGCACGCTCGGTACGCTCAACCTCATGACCCCTTCCGCGACCTCGACGGAATCAGGGGTGTTCGTCCTCTCGTGACTGCCATGTTCCGCGCGCTAGGCGAACGCAACTACCGGCTCTTCTTCGCCGGGCAGGTGCTCTCCAACAGCGGAACCTGGATGCAGCGCGTCGCACAGGACTGGCTCGTACTGGACCTGTCGGGATCCTCGGGCACCGCGCTCGGCATCACGACGGGGCTGCAGTTTCTGCCGTATCTCCTGCTGTCACTGTGGGGAGGCAAGCTCGCCGACAAGTTCGATCGGCGTCGGCTGCTCATGATCACGCAAGCCTTGATGGGCCTGCTTGCACTCGTCCTGGGCCTCACGACCCTGCACGGCAGTGCCACCGTGTACTTGGTCTATGCGTTCGCGTTCGCGCTCGGTCTCGTCTCGGCCGTCGACAACCCCACCCGGCAGGCCTTCGTCCACGAGATCGTCGATCACAAGTCACTGCACAATGCGATCTCGCTCAACAGCGCGTCGTTCAACCTCGCGCGACTCCTCGGCCCTGCGATCGCCGGGCTCATGGTCGCCGCGATCGGCAGTGGCTGGGTCTTCCTCGTCAACGCTGTGTCTTTCGGCGTCACGATCGGGGCGCTGATGTTGATGCGCCGGCGCGAACTCCGGGAGCAGGTGCGCGAGGAGGGCGACGTTCGCCTGATGGACGGTTTCCGCTTCGTGCGCACACGACCGGATCTCGTCCTCGTCGTCGTGATCATCGCGGGTGTGGCCGCGTTCGGCCTGAACTTCCAGATCACGATGGCACTCATGGCACGTCAGGAGTTCGGCCTCGGCGCCGCGCAGTTCGGTTTCATGTCCACATCGCTGGCGGTGGGCGCGATCTGCGGCTCGCTCATGGCGGCGCGACGCCACCGGGCGACCCTGCGCGCGGTGGTGGTGTCCGGGATCGCATTCGGGATCGTCACCCTCGTCATCGGTCTCTCACCGAACTACGAATTCATGCTCGTGATGCTTCCGCTCGCCGGTGGCCTCGCCATGACGTTCACGACATCAACCCAGAGCTTCATGCAGATCCGGTCCGAGCCATGGGTACGCGGACGGATCATGGGCATTTTCACCCTCATGCTCTTCGGCGGGACCCCGTTCTGTGCAGCATTGATCGGCGTGAGCGCCGACATGTTCGGCGCCCGATCCGGTCTGGTGGGCGGTGGGATCGGCTCGATCGTGTGGACCGTGATCGCGGTAATGATCTACCTGCGCCATCGCGCGCGCACGAGGCCAGACGAACCGGCATGGCGCGCGAGTTTCACACGCGGTCGGTGAGGGCGGGGAATCTCATCCGCCACCGACGCACGGCGGCGGGGTCGACGTCGGCGTAGAGGATCTCTTCGCCAATTCCTGCCTCGGCCACGACCACACCGAGCGGATCGACGACCACAGAGCGACCGCCCATCTCGACACCCGCATGAGTGCCCGCCGTATTGCACGCCACGACCCAGGCCTGGTTCTCGATTGCGCGCGCGCGAGCGAGCACCGACCAGTGCTCGATGCGCTCGGCTGGCCAACCCGACGCGATCAGGAACGCCTCGGTTCCGGAGTCGACGAGGCGGCGGAAGAGTTCAGGGAATCGCAGGTCATAACAGGTCGCGAGCCCGGTGGCACCAAGCGGCGAGGGGAAGACGACGAGGGACTCTCCCGCCGTCATCACGGTCGACTCACCGCCCTCCCACCCGAACAAGTACTTCTTGCGATAGGTAGCGACAACATCGCCCACGGGGTCGATCACAACAGCGGTGTTGTGGCGCAGGGAACCGGCCAGCTCGGCGTAGGAACCCATGTGCAGCCAGATCCCGGCGGCGCGAGCGGCCTGGCACATCCGAGTGACGAGAGCCCCATCGATCGGCTCAGCGAACTCCTTCGCCGCCACCATGTCGAAGGCACCGACGTGCCAGAGCTCAGGGAGCACCGCGAGCTCGACGTCGCGCAGACCCTCGACGAGCGAGGCCGCGTGGGCGACGCGCATCGCGGGAGTGTCGTTGTCGTTGACGTCGAGCTGGATCAGGGCAACGCGGGTCATGACGACATCATCCCCTGATCGCGCAAAACGTCACGACGAACCTTGCCCATCGCGTTGTGCGGCAGCTCGGTGAGAATCGTCCACCGACGGGGACGCTTGTAGGGAGCCAAACGCGATTCGACATGGCCATCAAGTGCGACAGCGATTCCTGCGGGATCGGCACCCTCGCTCGTGACGACGTACGCAGCCACTGTCTCCCCCCACGCGGGATCAGGAATGCCGACGACCGCGACGTCGACGACATCCGGATGCTCACGCACTGCATCCTCGACCTCACGTGGGTAGACGTTGTATCCGCCGGTGATGATCAGGTCGCTCGAGCGCCCGACAAGCCAGAGGTATCCGTCGGCATCGAACTCGCCGATGTCACCGGTGCGGAACCAGCCGTCGTCGGTGAACGCCTCGCGATTGGCGTCGGGGTTCTCCCAATACCCGCGAAAGACGTTGGGGCCGTTGACCTCCACGCCACCGTCATCACCCAGACGGATGCGCACACCAGGGAGCGGCAGGCCCACTGACCCTGCGCGGCGTTCGCCGAACAGCGGATTGGAGGTGAGCATCACGGTCTCGGACATGCCGTATCGCTCGAGTGGATCCTGGCCGGCGTCGGAAGCGATCTGCTGAAAGAGGAGGGGATCCAGCGGCGCCGAGCCAGAGACGATCAGGCGCAGGCCTGCGAGGTCGCCCAACCGGGCGGCCTCTCGCATGCGCGCGTACATCGTGGGCACCCCGAAGAACAGCGTGGCCTCGTGATCCCTGATCGCCTCCGAGACGGCGGCCGGATCGAACCGTGGCAGCACGACGACGGACGCCCCCGCCGTGAACGATCCGTTGAGCGCCGCGCCGAGACCGTGCATGTGGAACATGGGGAGGGCGTGGACGAGACGGTCATCCGGTGTCCACTGCCATGCCTCCACCAGCGCTCGTGCACCTGCGAGCAGGTTGGCGTGAGAGAGCAGAGCCCCCTTCGGACGTCCCGTGGTGCCGGAGGTGTACGCCACCATTGCGATATCACCGGAGTCGGCGATATCGAGCGGGACCTCCGCAGAAGGTGGAAGTGTTGCGAGATCGGGTTGGTGCGCCTCGAGGGGGAGCCCGTCAACGCGACCAGGGTCGTCGAGGATCGCAGCAACGGGCCGCACATCTCCGATCACATGCTCGAGCTCGCCCCGGGTGTAGCCGGTATTGGCCGGCACCACCACGGCACCGAGCCGCAGGATCGCGACGTACGCGATCACGGTGTCGATCGAAGGAGCGCAGGAGAGAAGTACGCGATCACCGGCGCGCACTCCGGTGGCCGAAAGCCGTCCGGCAGCGGTGCGTGTGAGGTGCTCGACATCGGCACCGGTGAGCACCTCACCGTCGCGCGCGTCGACGAGCACCGGGCGAGTGGAGGCAAAGCGCCATCGCTCGACCCAGGCCGCGGTGAGTGTCACAGGGGACATCCTGCCGCGCCCGCGCCCAGATAACCTGTCGCCATGACCACCTCACTTGCAGCCGCGTCGTTCGGGCTGGCCGCGTTGATCGATGCGTGGGAGAGCTCACTGCGCGCCGTCAGTGAGTTGGGCCGCCGGTTGAGCCCGCAACAGTGGGCGGCATCAACCGAGTGCCCCGGGTGGTCAGTGGCCGACATCGTCGCCCACACGTGCTGGATCGAGGCCAGGATGGTGGGTCGCGACGAGCCGGCGCACCTGCCCGAATGGGATGACCTGCCACACGCCCAAAGCGAGCTGCAGCGCACGATCGAGACCGGGGTGGATGTGCGTCGAGGCGTCCCCCAGGCCGACTTGTGCACCGAGCTCGACGGCCTCATCGACGTACGGCTTGCGATGATCATGGCTCTCGACCCACTTCGGCTCGACACCCTCGTAGCCAGCCCCCTCGGCGGTGAGCGCCCGTTGGAGTACGTCCTGCGCATGCGCTGCTTCGATATCTGGACTCACGAACAGGACATCAGACGGGCCGTGGGGCTCCCCGCGAATCTGGGCAGCCCGGGAGCCCAGGTGGCCGCGCTTCAGTTCGCCCGCGCGATCCCGTTCATCCTGGCCCGCAATCTCGGCTCACCTGTGGGCACAACCCTGCGCGTGACCGTCACCGGGCGAGTGGGGTTCGAGACCTGGGCAGGTATCGACGACGACGGTCAGGGCATCGCGTTGGACGCCCTGACCGTCTCGGGGCAGAGCCCATCCCTCGCGATGACGACCGACTGGGAGACATATGCCCGGCTCGGTGCGGGCCGCCTCGACACGACTGACCCATCCGTGCTGGCGTTGATCACGCTCGAGGGCGATCTTGAGTTGGGCGCCCGACTGCCCGAGGCACTCGCGATCACCCCCTGACGTGGCGTCCTAGCCCGCCGTCGTGACTCTCAGCGCGTCGACGCGGTGAGCAGGGGCCACGGTGACGGTGATGACGAGGGACATCACCAGTAACGCCCAGGACACCGGCATGAGCACCCTCGCCCGTCCAGAGCCCGAACGCACCGCGAGCACGGAGGCCACCACAGCCGCGAGCGACGCTGGCAAACCGACGTACCACAATCCCATCGACGCGCAGCTGATCAGGACGAGCACAACGGCTGCGCTCACACCGACCCGCCCCCGAGGGCGTCGACGCACCCCCTCCGACTGAGCCAGCGGCCCCGATCCGTTGGCCATCACGCGACACTGCATGTGGTGAGTGAGGATGCCGCGCCGCGCGCGCCACCGCGAATCTGCGCGCACGGGCTGTTCACGAAGTTGGTCCACAGGACATTGAACCGAAACTTCTCCTGGGTGTACGACCTCACCTGCGGGCCAACCAATACTCCGCCGGAAATCCCATGTCCCTCATAGGACCAGCCGGGCGTGGAGGTCTCGCCGCCGCGATCGAGCACCGTCCACGAACTGATAGTCAGACCGTTCGTGCTACACCATCGCAAGCGCTGCCAGTAGGTGTAGATGGTGTTTCCTGCGACGGCGTTGTTCTCGACGTGGAGTTCGGCGTACCAACAGCGCACGGTAGTGCCGGCAATGCCGACGACGGGCGACGACGTCAGGGCAGTGGTACCACTCACGACCAGGGGCCGCAGGGTGACAACCTGGGACACGGGTGTCTCGAAGGCCATCAGGGCTTGCTTCTCGGCGGCGCCCAGAGCGGCGTAGGCGGCTTCGGGGCTGCTTGAGCCGAAGACCTTCCGGGCCAGAGCCTGGCCGACTGCGAGTGCTGGGGAAGCCGCGGCCGCGGTAGTCGAAGTGGCTGCGCCAGTGGCGATTCCCGATGCGGTCGACATGGGGCGCGGCGGAAGGATGGCGGCGGCCTCGGCCGCGGGGGCGGCCACGACCAGAGTTGCCAGCAACGCGCTTCCCGTGGCGGCTCGCAGGATGAGTGATGTCAGGTGTCGTGCTCGCATGTGATGGCCTCACCAGTGATGTCGGGGCCCGCGAGGTCGACATAGACGACGCCGCAGGCGAATGGTGCGCCCGAGATCGCATGACCGGAGTGGTGAGCATGACTGCAGGTGATCCATCCGGCCCACGCGGCCGTCATGGCCAGGGGCGCATGTGAACGGTAGGTCGGCCGCCCCTACGTGCGGTGTCGTCGTCCACAGGGGAGGCGGCACCGATGGCACGCCTGTCAGGAGGGGCGTGGCTATTCAGGCGTCGTGCGAGTGCTCACTCGCGGGTGACATCAGATCACCGAAGAACGCCTCGGTCGAGACTCACCACCTCGTCGAGCTCAGCCAATCCATGGTCCCGATGTGCCACCCAGATGACGGTGCGTCCTGCGAGCACGCGCAGGAGCTCCGCGGCAACGGCCTCGGCAGTTCCCTCGTCGAGATGCTCGGTCGGCTCATCGAGAAGGACGACCCGGTGTCCGGCGAGCAGCACCCGGGCCACGCCGATGCGTTGACGTTGCCCTGCCGAGACCAACGCTCCGTGATCACCGACGGGCGTGTGGATCCCTCGGTTGGTGGAATCGAGCCAGGGCCCAAGGCCCACAGCGTCGAGCACGCCGCGAACCTCGTCGTCACTCGCGCCGGGTTTGGCCAGCCGCACGTTCTCCACCACTGAGGTGTCGAAGATGTGCGGCACCTGCGGGCACCAGCCGATCACGGTGCGGATCGCCGCACCGGTCATCTCGCGAAGCTCCACACCTCCGAGAAGGATCGATCCGGAGTAGGGCAGGAACCCGGAGAGCACGGCGAGCAAGGTCGACTTGCCACTGCCCGAGGGGCCGACAACGCCGATGCTCCGACGGGATGGGACGACGAGATCGACTCCGGTCAGGATGTCAACGCCACCAGGCCATCTCGCGCTCACGCCCCGGAGCGTCACACCTACATCCCCCGCGGGCGGATCAAGCGGCGACACCGGATCTGGCACGGGATCCATCGCATCGAGGATCTCGACCACACGCTGGGCGGCACCCCGCACTCGACCGAGCGCGAGCGCGGCACCCGGCATCGCAGCCACAGCCTCGAACGTCGCCAGCGGCAGAAGGGCCAACACCGCCAGGTTCACCCCGATCAACTCACCCGAACGCACGGCAGGGATGGCCACGGCGAGCATGGCCACGACCGATCCGCCCGAGACTGCTGCGCCAAGACCTGCCGAAAGGCCCGCGGCACGCGCCCTGCTGCGCGCGAGCGCGCCAATGCGACGGTCGTCCTCGGCCAGCCGTTCCAGCCAGCGCGGTGCAGCGCCCGACATGCCGAGGTCGTTGACCCCGTCGAGCAAGGTCAGGACGTCAGCACTGATCTCACCGCGAGCCGGCGCCGTCGCCCGCTCGGCCTCGGCCGCTGACCGAGCCGTGATCCAGGGAACCAGCGTGGCCGCGAGAGCCAGCGACACCATGAGAACGACCCCGGCCGCGGGCAGGATGAACCAGGCGAGAGCAACCGATGCCAACGACACCACGGCCCCAGACGCATACGGCAGGAGCACCCGAAGCGGGAGGTCTTGTGTCGCGTCGACATCGCGCACGAGCCGCTCGAGGAGGTCTCCCCGCCGATAGGCCGGAACGCCTGCCGGGGCAACAACCGCGAGCCGCGAGTAGACCGCGAGCCGCAAGCTCGACAGCACTCGGAACGCAGCATCGTGCGATACGAGGCGCTCGGCGTAGCGGAAGACCCCGCGGCCGATGCCGAAGGCCCGCACGGCCACGATGGCCACCTCGAGCTCGAGGATCTGAGGCCGCAACGCGGCACTTGAGATGAGCCAGGCACTCGTCGCCAGCAGCCCCACCCCGCTGCCGATGGCAAGGGCTCCGAGCAGCACAGCGAGCGCCAGCCGGTGTCGTTCGGTCGCCAGCCACGGCAGTAGTCGACGAACCGGTGAGGGCGGAGGCACATCGCCCGATTTCGTCTGTGGGCGTTGGCTTTCCATCATGGTCATGCGCCCACCCCGATAGCGCCGAGCTGCACGACCTCATCCGCCCCGGCGATCAGTGAGGGGCGGTGCGCGACCACGAGAACGGCGGCACCACCGTCCGCGAGCCGACGGATCGCGGCCATCACCTCTGCCTCCGCGACATCGTCGAGGCCCGCCGTCGGCTCATCGAGCAGGATCAGGTCCGGGGGGCCAATGAGCACGCGCGCAAGTGCGATACGCCGACGCTGACCTGCTGACACGTCGGAGGCCAGATCCCCCACCCGGGTGTGAATCCCGTCGGGAAGGGTCGCGGGATCAAGGCCAACACCGCGTAGGGCCTCGCCCACCTCGGCATCACTCGCCGCGGGGCGGCGCAAGCGCACATCATCGGCCACGCGTGGACCGAGGAGCGCAGGCTCCTGACTTACGACCGCGATATGCGAACGCCACGCCTCTGGGTCGAGCGAGCCAAGATCGACGCCCCCAATCCGGACCACGCCACACGTAGGAGCGAGATATCCGGAGAGCACCGCGATCAGAGTGGACTTGCCCACGCCCGACGACCCGACAACAGCGAGGACGTGCCCCGGGCGTAGGACGAGCGATACCGGCGACAGCGCAACGGTCTGCGCTCCGGTATAGGTTGCCGAGACCTCATCGACCACGACGTCATCCCAGATGATCTCCGTGGTTGCACCCGTCAACGCCGGCTCGACGGCCAGCACTGTGAACACCTGATCGGCAGCCTCGATCCCTTCAGCAGCCGCGTGGAACTGCGCACCCACCATGCGGATCGGGAGGTACACCTCGGGCGCAAGGATCAGCACCACGAGTCCCGTGCGCAAGTCCAAAGTGCCGCTCACCAGGCGCAGTCCTATCGACACCGCGACCACCGCGATCGACACGGTGGCGAGGATCTCGAGCACGAATGAGGACAGGAATGAGATGCGCAGCACCCCGAGAGTGGCGCGGCGGTATCGCGAATCCACCTCTGCCATCTGCTCGGCCTGCACTCGTTCACGTCCGAAGGCCTTGAGCGTGGGCAACCCGGCCACGACGTCAAGGAAGTGACCGGCCAGCGCACCGAGAGTCGACCACTGCTTGGCCGTGGCCGTCTGCGTGTACATCCCGACCAGGACCATGAAGACCGGGATCAGGGGCGCGGTCACGGCGACGATCACAGCTGCGAGGAGATCCTGAGTCAGGATCGCAACCCCCACGGTGATCGGGACAACGAACGCGATCACGAGCTGCGGCAGGTACCGGGCGACATAGGGCTCCACGGAGTCAATGCCCCGTGTCGCGAGAGTGGCGACTTGGCCACGCCGCTCGCCCGAGAGCCACACGGGGCCGAGCCTGACAACATGACCGAGTAGCGCGGCGCGCAGTTGCGCGGAGGTGCGCGTGGCCGCGCGCTGAGAGAGCGTCTCCCCGATCAGCGCGAGGAGTGCGCGCGCGAGCACTACCGAGCCGAGGAGCACCAGCACGGCGACGGTTTGGTCCAGCGACTCACCGTCAAGAAAGACCCGTGAGATGACATCCGCGAGGCAGAAGGCCTGGATGACGACGAGCACCGCCGTCGATGATGCGACCACGACCGAGCCGATCAACAGGGTTCGCACCCCTCGGGCATAGCGAATCAGTCGTGGGTCGAGCGGACGCGGCATCAGGGCGAGCTAGACGTTGATCTCGTGCGGCAGATCCAGCGACCCGTGTCCGGGATCAGGGATCTGGCTCGGGTGCAACCGCTTGCGGAAGACCCAGTAGGTGTAGGCCTGATAACACAGGACCACCGGTGTCATGACGAGCGCAACGATCGTCATCACCTTGAGCGTGTATTCAGTGCTCGATGCGTTGGTGATCGTCAGCGATGCGGCTGGGTCGATCGAGCTCGGCATGACGTACGGGTAGAGCGCCGTGAACAGGAAGATCACAACCCCGCCCTGCGTGATCGCGGAGGCAAGGAAGGCCCAGCCCTCACGTCCGAATCGATTGGCCGCAAGCGCTCCGAGCCACGACACCACAGCGAGGCCCAGCGGCAGCCAGCTCAGGGCGTTCTGGCTGTATGACAACTGAGTCCACAGCCCGAAGACCACCGCGAGAAGTGCAGCCACAAGTCCGGCCTGGCCGGCGATCTTGTTGGCGCGCACGCGGATGTCACCGTCGGTCTTGAGTGCCAGGAACACAGCGCCATGCGTGGTGAACAGCGCGAGGGTGGTGAGACCTCCCAGGAGTGCGTAGGGGTTGAGGAGGTCCCAGAACGTGCCGACGTACTGGCTGTTGCCGTTCGCGTCGAGTTGGAGTGGCGTACCGCGCGCGATGTTGGCGAACGCGACACCCCACAACAGAGCGGGAAGGAACGAGCTCACCGTGATCGCGATGTCCCAGCGGCGGCGCCACGAGGCATTGCCGCGCTTGCTTCGGTACTCGAACGCAACCCCGCGCACGATGAGCGCGACAAGAATCAGGAGAAGCGCGAGATAGAACCCGCTGAAGAGGGTGGCGTACCACTCGGGAAATGCGGCGAAAGTCGCCCCGCCGGCGACGAGAAGCCAGACCTCGTTGCCGTCCCAGAGGGGGCCGAGGGTCGTGATGACGGTCCGCCGCTCGGCGTCACTCTTCGCCACGATCGGTAGGAGTACGCCGACGCCGAAGTCGAAGCCCTCCAACACGAAATAGCCGACCCAGAGCACGGCGATCAGCACGAACCAGACGATCTGGAGTGTCTCCCAGGACATGTCAGGTCTCCCTAGTCCATCAGTACGAGAAGGTGAGTGTGCGGCCGTTGTCGGCGTCGTCGTCCACCGGGAGCAGTTCCACGGTGTCCGGCGGCCCGATCTTCACCGCGCGGATGATGAGCCCGACTTCAATAACCGCGAGAACGCCGTAGAGCAGCGTGAACGTCACGATCGAGATCAGCACGCTGACAACGCCCAGCGTCGGTGACACTCCGGCTTCGGTCTTCATCATCCCGAAGACGATCCACGGTTGGCGTCCCATCTCCGTGAAGATCCACCCTGCCGAGATGCCGAAGAGCGGGAACAGGGTCGAGGTCACCGCGGCATAGCGCAGCCACTTCCCGGAAGGAGTACGACCCTTGCGGGTCTTCCACCATACGAAGACTGCGAACAGGACAGCGAGCATCCCGAGCCCGATCATCGCGCGGAACGCCCAGAACACGAGCGGGACGTAGGGGGCGTATTCACCCGGCCCGTACTTCTGCTCGTACTTCGCCTGCAGTTGGTTGATCCCTTCGACCTCCCCGTTCCAGTCGCCGGTCGCCATGAACGAGAGAAGCCCCGGGATGTCGAGCGACCAGGAGGCACTCGTGCCGTCCATCGGGCCCACCGTGACCAGGCTGAACGGCGCCGGCTGGGCCGTGTCGAACAGGCCCTCTGCGGCCGACATCTTCATCGGCTGCTGCTGCACCATGATGCGCGCCTGGGCATCTCCGGAGACAACGGTGCCAAGTCCGGCGACGATCACCGTGATCAGGCCGAGGCCGAGGGTTTTCCGCATTGCGTCGGCCGACTTCTTGCCCATCATCAACCAGAGGCTCACGCCGACGAGCATCGTTCCCGACACCAGGAAGCACGACGCGATCGTGTGGAAGAAGGTGGTGTAGGCGGTGTTCTGGAACAGCAGCGCCCCGAAGTCGGTGAGTTCGGCGCGCTTGGTCTCGGGGTTCAGGACGTATCCCACGGGATGTTGCATGAAGGAGTTCGCCGCGAGGATGAAGTAGGCGGAGAGCAGCGTGCCGAAGGCGGCCAGCCAGATCGTCGCGAGGTGGAGCCCACGAGGCAAGCGGTCCCAGCCGAAGATCCACAAGCCCAGGAACGTCGACTCCAGGAAGAACGAGGCCAACCCCTCAACCGCGAGCGGCGCTCCGAAGATGTCCCCGACGAAACGGGAGTAATCACTCCAGGCCATCCCGAACTGGAACTCCTGGACGATGCCAGTCACGACACCCATCGCGAAGTTGATCAAGAGGAGCTTTCCGAAGAACTTGGTCGCCTTGAGCCACTTCTCATCGCCGGTTCGGTACCAGGCCGTCTGCATGATGGCCACCAGCGACGCGGAGCCGATGGTCAAGGGAACAAAGAGAAAGTGATAAATCGTGGTGATTCCGAACTGCCATCGGGCGAGATCCAACGCATTCATCGACGACTCCTCCGGCATCCGACGGCGCACGCGGCCGTGCGAAGATCACTTTGCCGTGTGCGGGCGCGCGAAGAGAGGTCTTTGATGTGATTCGCATCGCGTTGCTAAGGCTTACCAAACCTCCACCGCGCGCAATCGTGCACAGAACTAGCACAAGGCAGTGAGGCTAGCCTTCGTCGACAGCGTCGGGCTCTGGGGCGAACTCGCGGACCACGGCCAGGAAGCGGTCGTTGGCCTCGACCTCGCCGATGGTGATCCGCACCCCCTCCTCGCCATAGGGACGCACCGCGAGGTTGACCCCTTCACAGGCGGTAAGGAAATCGGCCGTGCGATCGCCGAACCGAAGCCACACGAAGTTCGCTTGGCTCGGCGGCACGCGCCAGCCCTGATCGGCCAGCGCCGCTTCGACCCTCGTACGCTCGACGACGAGTGTGTCGACGCGAGCTAGTAACGCCTCCTCGGCGCGCAAGGACGCGATCGCCGCAGCCTGCGCGATCGTCGAGACGCCGAACGGCACCGCCGTCTGCCGCAGCCCGCGCGCCACCTCGGGATGTGCGATCGCGAATCCGACGCGAAGCGCTGCCAGGCCATAGGCCTTGGAGAAGGTGCGAAGGACGGCGACGTTCGGCCGGTTTCGGTAAGTCTCGATCCCTTCCGCCGCATCGGGGTCGCGACCGAACTCGACATAGGCTTCATCGATGATCACGAGCACATCGCCGGGCACCCGGTCGAGAAAGCGATCGAGCTCCGCCTGACCCACGACGGTGCCGGTGGGGTTGTTCGGGGTGCAGATGAAGATCAAGCGTGTGCGTTCGGTGATGGCCTCAGCCATGGCGTCGAGGTCGTGCGTCTCGTCCGCACGCAATGGAACGCGCACGGGAGTCGCGCCGGAGATGATCGTCATGATCGGGTAGGCCTCGAAGGACCGCCACGCGAACATCACCTCGTCGCCCGGCCCAGCGGAGATCTGCACCACCTGCTGCAACAGGCCGACCGACCCAGTGCCGAGTGCGATGTGGTCGCGCGGCACGTCGTATCGCTCAGCCAAGGCATCGACCAGCGCCGACGCGGACGGGTCTGGGTAGCGGTTGGTCGATGCAGCCGCCGTCGCGATCGCCTCGAGCACACCCGGTAGCGGCGGGTGGGGGTTCTCATTGCTGGACAGCTTGTAGGGCGTGAGATCGGACTGCCCTGACGGCGGACGTCCTGCGGCGTAGGCGGGCAGACGCGTGAGGGTCTCGCGCAGGCGCGGGGTGTGGCCAGTCATGGACGAACCCTACGCATGCGGGAACGCCTCACCGCCAGGGGTCAGCCTCGAGGCAAGGGTGTCGTCCAGGACTCGTGCAAGGTGTCCTGTGCTCCGCCCGAGTCAGGCCATAGTCCGTGATCGTGCATCCGCGGCGCGGATCCCGTCGGCGATCATCCGGGCCGACACCCCGAAGGGCTCGTTGTGGGCCGTTTCTCCCTCTGCCACAGTGCGCTCGGCGATGACGCGGATGGTGTCATCGTCGGCGTCGGCGAGGCCAAGGCCACCCAAGGTTGTCGGCAGACCAACCGACCGACAGAACCTGATCACGGTGTCGATCTCGTCCGACGACTGCCCCTCGACGACAAGTTGCACCACGAGGCCAAAGGCAACCTTCTCACCATGCAGATAGGCGTGGGTCGGACCCGCGGTGGTCAGGCCGTTGTGCACCGAATGTGCGATTGCGAGACCACCTGACTCGAAGCCCAGGCCCGAGAGCAACGTGTTTGCCTCGACGATGCGCTCGAGGGCCGGGGTGACGGCGCGCGCATCCACAGCGTTCGCTGCCTCCAGCCCGTCGGCGATGAGGGTGTCGTAACACAGGCGAGCGAGGGCCTTCGCCGTGATCGTCGTGAGACCACCCACTTGATTGGGGGTGCGAGCCTCAGCCACCGTGCGCGCCTCGAACCACGTGGCGAGCGCATCGCCCATGCCCGACACGAGATAGCGCCGGGGGGCGTTGGCAATGATCGTGGTGTCAACGAGTACGAGATCAGGATTGCGCGGGTAGAAGATCAAACGCTCGTAGACGGAGTCTGGCGTGTAGATCACCGAGACCGCGGCGCACGGAGCGTCGTTCGAGGCGAGGGTCGGGCAGCTCACCACCGCGAGGCCCAGGGTGCCGGCGATCGCTCGCGCGGTGTCGAGGGTCTTGCCCCCTCCTGCTCCGACGATCACCTCGGCCCCGGACGCACGTGCCGCCGCCACACCCGAATCGATCTCGTCTTGCGAGGACTCCCCGCCGAATTCGTGAACCACCAGCGGGATTCCAGCGGCGGCAAGGCTTTCAGCCCATAGCGATCCACTTCTGGCGCGCGATCCGGCACTGGCGAGGATCAGTGCCGGGCCGGTGAGGCCCATCAGCTGAAGCTGGCGACCGAGCTGCGAGGTGGCGTCAGGTCCCTGCACGTAGCGGGAGGGGGAACGGAAGGTGAGGAACATCCTCGCAGCGTAATGAGGCGACAGCGCGGCCACCAGGCTGGACACGTGGGGCTCGGTCTCGACGATGGGATCGCTACGCGCGACGCCCGCCCTCAGAGGTCTCCGAGTTTGCCCCACACACCACCCGGGTTCACGCGCGCGTTGCTCTGCATCGGTGCAATCCGCAGGCAGTCGTCGACGGTGATGACGACCCCGCGGATACTCAGCGACCCCACGATCCTGGCAAACTCCTCAGTCGACAGGCCGAGCCCGGCCGCGACCTCGTGGGCTCGCTCGGGGTGCTTGGCCCTCATGATGTGACGGACTACCGCACGTTCGTCATCGGGGAAGTCCAGCAGATCCGACAGGGTGAGCGGGGAATCGGTGTGCTCCTCACCAAGGCGATCGTGTAGACGATCGAACATCCCATCGCCGCTCATGCCAGCTCCGGCATCGCGATCGGCTCCGGCTGAGGTCGACACACCTGGCACCACAGCGTGCCGCCGACGACGATCGATCGGGGCGGATCCTCGCCGAACACGGTGATGATGAAGGGCATTGCGGCGTGATGGGTGCCGCACACACCGCGGCCGCAGAAGCGGCACACCCCACGGGCAGTCTCGTCGCACTGTGCGCACATCATCAGTGCGCTCCTTCCCTCAACCTGGATCTACCCTGGCGCGACAGCTCGGCACTCATATCGAAGAGCAATCTAGACCTGCCTACCATCGAGACCGGCCTCGGTCGGGCCGACACCCTGCGCTCCGTCGGCGTCAGCTACGCCGCCGACATCGCCGAGGCGAGCCCAGAGCCCCGAGGCCGCAGGAGGCGGTGACTCACCTGTGACCTGCGCGCCTGTGGGGACAGTGCTGAGTCCTTCGTCGAGGTGCGACCACATCCCGCCCGCCAAGTCGTCGACCGGCAGGTGAGATCGCAGCCACATCATGGCGAACAGGCCGATGTCACGGCGAAGGTCGTTCACCTGGAGTTCGAGGGCGGCCAGCTGGGCAGCGTCCGCGCGGCCCGAGTGGCGCCCAATAGCAAGGGTGCGCTGGATCTTGATCAGCTGCTCAGCTTTGGCCGCCGCCTGTGTCCCGTAACGGCCCTCGAACTGGTCGAGCAAGGCGTCGACCTTGCCTCCGCCCACCAGGGCGGCTTGCTCGCTGGCAGTCGCGCCTGCGATCTTGAGATCCTCGCGAACCCACCGCGCCGACAGCGGGATGCCGAGAGCCACGAGCGCAGCCGCTATGGCAAACACCAGAAGGCCGACAAGTGTGACCACCAGCGCCGACACACCGTCGTGCTGGGTGAGACGGTTGAATATCGAGTGCAGTGTCATCGCGACCAGCAGCGCGCCCAGGGCGAAGGGGATCCTGGTGAACCACCGCCGCCCGGCCGTCGCGACGAGTGCCGCGCCGACGATAGCGGTGCACCCAGCATGCATGAGGTTCGCCGAGGAGATCCGGGCAATGGCCAGGCCCAGCCCGTCTTCCGCGCCAGTTCCCTGGAGGTAGACCCAGTTCTCGCGGATCGCGAACCCCGTACCCGCAGCGAGGCCGAGTACGGCACCATCGACGAACCACGAGCAGCGGTGGGAGATCTCGACGAAAGGCAAGGCAAGGGCCTTGCCGATCTCCTCGATGATCGGCGCGCCGAGGACGATCAGGGATGTGACGCCGAGAGCTTGGACCCACCGGGAGTTGACCGTGACTAGCGGCCAGGTGATCGCGAATCCCCACAGGAGAGCGGCGATGATCAGCGGGGCGAGCCGACGGGCATTGCGACCGAGAACCACGATCAGGCACAGGAGTGCGAGCGGCACCGCGGTCGCGACAATCATTGCGGTGCTCACAGAAGGTGAGACTAGTTGACGGCCGGCACGTCGGTCGATGAAGCGCTGTCACATTCATCGGTCACGTCGGATTCTGGCCTGATCGATATGCCGAACGTCTGCTGCGACTACCCACTAGGCGGCGGCCCCCCTGGTGGAGGTCCACCCGCCCTAGTTGATATGTCGTACTCGCCCATGAGGCACGGCAATATGGCGTTCTTGGCGGCGCCATTGGCGTGGTAGTGGTACCCCTCGCTCGCAGTTGAGTGGCCATTGCAGTCATCAAGGTTTGCGGCACTCAACGCTGCGCCCTCAAGGGGAAGGTGAATGGGGTAGCCGTCGGCGGCGTAACCGAACATCTTCGTGTCGCCGTCGGCATCATCGCCTTCAAGATGGCCGCACCCCATCACTCCGTGGAGGTGATACCCCTCAATGGGGTTGTAGTGACCACCACAGTGATCGAATGCGGCGATGGTGTGGGCGCCGAGGATGGCATCGACCGGAGCCGATGCAGCAATCACTACGCCATCAAGAGTGATTCCGAAATTGCCGGGATGTGCGGACGAGGCGCTTGATGCCTTCGTCGGCGAGATGGGAATGAGCATGGTGGTCTGAATCGCCTTGCCACCGGTCAACCATGCGAGCCGGCCTTCAACGCAGTGATTTTGGTACTGCACGGCGACATCTGGCCGCGCCGCACCGTCGAAGGCTTCCTTGGTATTGGTGACATTCACGTTCCCAGCACTGTCGTACAGCTTCCATTCGCTGTCGCTGTAGAACTGGGCAAGGTTCTTGATGAAGGGGCCGTCGAGGTTGTAGACACCCGAGCCGTCAAACCAGATGCCGGCATCCTGTGCCGTCGTGGTGATGGTGGCGGGGCAGAACGGGCCAACCTGGTAGGTGCTGGGGTAGCCAGCCACCGTCACTCGCGCACATGTTGTCGTGGTTCCGCCGCTGAGAGTGCAGGGCTCAGTGGCAACGTCACCCACAATCGCATTGGCAGCGAAGTGATCGGCTTCAAAGGTGTGCTGGCTTGGCACTCCAGCAGCCCCCGTCGATTGAGCTGTCGTGTCGCTTGCAGGCTGTGAAGTCCCACAGCCCGCAACGAGCAGGACCAGGCATGCACTTGCGGCAACCAGCAGACCGCGGCCCATCGACGTCTCATTTCCTTGTGGAGTTAGTGGGGAGAGGCCAACATAAATCTCCTTCTTGGCATCCTGCTGCCAAACCGCTGCGAGCTGGCCGTGAACGACTGCCTCCGTCCTGCGCAGGTGAGGCCGGGCGTCACTGCCGCACACCCGCCAACGCGACATCGTGCCCCTGGTTCAGCTGCGCGGGAGCCCGAGCATCCGCTCGCTGATGTAGTTCAGGATCGACTCGTTGTTGAGCGGGGCGATCTGCAGAACGCGGATCATGGGCCACAGGGTGATGACATCAGTCTCGTAGACAAAGGCGGAGCCGCCGTGGGTCTGGATCGAGGCCTCGACGGCCGCGAGCGCAGCGCGACTACCGAGAAGTTTGGCCATGTTGGCGAGATGTCCGGCGTCGGTGCCCGAGTCGTAGCCCGCGGCACCGGCGTACATCATCGTTCGCGCGGCTTCCATCTCCACTTTCGCCAAGGCCAGTGGGTGTTGAACGGCTTGATTGGCACCGATGGGCGTGCCGAACGGTGCCCGCACCTGGGCGTAGGACACTGCCTTCTCGAGGGCGTAGTTGCCCAGCCCCAAGGCCCAGGCGGCGATAACGATCCGCTCCTGGTTGAGGCTGGAGAGCAGGTAGTCGAAGCCCATGCCGTCCTCGCCGATCAGCGCGTCAGCAGGCACCTCGACCTCGTCGAAGAAGACCTCGAACTGGTTCTCGGGGGCGTACCACTCGATGTCGAGTCGGTTCAGGTGGATCCCGGGCAGGGACAGATCGACCATGAACAGCCCGAAGCCACTCGTGCGACTGAGCCTTTCTCCCGGGGGGGCGGTGCGCGCGAGAAGCAAGATGTGGTCGGCCTCATCGGCGCCTGAGATGAAGACCTTCTGGCCCGAGATGCGATAACCGCCAGGGGTAGGTGTGGCGATGGTACGAAGGGCGAAGGAGTTGGTTCCCGCCTCGGGCTCGGTCACGCCGAAACAGATCTTTCGCTCACCGGTGATGGTCGGCAGGACGTGGTCCTGGATCTGCTGCTCAGTGCCGAACTTCAGGATCGCCTCGCGCGAGAAGGAGGTCAGGGAGTAGAGCAAAGGCGGTATGCCCGCTCGCGACAGAGCCTCCATCACGGCGGTGTTGCCGGTCAGGCCGCCGCCCGCACCGCCGCGCTCCTCGGGAATCCCGATGGCCAGCAGACCCGCGTCGACCAGCGCCTGCCACAGCTCGCTGGCATTCCCGCGCTCCCGCGCACGCTGGAGGAATCTCGCGCGAGGGAACGCAGCGGCGACCCCCTCGACAGCCTGGAAGACCGACTCGACGAGGTCGCGGCTTTCGGCGTGCACGGTGGACGGCAAGTCGGCGGTCATGGGACTCCTTCGGTGGCTCTGGTCAGCGGTTCTGGAAGCGGGGCGGCCGCTTCTCAGTGAAAGCCAGCGGACCCTCCTGGGCGTCCTGCGTGCGCAGGACGCGCTCGTTGAGTGCAGCCTCGAGGGCGAACCTGGGCTCATTGCCCAGCGCACGGACGGCAATCTCCTTGGCCGTACGCACCGCAATCGGCGCATTGGCGGCGATGAGCCTGGCCAACTCCTGGGCACGAGGCAACACGCGATCGGGTTCCACGACCTCTCCGACGAGCCCTATCTGCAAGGCCCGCAGGGCGTCGATGCTCTCGCCGGTCAGAAGTAGGTGCATCGCTGCCGGCCAGCCCACCTGCTGGGGTAGGCGCACGTGGCTTCCCCCACCCGGGATCATGCCGACCTTGACCTCAGGGAGACCGAACGACGCGCGCGACGAGGCGATCCGGAGGTCCGTGCCGAGCAGGAGCTCGAGGCCGCCGGCGACGCAGATCCCGTTGACAGCAGCGATGATCGGAACGAAGACGTCGGAGAAGAACCGTTTGCTCGGGTCAGGCACGAGGATCTCGAGCTCGCCCGCCGTGAGGCGCGGGATCAGCTCACCCAAATCGCCGCCCGCGCAGAACGATCGAGAACCCGCGCCCGTGAGCACGATCGCGCGGACCTCGGTGTCGGCCCTGAGGGTCTCGATGTGCTCGGCCAGGGATCTGATCATGTGGACGGTGAGCGCGTTATGCGCGCTCTCTCGATCCAAGGTCAACGTCGCAACAGGTCCGTCGCGCTCGAGACGAACCTCACCCCGTGTGGTCGTGTTCGACACACGTCACCTCTTCTCATCGGTGGTCATCAACATACGGCGTGGGCCGATGAGGTGGATGTTGCCAGCTAGGACAGCGGCAGACGCGAGATCGTCGCCCCGTGAGGCCGCGCGGTCAGGCGAACTGCTTCTTCAGTTGTGGTCGGTCGATCTTGTTGGTAGCCGTGCGGGGAATCTCCTGGACGATTTCGATCCGGCGCGGTCGCTGGAGCCCGCGGAGATTGGGTTCAGAATCGCAGTACGCGACGATGTCTTCAACCCGTACGCCGGTCGTCGTTGGCACGATGATGGCCGTCACCTGGCTGGAGAGCCGTTCATGGGGCGTGCCGATGACCGCCACTTCGGCGACTAGGGGGCAAGCCGCCAGGAAGCCCTCGACCATTTGCGGGAACACGTTCTCACCACCGCTGATGATCATGTCATCAGTGCGATCGACGTAGAAGACAAAGCCATCCTCGTCGAACCGAACCAAGTCGCTCGTGCGAAGCCAGCCATCGACAAACTTCTCGGCGTTGGTCGCAGGGAGCTGCCAGTAGCCGGGGGTCACTGCGTCGCCCCGCACCCACAGCTCGCCCACCTCACCGACTTCCACGTCGACCGGCGGACTGCTGTCCGGCACGACGACGCGAGTGTCGACGATGTGCCGCATCGGCTTACCCAACGAGCCTTCTCGTCGCGCCTCGTTGATCGGCTCGGTGATCGAGACACCCATCTGCTCGGTCTGTCCGTAGATGTTGACGGGAACGATGCCGGTGAGCTCGGTGAGTTGACGAAGCCTGCTCTGCGGGAGCGCACTGCCTCCGATCGCGCACACGCGGATCGAAGGCAGCGGCATCGGATGGCCGTCAAGCTCGTGGACGATGTCGATCATCATCGCGGCGACCAGCGCGGTGAACGTGGGCTGCAAGCGCTGAACGTCGGCGATGTACTCCGCCACCTTCCAGCGGCGCAGCGTGACGGTGCCGCCGACCATGAGGATCGGCAACGCGATCAGCTGGAGTCCGCCGACATGGAACAAGGGCGTGCACACAAGGGCGTGGTCGGCGGCGGTCAGCGACCACATGTCGATCTCGGCTTCGACGATCGCCGTGCTGTTGCGATGCGTCTGGCGCACGCCCTTCGGACTACCGGTGGACCCGCTGGTGTACATCAGAATCGCGTCGTCGGAGTCGAGACGAGGCGCCACGTCCGCGACAGGGTCAGCATTCGCGAGCGCTTCCGACCACACGAATGCGGCACCTTCGGCCTCTCCGACGGACACCACGGAAGCCTCCACCGGCAGCCCGACGACTCCCTCAAGCAGTCGGGCGACATCGTTCGCTGGTGTGACAATCACCTTGACATCGGCGTCGACGGTGACATGGCGGATCGCCGCAGGGTGCGCCATGTAGTTGAAGGGCACGACGACGGCGCCCACCATCCAGATCCCCACCATGGCGGTCAGCCACTCCGGCTCGTTGTGCATCAGGATCCCGACGCGGTCGCCAGGGCCGATCCCACGCTGACGTAGGAATCCTGCGAAGGCCGCCGACTGGGCCGCTAGGTCGCGATAGGTGAGCTCAACATCGCCGTGGCGAACCGCGATCTTCTCGGGCGCCTCCAGCGCGGAGCGCCGCAGCGCACACGCGATGTTCATGGTGGTCACCTTTCCTTCTCGCAGGAACCACAGACACCCGAGCAGATCGAATGATGCCTGGCAATGGGACGCCGACGCGTGATGGCAACCCGTGCTGCTCCGCAATCGCCGACCGCCACGATGACTACGCCACGTGGGGTCAGGCCTGCGCCATATCGACGAACCGGGAGTAGTGGCCCTGGAACGCGACGGTGATCGTGCTCGTGGGGCCGTTGCGGTGCTTGGCGACGATGAAGTCGGCCTCACCCGCGCGCGGTGACTCACGCTCGTAGGCATCCTCGCGGTGGAGCAAGATCACCATGTCTGCGTCCTGCTCGAGGGAACCCGATTCGCGCAGATCGCTCATCATCGGGCGCTTGTCCGTGCGCATCTCGGGGCCGCGGTTGAGCTGGCTGATCGCGACGACCGGCACCTGAAGCTCTTTCGCGAGCAGCTTGAGCGACCGGGAGAACTCCGAGACCTCCTGCTGACGGCTCTCGACCTTCTTACCCGAACTCATCAACTGCAGGTAGTCGATGACCACCAGACGAAGATCGTGACGCTGCTTGAGGCGGCGGCACTTCGCGCGGATCTCCATCATGGTCATGTTCGGGGAATCGTCGATGAACAGCGGCGCCTCGGAGACGGCACTCATCTTGCGGGCGAGCTTCTGCCAGTCGGCGTCACTCATCGTGCCGGCGCGGAGGTGGTTGAGGGCGATCGAGGCCTCAGCCGAGAGCAGGCGCATCGCGATCTCATTGCGGCTCATCTCCAGGCTGAAGATCGCGCTGGTGAGACCGTGGCGGATCGAGGCCGAGCGGGCCAGATCGAGCCCGACGGTGGACTTACCGATCGCGGGCCGCGCCGCGATGATGATCATCTGACCGGGGTGGAAGCCGTTGGTGAGGGTGTCAAGATCGGCGAACCCGGTGGGCACCCCCGCCATGACGCCACCGCGCGAGGCGATCGCGTCGATCTCCTCGAGGGTGCCGGGCATGATCTCGGCGAGGGAGAGGTAGTCCTCGCTGGTGCGCTGGTCGGTGAGGTCGTAGACCGCGGCCTGGGCGCGGTCGACGATCATGTCGACGTCACCGTCACCGGCATAGCCCATCTG
Organism: Actinomycetota bacterium; assembly: GCA_009697815.1. Taxonomy (GTDB): domain Bacteria; phylum Actinomycetota; class Actinomycetes; order S36-B12; family CAIYMF01; genus Longivirga. Next base: position 67,712 of record WLRQ01000004.1, read on the forward strand.
GACGATGCGCGTGCCCGCCTCAACGAGGCGGCGCAGGATCGCTCGCTCGGACACGATGCGGGCGTAGTAGCCGGCGTTGGCGGCGGTGGGAACTGAGGCGACAAGGGTGTGGAGGTAGGGCGCACCGCCGACACGTCCGAGTTCTCCGATACGGGTGAGCTCGGCAGAGACAGTGACGGCATCCGCGGGCTCGCCGCGGCCGTAGAGGTCAAGGATCGCGGCATAGATCAACTGGTGCGCCGGGCGGTAGAAGTCGCCCTCGCGCAGACTCTCGACGACATCCGCGATGGCGTCCTTGCTCAGCAACATCGCCCCAATGACCGACTGCTCCGCGGCGATGTCCTGGGGTGGGGTGCGGTCGGGGGAGCCCGAGCTCTCACGAGGGGACAGCTCGACGACACTCACCTGGCAACTCCTCGGGGCACTACTCGGGTCGGGCTGATCGAGACCGCTGCGGACGCGGATTCGGGCACCTCGTCACCAGGTGTACTCCGCGCGTCTGACAGTGCACTGGTGAACGTAGGGCGGTTCCTTCCAGGACTCAATGTGCCGTGTGGATAAGCGTGGGGAAAACTTGGGGACGACGCGCCGGAAGGGGGGTGAAATCCCTGTGGACAACCCTGGGATAACCAACGGATTCACCACGCGCTAGGGCTGTGACCTGCGCTGATGCGCCTGCGTACCTGGGGAGAGAAAGTTCTTTGGGTTCTGTCCACCCACTGAACACCGGGCGGGTCGGCACGACGCGTGAACACCCGCAAAATTGCCCAAAAATCCCCAAATCGGTCGAGCTCACCGCATGAGAACGGGCCGACACTCCCGAGGGAGTACCGGCCCGTTCTGCGGACGTTCGTTCGTGCGAGCGAGGGGTGGACAGCGCCCTCAGGCGCTGACAACCTCGACGCTCAGGGAGGCGAGCACCTCGGGGTTCACGCGAACCTCGATCTTGTGCGAGCCGACGGTCTTGATCGGGGTGAGGATCGTGACCTTGCGCCTGTCGACGGACGGGCCGCCAGCGGCCGTGACCGCCTCGACGATGTCGGACACGGTGATCGCTCCGAAGAGACGTCCGGTGTCGCCGGTACGAGCGCCCAGGGTGACCTTGAGGCCCTCGAGGGAGCTCTTGATCGCCTTGGCGTCGTCGAGGTCGCGGACCTCGCGCACCGCACGGGCACGCTGGATCTGTGCGACCTGCTTCTCGCCACCCTTGGTCCACGCGGTCGCGAGACCACGGGGGAGCAGGTAGTTGCGGCCGTAACCGTCCTTGACCTCGACCACGTCGCCGGGGGCGCCGAGACCGTTGACGTCCTGAGTGAGGATGAGCTTCATGTCGTTGTCGCCTCCTTCGTCAGCGGGCGGTTGAGGTGTAGGGGAGCAGTGCGACCTCGCGGGCGTTCTTCACTGCCATGGCGACATCGCGCTGGTGCTGGGTGCAGTTGCCACTCACGCGACGGGCACGGATCTTGCCGCGGTCGGAGATGTACTTCCGGAGCAGCGGGGTGTCCTTGTAGTCGACGTGCTTGACCTTCTCCTTGCAGAAGATGCAGACCTTCTTCTTCACTTTGCGAAGAACAGGCTTAGCCATCGTGGTGCTCCTTAACTGGGGAGCCCGGCGTTATGCCGGGATGGGGTGGTGCGTGGGTCACCCGGTCGCGCTGCGATCGGGGTCGTACTGAAGATCCGGATCTAGAACGGGGGCTCGTCGTACGCCGGTGCGCCACCACTCCAGGCACCGCCGCCGGCCGCGTTGCCGCCACCGCCACCGCTGCCCTGACCCGCGGGCTGACTAGCCCACGGGTCGGAGTTCTGGCCACCGGAGTCGCCACCGAAGCCGCCCGAGTCGCCACCGAAACCGCCACCTCCACGAGCCGCCTTGGTGACCTTGGCGGTTGCGTACTGCAGTGCCGGACCAACGTGGTCGACCTGCATTTCGATGACCGTGACCTTGGCACCTTCGCGGTTGTCGTAGCTGCGCTGCTTCAACACGCCCGTGACGATCACCTTCGTCCCTCGGGTGAGGGACTCGGCGACGTTCTCGGCGTACTGACGCCACACCGAACACCGCATGAAGACGGTGTCGCCGTCCTTCCACTCGTTCGTGGCCTTGTCGAGCACACGAGGACTGGATGCGACGGTGAAACTGGCCACCGCAGCCCCACTCGGGGTGAACCGCAACTCGGGATCGCTCGTGAGGTTCCCGACGATCGTGACGTTGATGTCGCCCTGGGCCATGGTGTTACCGCCTCGAGTGGAAGGTGTCAGGTGATCGGACTAAGCCGGACCTTACGGGTGCGGACTGACACCTGGGGAGGGGTCAGCCGCGAACTGTGGATGTTTAGCGAAGTTCCGGGCGCATGACCTTGGTGCGAAGCACGGCCTCGTTCAGGTTGAGCTGACGGTCCAACTCCTGAACTGCGGACGGGTTGCACGTGAGGTCGAGAACGGCGTAGATGCCCTCGGACTTCTTGTTGATCTCGAACGAGAGGCGTCGACGGCCCCAGATATCTACCTTGTCGACGGTCCCGCCGTCAGCCTTCACGACGTTCAAGAACGTCTCGAGACTGGGAGCGACGGTGCGCTCCTCAAGATCGGGGTCGAGGATCACCATGACCTCGTAATGACGCATGCGTACCCACCTCCTCTGGACTTAGCGGCCACGGTCTCTCCGTGGCAGGAGGGTCTAAGCGTCACGCCCGGCTCACGACGACCCATCGGGGACGCCGGTACGAGACCGGGCACGTGGGGGCAAGGCTACCCGCCCGGCGGTCCGAGGCCCAAACCGCCGATCAGGCTGACCCTCCAGCGGTCCCTCGGTGGGAGGATCACCGAGTGCGCATCGCAACCTGGAACATCAACTCCGTCACCACCCGGACCGACCGGCTCGTGGCCTGGCTCGAGTCGGCCGCGCCCGACGTCCTGTGCCTGCAAGAGCTCAAGGTGCCTGCCGCGCAGTTCCCCGTCGCCGCGGTCGAGGCCCTCGGCTACGAGGTGGCCGCCCACGGCGACGGACGCTGGAACGGCGTCGCGATCCTCTCGCGGGTGGGGCTCAATGACATCGTCCGCGACCTTCCCGACCAGCCCGAGTTCGACGGCAGCATCGAGCCGCGAGCCATCGGCGCTACCTGCGGCGGCGTGCGCGTGTGGTCGCTGTATGTCCCGAACGGCCGCGGGGTCGACGACCCGCACTACGCCTACAAACTCGAGTGGCTCTCGGTGCTGCGCGAGGTCGCGCGAGCTGAACTCGGGCGCGAGATCCCCCTGGCGATCCTCGGCGATTTCAATGTCGCGCCCACCGACGCCGACGTCTGGGATCTCGCGGAGTTCGGGCAGTCGACACACGTCACCGCCGCCGAGCGCGCGGCACTTACCGCGCTCGAGGACCTCGGTCTCCTCGAGATCAGGCCGCGAGCCCTGAAGTACGGCATCGCCTACACCTTCTGGGACTACCGCCAGCTCGCGTTCCCGAAGAACAAGGGCATGCGAATTGACCTTGCCTATGCGTCTCCCTCGTTCGCCACAGCCGTCACCGATGCCTATGTCGACCGGGATGCGCGCAAGCCCGGAGCCAAGGGCACCACGCCACCGAGTGACCACGCACCGGTCGTGGTCGACGTCACCCTCTGATGGCGAGCCCAGGGACGAGTGCGCCCCGCGGCCGTAGGCTCGTCCCGATGCCTCCCACCTCGCCGCTCACCGTCCGCCGCATCACGCCGGACGAGCATCTGGCCTACGTCCGAGCGCGATCGGGCCAGGCCACGATCTCCTTCCTGCAACTGCCGAGCTGGGCTGGAGCGAAAGCCGAATGGGCCCACGCATCTCTCGGCTGGTTCGACGAATCCGACACTCTTGTCGGCGCCGCTCTGGTGCTGCTGCGGCAGGTGCCGAAGGTCAAGCGGTTCCTGGCCTACTTGCCCGAAGGCCCCGATATCGACTGGACGGGCGAGCGCACCGGTCTCGACCTGGCCGCATGGCTCGAGCCCCTTGCCCAGCATCTGAAAGCGATCGGCGCCTTCGCGGTGAAGCTGGGGCCGATGGTCGCGGTCCGCCGATGGGATGCCGACACCCTCAAGGCCGCGATCGCCGAGGGCTCGGCGCATCGCCTTCGCGAGGTGGCACCCGACGAGACCTGGCCGGACGCACTCGCGGTGGCCGACCGGCTGCGCGCCCTCGGCTGGACCCAAAAGGCCGACACCGGGGCCGGCTTCGGCGATGTGCAGCCTCGCTATGTCTTCCAGGTCCCGCTCGTCGGACGCACTGAGGACGATCTGCTCGCCTCGTTCAACCAGCTCTGGCGGCGCAACATCAAGAAGGCCGAGAAGTCCGGGGTCGAGATCACCCATGGCACCTACGACGATCTCCCCGCATTCCACGCGATCTATGTCGAGACAGCACTCCGCGACAGGTTCACCCCACGTGGCCTGGCCTACTTCCAACGCATGTGGCGGGCGATGGAGGCCGAAGATCCGGAGCGCCTCACGCTCTACCTCGCGCGGTACGAGGG
>WLRQ01000040.1 GCA_009697815.1 Actinomycetota bacterium
CGAGGGCCGCCATTGTCGCGGGCACCGTCGCGGGCACCGTCGCGAGAACCGTCGCGAGAACCGTCGCGGCCACCCTCACGGCCACCCTCACGGCCACCCTCGAACCGATCACGGCCACGGCGCCGACGGCGACTGCGACCCAGGCGGTCATCGCCCTCGCCGTCACCCGGGGGACGATCACCCTGAGCACGATCACCTTGGGGACGATCACCCTGAGCACGATCACCCTGAGCACGATCACCCTGAGCACGATCACCCTGACCACGATCACCTTGGGGACGATCACCCTGAGCACGATCACCTTCGGAGTCCCTATCGGCACGCTCGGGACGATCGGCACGCTCACCACGCGGGGGACGCTCACCACGCGGGGGACGCTCTGCACGCTCACCACGCGGAGGACGCTCACCACGCTCACCACGCTCACCACGCTCGGACTCAGTCGACTGCTCCGCGCGCTCGGTGTCCTGTGCAGGCGGGGGACCCTCGCCGCGCTCGACTCGAGCGGGACGCTGGCTGCGCTCGGTGCCCTCGGGGGCAGCAGAGCGTTCCACACGAGCTGGGGCTACCTGACGGGATCCGATCGCTGACACAAGATCAGCCTTGCGCATCCCGGACGCCCCGGCGATCCCGAGCTGACCCGCGAGCGACTTGAGCTCGGGCAGCAACATCGAGGACAGGCCACCGGACTTGCGGGATGAGGTCGCGCTGGTGTTCTGGGTTGTCTCGGTCACCGAGAGAACCTTCCGAGACGAAGGGACTACTCGCGCGCCACTCGGGACGAGGGTGCGCGACCATGCTCGACGCAGTGAGAAATGATCTCGACGAGGAGGAGCAGGAATCGCTCTGGGGCGGCGCAGAAGAGGTTTCTCCGAATGGAGTGTGGAGTCCCCCGCCGAACGGATCCCTGCCCGAGATGATCGGGAGGTGCGGGCCCAGGAGCGTGCTCACCTTAACACCACCGGCCGGGACAGCGCGAGATCGGCCCTACGACGCGCGTGGAGGTCAGGTATCGAGGGCGAGGACGCGGCCACCCTGGACGTCGAAGTCCAGGATCGAGGTGTGAAAACGAGCCCCTGCCATCGCCTCGACGCTTGCCGCCGTATGCGAGTCGGCAAGTGCAATCACCGTGGGCCCGGCGCCGCTGACCGCGGCGGGGATACCGGCCTCACGAAGCTTGATCACTAAGTCCGCGGTCCGCGGATAGGCCGATCGCCGGTAGGGCTGATGGAGCCGATCATTCGTTGCCTCGAGGAGCAGGTCGGGGCGGCCCGTGAGTGCCTGCACCAAGAGGGCTGAGCGAGCCGCGTTGTAGACAGCGTCCGAGTGCGGGACTGTCTCAGGCAGGAGCGCGCGAGCCTTCTTGGTCGCGACCGCTGTCGACGGCACACACACCACGGGGATGATTCCAGGGGCCGGAGTCATCTCAAGCACCCCGGTACGCGGCGCCCCGGCCGAAGCCGTCCAGGCCAGCACGACACCCCCATGGAGGCACGCCGCAACGTTGTCAGGGTGTCCCTCGATCGCCACCGCCAGTTCGAGCAGGGCAGAGTCGGGGAGACGCTCATCCCCGCCCACCACGAGGGCACGCGCAAGCAGCAAGCCCGAGATGATCGCGGCCGCAGACGATCCCAAGCCCCGGCCGTGCGGAATCCTGTTGGCGCAGACGAGTTCCACGCCGCGTGGGCGACCTCCGAGGGCGTCGAACCCGCGCAGCATCGACTTCGCGACGAGGTGGCGATGATCGAGAGGAACGGTGTCGGCCCCTTCGCCGTGGACATCCACGCGAATTCCGGGCTCATCCACGACTTGGGCGAGAACGTCGTCATAGAGGGTCAGAGCGATGCCGACGCAATCGAATCCGGGGCCGACGTTCGCCGAGGTCGCCGGAACCCTGACCCTCGCCGGTGCAGCCTTGAACATCGGGCGGCCACTCGGGGCGGCGCTCACGCCAGACCCAGGGCCGTGGCGGCGGCGACGGCGTCGACAGCCACGATCGTGGGCTTCGGGGCTCCGGCGATCGCCCACTCAGGGTCTTTGAGCCCGTGTCCCGTGACGGTGCACACGATGCGCTGTCCGGGATCGAGCTCACCTGCGCGGTGCACCTGGAGGAGCCCGGCGACCGATGCAGCCGAAGCGGGCTCGACGAACACGCCCTCCTTCGACGCGAGAAGTCGATAGGCCGCGAGGATGGCGCGGTCGGTGACCGCATCGATGCGCCCGCCTGACTCGTCGCGGGCGGCGAGCGCCTGCTCCCACGAAGCGGGGTTGCCAATCCGGATCGCTGTCGCGATTGTCGAGGGGTGGGTCACCGGGGCGCCATTGACGATCGGTGCCGAGCCCGCAGCCTGGAAACCCCACTCGCGAGGGCGTTTAGTGGACATACCGTCCGCCGCATACTCGCTGAAGCCCTTCCAGTACGCCGTGATGTTGCCGGCGTTTCCCACGGGCAGGCAGTGGATGTCCGGGGCGTCACCGAGGAAGTCGACCACCTCGAACGCGGCGGTCTTCTGGCCCTCGATACGTGCGGGGTTCACCGAGTTCACAAGCGCGACGGGATAGTGCTCCGAGAGCTTGCGGGCCAAGGTAAGACAGTCGTCGAAGTTGCCATCGACCTGCAGCAGCTTGGCCCCGTGAACGAGGGCCTGGGCCAGTTTGCCGAGTGCGATCTTGCCCTGTGGCACGAGGACGGCACAGACCATGCCGGCCTTGACCGCGTAGGCAGCGGCTGACGCCGAGGTGTTGCCAGTGGAAGCGCAGATGACCGCCTTGGCGCCGGACTCCGCAGCCTTCGAGATCGCCATCGTCATGCCGCGGTCCTTGAACGAGCCCGTCGGGTTCTGCCCCTCAACCTTGAGCCAGACATCACATCCGGTGAGCTCGGACAGGTGCCCGGCCGCTACAAGGGGGGTGCCCCCCTCGCGCAAAGTGATCACAGGGGTCGCCGCCGTGACGGGGAGCCGATCGCGGTACTCCTCGATGACACCGCGCCACTGGTGCGTGCCAACGCTCGTAAGGCCGCTCATCGACCGTCCTCTCCCTCAACGCGCATGACACCGACGACACGTCCGACGGCGTCGGAGGACCGCAGCCGCTCGATCGTGGCCGCCAGCGCAGAGTCGTGGGCCTTGTGCGTGCGCACCACGAGGCCGGCATCGTCACCGTGCCCGTCTTGACGGACATTCTGGATGCTCACGCCGTTGTCGGCGAACGCCTGGGCGATGCCAGCGAGGACACCCGGTCGATCCGCGACGTCGAGATTGACGTAGTAACGGGTGACCGAGTCACCGATAGGTCGCAGTTCGATATCGGCGTAGACCGACTCCCCTGGACCGTGGGTGCCCGCCACCCGGTGACGGGCCACGGCGACGATGTCGCCGAGAACTGCCGAGGCGGTCGGCGCACCGCCCGCACCTCGTCCGTAGAACATGACCTGCCCAGCTGACTCGGCCTCGACGAATACCGCGTTGAAGGCTCCGCGCACCCCCGCCAGGGGGTGAGTACGCGGCACCATCGCGGGATGAACACGCACGACAAGACCCTTGTCGTCGTCGACCAGTTCGGCGACCGCGAGCAGTTTGATCACGAAGCCCATCTCACGGGCGGCGGCCACGTCGTGGGCCGAGACCGAGGTGATGCCTTCGCGATAGACGTCTTCGAGCCGCACACGGGTATGGAAGGCGAGGCTGGCAAGGATGGCCGCCTTTGCCGCCGCGTCATAGCCTTCAACATCGGCCGTCGGATCAGCTTCGGCGTAACCGAGGGCCTGCGCTTCGGCGAGGACGTCCGCGTAGTCGGCGCCCTCGTCGTCCATCTTGGACAGGATGAAGTTCGTGGTGCCGTTGACGATCCCGAGCACGCGGCGGATCTTGTCCCCGGCAAGGCTCTCTCGAATCGGACGCAGAATCGGGATCGCACCGGCGACCGCCGCCTCGTAGTAGAGGTCGACCCCGTGGCGCTCGGCGGCAGCGTGCAGAGTTGCGCCATCTTCCGCGAGCAGAGCCTTGTTGGCGGTGACCACCGAAGATCCCGCGGCCATCGCGGCCAAGATCAGGGTGCGGGCCGGCTCGATTCCCCCGAGCAGTTCGACGACGATATCCGCGCCGGAAGATGCAAGGGCCTCAAGATCGCCCGTGATCAGCGCAGGGTCGACGCCTTCGCGCCGTCGGGACGTGTCGCGGACACCCACCCCGACGAGCCGCAGGGTCGCGCCCGCGCGAGCAGTGAGGTCATCGGCCGACTCCGCGAGCAGACGGGAGACCTGGCTACCCACATTGCCACCGCCCAGGAGAGCGACGGTCAAGTCACGGGGCAACTCATCAGGCGTAGTCATCGCATTCCCTTCCAGGGCGTCGTGCGCAAGCCCTAGCGTGTCATCCGCAGTGCGCCGATGGGGGCACCGGGCCGCTGCAGTGGTGAGTCGTGGCGTCGACCGGCGACGTTGGCGCTACAGGCCAGCGTCCAGGGCGAGGAGGTCGTCCGTCGTTTCACGGCGCAGCACAAGTTGTGTGCGGCCCTCGCGAACCGCCACCACTGGTGGCCTGGGGACGTGGTTGTAGTTCGAGGCCATCGCGCGGCAGTAAGCGCCCGTGGCGGCGACGGCCAGCAAATCACCCGAGCTCAGGTCTTCGGGGAGCCAGCAGTCGCGAACCACGATATCGCCGCTCTCACAGTGCCGGCCGACGACGCGGGATAGCACCGCCCGGGCGTCAGAGACGCGCGAGACGAGTCGGACGGTGTACTCCGCGTCGTAGAGCGCCGTGCGAATGTTGTCGCTCATTCCCCCGTCGACGCTCACGTAGTGCCGCGAGTGGCCCGCGCCCAGATCGACGACCTTCACCGTGCCAACCTCGTACAGGGTGATCATCGAGGGGCCGACGATGGCCCTGCCCGGCTCCACCGCGAGGCGAGGAAGAGCGAGGCCGAGAGCGGCACATTCCTTCACGACAATGCCGCGCAACAGGTCGGCCATGTCAGAGGCCTTCATGGGGTCATCGTCAGGGCCGTAGGCAATTCCCATGCCGCCCCCGAGATCGATCTCAGCGACCTCGATGCCATGCTCATCACGGATTGACGCGGCGAGGGAGACGAGCCGGTGCGCCGAGATCTCGAACCCTGCGGTATCGAAGATCTGGGAACCGATGTGTGAGTGGAGCCCGGCGAGGTGCAGAGATGGCAGCTTGACGATGCGACGAACCGCTTCCTCCGCAGCACCTCCGGCGAGGGAGAGCCCGAACTTCTGGTCCTCGTGAGCAGTCGCGATGAACTCGTGGGTGTGCGCTTCCACTCCCACTGTCACGCGAACGAGGACATTGGCCACGACGCCGTAGCGCTCGGCCGCCTCGGCGAGGCGGACGATCTCCTCGAAGGAGTCGATCACGAAACGCCCAACGCCCGACTCAAGGGCCAACTCGAGCTCGGAGATGCTCTTGTTGTTGCCGTGGAATGCGATCCGCTCGCCGGGGAAGCCCGCGCGCACGGCAGTGAGAAGCTCACCGCCGGAGCACACATCGAGATTGAGCCCCTCCTCCTGCACCCAGCGCACCACGTGTGCTGAGAGGAACGCCTTGCCTGCATAAAAGACGTCCGCGGGAACCGTGGGATCGTCGTAGGCGGAGCGGAAAGCCGCCGCGCGGGTGCGGAAGTCAGCCTCGTCGAGGATGAACAGGGGGGTGCCGAATTCGGCAGCGAGATCCCGAACATCGACACCCGCGATGCTCACAGAGCGCTGGGTGAGGCCGGTGCCATCGGATCGGCTGGCCCCCAGGGGCCACACCTGCGCGTCGAGGGCGTGCAAGGCCTCAGCGTTCTCTGGCTGCGGCGGCGCCCCGATGGGGGCCAAGATCTCGCCGTGCCGCGGGCCGGCGGGGTGTGCGCGCATAGCGCAAGGCTACCGAGTCTGGGCCGATCTCCCTGACTCCGTGCCAGCCAAGCGCTCAGTCACATGCGGTCGGGGGCCGTCACACCGAGCATCGCAAGCCCGTTCGCCAACGTCTGACGGGCGGCGGCACAGAGCCAGAGCCGCGAGATCGTGATCGGCTCGAGGTCGGTCTCGGTTCCGGGCAGGACTCGGCAGACGTCATAGAACTTGTGGTAGCCGTTGGCCAGTTCCTCGAGGTAGCGGGCCACGCGGTGAGGCTCACGCAACTCGGCCGCGGTGGCCACCACACGCGGAAGCTCGCCGATGAGGCCCAGCAGTGCTGTCTCACGCTCATGGGTGAGCAGTGCGAGGTCGACGTCGCCGGAACGCCAGTCGATCCCCAGCTCGGCCCCGTTGCGCAGGACCGAGGCGATGCGAGCGTGCGCGTACTGGACGTAGAAGACCGGGTTGTCGTTGCTGCGCGAGACGAGAAGATCGAGATCGAGAGTGAGCGGGCTGTCGACCGGGTAGCGAATGAGCGAGTACCTCGCGGCATCGACACCCACCTCATCGACGAGGTCCTCGAGCGTAATCATGTTGCCCGCTCGCTTGGAAAGACGAACCTCCTCGCCAGCCTTGACCATCTTGACGAGTTGGCCGATGAGGACCTCGATGTGGGTATCGGGGTTATCGCCCGCGCACGCAGCAACCGCACGCAGCCGGTTCACATAGCCATGGTGATCCGCGCCGAGAAGGTAGATGCACACATCGAATCCGCGGTTTCGCTTATCGAGGTAGTAGGCCGTGTCGGACGCGAAATACGTGAGCTCGCCATCGGCCTTGACGAGGACGCGATCTTTGTCGTCGTCGAAGTCCGTGGTGCGCAGCCACACAGCGCCGTCGGCGTCGTACATGTGCCCCTGCTCGCGCAGTTGGTCGAAGCCCCGTTCGACTGCGCCGCTCGAGTGCAGTGTGCGCTCCGAATACCAGACGTCGAAGTGCGTGTTGAAGGCGTCGAGGACATCCCTGTGCTGTTGAAGCTGGATGGCGTAGCCGGCCTCGCGGAAGGCGACCCAGCGCTCCTCGACGGGAAGGTCGACGATCGCGGGCTCTGCCGCCACGACCAGGGCGGCAAGCTCGGCAACGTACTCGCCGTGGTAGCCGCCCTCGGGAACCTCGGTGCCCGTGGCGCGGGCGGCGATGGACATCCCGAACTTGTCCATCTGCACGCCACGGTCGTTGATGTAGAACTCACGGGCCACGGTGGCCCCGGCGGCCTCGAGCACACGTGCGATCGCATCACCCACCGCAGCCCATCTCGTGTGCCCGAGGTGCAACGGGCCCGTGGGGTTCGCCGAGATGAACTCGATGTTGACACTGGTTCCGGCATAGCGGTCGATGGTGCCGTAGGTCTCTCCCGCCAGAACCACATTGCGGGCGAGCTCGCCCAAGGTCGCGGCGTCGAAAGTGATGTTGAGAAAGCCAGGACCGGCTATGTCGACCGCGGCGATGCCGTCGACCTCGCGCAGCCGAGAGGCGATGATCTCGGCGACTGCTCGTGGGCTCACCGCGGCCGGCTTGGCCAACTGCAGTGCGATGTTGGTGGCGTAGTCGCCATGGTCGGGGTTGCGCGGCCGCTCAACGGTCACCTCGGATGGCACCTGGTGCGGCTCAAGTGCAAGGACGCCCGCCTCGATGGCGGAAACCACGGCATGGCGGATCGCTGCTGCGAGCTGGTCGGGCGTCATGGTCGGGAGCCTACCGGCGAGGGCGGCCATCGATTGCGCGCGTCCGACCGGGTCACCGAGGCCACGTTGAGCTCATTGGTCGCGTCTCGACGGATTCGATCAGCGGTGGCCGCGCTGATAAGGTCGGGCCACTCCTAGGCCCCCGTAGCTCAGGGGATAGAGCGGTGCCCTCCGGAGGCATGCGCGCAGGTTCGAATCCTGCCGGGGGCACCACACGGGCCAGACGAACGCGATGCGATCGACGTGATTCCACGGCAGCGTGTGGCATCGAGATGAGCGACTTTGACGCTGGCGACACAGCCCGCAGGACACTACCGGAGAGAAGCCCTCAGGGACGCCAGGTCGTGTCAGCCGTCATGGACCAACTCAGCGGTGTCACGGACACGACCCGGTCGAACATGATGGCGCGCACATCACTGTCGGCCTCGACCTGTTCCTCGGCAAGGTTGAGCGCGTGCCGCAGCCTCACCGGAGTCGCGAGGTCGCGCTCGCCGGGGTGCACATGCAGGTAATGACTGAGCCGACTCTGGTGCGTGCGGCGCATCTCGGTGATCTCGCTGGCATCGCTCGGGATGTTGAGATTGATCACTGAGACGGGGTCGGGCAGCCCCTCGGCAAGAATCTTGGCCGCGAGCTGCCGCGTGAAATGCATGGCGGCTGCCCAGTCACGCTCGTCGTTCGCATGCCAGTCATCCATGTCGACCTGCAGGGACACAGCCAGGCCCGGGATGCCCAATGACACCGCGTGCATGGCAGCGCCGAGGGTGCCGCTCACACTGAGGCCGCCCCCGATGTTCTCGCCGTAGTTGACCCCGCTCACGCAGAGGGCGGGCGTGCGATCGACAAGCTCAAGCATCGCGTGCGCGACGGCCAGCGCGGGCGATCCCATGACCCCGTATGCAGTGACGCTGCGACCTGCGATCTCTATCTCGACGGGAACGACAGCGCCGACGTCCGGTCCCGAAGTGAACGCCCGACTCATCGAGGTCTGCCCCGTCGCCGGGGCGACGATGAGCACGTCCCCCAGATCGATCACCGCCTCGGCGGCTGCATGGAGGCCGGGCGAGAGCACCCCGTCGTCGTTCGTGATCAGGATGAGAGGTCGCGAAGTCACGTCGGCACTCTAACGACATGTGAGATCACCGATGAGTGCCAAAACTAGGGCTGTCCCTAGCGCGGTGTGAGTCGTTAGGCTCCTCACCATGCCGAACCTCCTCCACCTGGACTCGTCCGTCGACCCGACGAACTCTCGCTCGCGCGCGATCACCCGCACGTTCGCCGACGCTTGGCGCCAGTGCAGCCCCGCGCACACCGTGACCTATCGCGACCTACACAGCGCACCCCTCCCCCACTTTCCCGACCCGTGGCTGCACTGGCCGGCCCGCGTCCGGCCCGCCGAGGCAGTCGTGGCTCCAGACGCCGAAGCCCTACGCGACAGCCTGATCGCGGAACTGTGCGCTGCAGATGTCGTGCTCATCGGCGCTCCGATGTACAACTACTCCCTCCCCTCCACCCTCAAGGCCTGGATCGACTACATCCACATCCCTGGGATCACCGCCCTCTATGACGGAAACGTCCAGCCGATGGCAGGTCGACCCGCGGTCGTCGTGAACTCCCGAGGGGCGATGTACGACGTGGGAACCCCCACGGAAGGCTGGGATCACGGCACACCGGTGCTCGATCTCATCCTCGGGTCCTCCCTAGGAATGACGATGAGGAACATCACGGCGAACCTCACGCTTGCTGACTTCGTCCCGATGCTGGCCGACTTCATCGATCGCGGCAATGACGAGTTCGCGCAGGCTCACGCCGCCGCTGCTGCTCTTGCTGTGGAGCTTGGCAGCGCCTGATCCCCCCGCACATGCAGGAGATCCTCACCTTCAATCCCCGTCGGGGTCGTCTCAGCGCCTCTCAGGCCGAGGCGCTTCACCGGCTTCTGCCGCGGTACGCGCCACCCGCGGGATCATTCGATCCCGCGACCGCGTTCTCGGGCCGCCCCGTGGTGGTCGAGATCGGATTCGGGGTTGGCGACGTCACGATCGAGATGGCTCAGGCCGAACCGGCCATCGGCATCGTCGCCATCGACGTACACACCCCGGGAGTCGCGAGGCTGCTGTCGGCGATCGAGGATCACGGCCTCGACAACGTCATGGTGGTGCACGACGACGCCGTGGGATTCCTCCGCGAACGGGTGCCCGAGGCGGCCTTGGCGGGGATTCGGATCTTCTTCCCCGACCCCTGGCCAAAATCGAAGCATCACAAGCGTCGCCTCGTGCGCCCAGCACTCGCAGCTCTCATGGCCTCTCGACTCAAGGCTGGCGCCTCGATCCACTGCGCGACCGATTGGACACCCTACGCCGAGGCCATGCTCGAGGTCCTCGACGCCGAGCCATCACTGCGCAACGCCTTTGACGGTTACGCTCCACGGCTCGAACGGCCGATGACCAAGTTCGAGCGCATGGGGTTGGAGAAAGGTCACGAGGTCGCCGACCTCGTGTTCGTGAAGCGGGAAGGCCGGTCATGACCTTGTCGTCGCGCGCCCGCAGCACCCTTCGCGCGATGTGTCAGGCGGGAGAGATCATCCGCCCCACGGCCACCACCACGACCTGAGCCACGCTCGATAGGCGACGAGGTCCTGCTCTGCGCAGGTGGCCCGATCCGCCGTCGCGGCGAAGACCAGTCCGCCGTAACCCTTCCAGAGCGACGCACTGAGTTGCCACTTGCCGCGGTACGCCCCCCCTGAGGACACGGAAGTACACGAGCCGTGCGACTCCCGCGTGGCGATCATCTGGCCGTGTGGCGAGGCCTGCCAGACCTTGAGGGAGACAGCGAGTCGTGCTGCTGATGACGTCTTGGCAAGGGTGGTCATGGTGGCGTCGTTGGCGATGGCCCGCAATCGGGCGGCCTTGGCCGCGTACCAACGGTTCAGCGTCAGCCAGGTGCTGGCTCTCACGACGCCATCGGCCGGGGTCACCCGGTAGCACTGCTGGAAGCGTTTCACCGCAGCTTCAGTGAGTGGGCCGTAGTAGCCCGTCACGCGAACCCCCAGCACGATCTGGACCCGAGTGACGTAGTAGCCCGTCGAACCGCGACGTAGCACCGGCAGTGCCACCACGGTGCGTACGAGCGACGGAGCGCTCACCTGGGTCGAGATCTGGGCAGTGGCCGCCGACGCTGCGTCGGGCACGGCCAGGATGAGCCCGAGCGAGAGGGAAATGGTGGCGGCGCCCAAGAGAGCACGCGAACGCAAGGTAGGTGACTTCATAACGAATCCTCCGCCGCCTGCGAGGTGAGCTGTCGGGTTGGGCCAGAGGTTGGCCTGCCGCTCGCGCGACTTCACCCCAAGGCCGACACGTTCATCGGCCGGATGTGGTTCCCCCACTCCCGTCCAAGGTGTGGTCCACGGCCGTGGACGGGACTCGGCGGTCCGGCCGTAGTGCCTCGCTTCCCCACGAGACTTCTAGACCGTAACCGGATTCCGGTACGAATGTCGACCATCTGGGCCCTGATTCGCGGACTTCTCTGGCGGATGTCGGCGCGCCGCTGCTCAGGGAGCAGTCAGGTGCGGATGCTCACGCTCGAGGTCCCATCAGGGAGGGGGCGTACCTCGATGCGATCACGGATGCGGTCCTTCACATCGGACACGTGGCTCACGATGCCGACGACGCGGCCGCCGTCGCGCAGGGAGTCGATGACCTCGAGAACGGACTCCAGGGTGTCCGCGTCGAGCGTCCCGAAGCCCTCGTCGATAAACAGCGTCTCGAGCTCCACGCCGCCGACCTCGTCGCGCACGACATCGGCGAGTCCGAGGGCCAGCGCCAGCGACGCATAGAACGACTCGCCGCCGGAGAGCGTGGCGGTATCACGACGGGCACTAGTCCACTGATCAAGGACCACCAGGCCCAGGCCAGCCTTGCCCTGCCCACGCGTGGCCTCGTCGGGCTCAAGCACGTAACGGCCAGAGCTCATGTGTTCGAGGCGTCGACTCGCCGCCCGTACGACGGAATCGAAACGTTCGCGAAGTACGTAGGTGGACAAACTGATGCGGCGCGGGTTCACACTCGCCTGGCCGGTGACCGCATCGGCAACGCGCAGAACTGGACGGGTTGACGCCCTGACCTCGGCCGTGAGGGTCTCTGCCCGCCGGAGCTCATCTCGACAGTGACGGACGGCAGCGACGCGGCGCCTCGCGTCGTCGGCCCTCATGAGCGCCGAATCCCGGACGCGCTCGGCCTCCTCGACGTCCGCGAGAACCGGCACAAGGTCGGGCGCCTCCGCGTCAGCGCCCGCAACCTCGGGGCGAGCGAGCTCCTCGGCCACCACGGTCACGGCACGCTGGTGAGCCTGGATCTTCTCGTTCATGCCGTGCAGCACATCAGCGTCGAGGACGGACGCTGCCGCATCTGCCGCACTTGCGAACCCGGCCTCACGCGCGGCACGGTCCGACAGGTGTCGGGCACTCACCTCACTGGCCTCGGCTGCTCGAAGTACGAGCACCGCCCTCGCGAGTGACTCCGCGCCCGCAGCCCGCTCCACGAGCCGAGCGCGAAGATCGGCCACGCTGGGGTACGGCCCACGCGAGGCCTCGACGATCCGCTGCTCCTCAATGACCTCGCCGGAGAAGGCACCAAGCCGGATCTGTGACGTGGCTAGTTCGAGAACGAGTTCGGCCAGACTCACGCGATCCACCTCCGCACCTGTGTCGGCTTGCGAGATGGCCGCGACCAGCTCGGCGCGTGCCTCGACCGCGCGCTCCGCGGAGACGAGTTCGGCCATGACCGCCGCGAGCTCGTGGGCGGGATCGGCGTCCCCTGCGGCTTCGCCTGCTCGCGCGAGATCACCATCGGCCTTCGTCGCACGCTCCCTCGCGAGCTCGAGAGTGGCAAGTACCTCGTGCGATGCCACATCGAGTTCGTGGAGGGTCAGTTCATCGATGGCGTCCAAGGACGGACGAGCCGGCTCGGGGTGCTCCGTGGCACCGCACACCGCACACGGCACGCCATCGCGCAGCCTGGTCGCGAGCTCGGCGGCCATCCCTTCGAGCCTGATCTTGAGTGCACGCAGGTAGGCCTCCCGCGCATCGTGCGCGGTCGTGGCGACTGCGAGAACATCGGCCTTCGCAATCTGGAGGGCCGTCGCCAGAGCCGGAAGTTCAGCCCAGGCAACGAACTTCGCTCGCAGGATGGCGAGCTTGCCCGTGAGTGCCTCAACCCTCGCGGCCTGCGCGGATACCGCATCGAGCTCGGCCCGAAGTGCCAGCAGATGGTGCGGTGACGCAGCGACTCGTTCCGCGAGGACCTGACGGTTCGCAGCGAGGACCTCGACTCGGGCAGTGAGCGCGGCTAGTTCTCCTAGGCGCATCGCAAGGCCAGACTCGACCACGATGACCGGCTCGAGTGCCGACGACTGGGCCCGAAGCACCTCAGCCTTGAGGCGCATCGCGTCGGCGTCGATGTCCTCGATTGCCACATCCGTCGATTCGGCGGGCAGGGTGTCGATGGCCGCACGCGCGGAATCGACCGCACCTGCGCACACATGGGCCTCGGCAAGGACGGGTGCCAACGTGCGCGCTTGCTCGGCAGCCCTGACGCGGGCCACGCTGGCGAGGATTGCGGACTCGGCCTCATGGAGCTCAGCTCGACGAGCGAGCGCCGACGTCAGTCGGTCGGAGAGCTCGACCCGACGTACGAGTGCGTCGCGCGTCTTCGCAACGGCATCAACGGAGGCTGTGGCGACCGCAACCTCCTGACCCGATGTCAGGACCGCGAGGCCAATGCTCGCCTCGAGATCGTCGAGACGTGCGCCGCGTTCACGGTCACTCGCCGCGACCAGGGAGTCGACATCGAGGTCGTCGCCGAGCGCGCTCGCCTGCTTGAGCGCGACGAGTGCGTCGCGTACCTGCTGGTCGGCCTCGCCCAGGCGCGTCTGGGCGCTGCGGCGTCGCGAGATGAGCTCTTCTTCGATTCTCTTGTAATGGTCGGTGGCGAAGAGCCGTTGCAGGACATCGCGCCGCTCGTCGGCACTCGCCCGCAAGAATGTCGCGAACTCACCCTGCGGCAGCACAACAACTTGACGGAACTGCTCGCTGCTGAGGCCGCCGAGTAGGCGCCTGACCTCCATGTCGGCCTCGCGCACTCGGTTCGACAGCAGCTCCTCGTCGGGCTCGAGCCGCCACAGCCGAACGGTGGTCTGGACGGTGGTGGTGGCAGAACCGTCGCGTCGCAATCGATCATGGGTGGGGGTGCGGTGAATGCGGTGACGTACACCTCCGACGGAAAACTCGAGTTCGACGAAGGGCTCAAGTGCCGTGGGAAAATCGGTGTGCAGCCGGTCCTTGCTCGCCTCCCGTCCGGCAACATCACCGTAGAAAGCGAAGGTGACGGCGTCGAGGATGGTCGACTTGCCCGCACCCGTCGGGCCTTCGAGGAGGAAGATCCCGCCCGTCGCCACCGCGTCGAGGTCGAGGTCGTAGGACGCAGCGAAAGGGCCGATGGCGCCGAGACTGAGCCGATGGAGCCTCATCAGCTACCTTCGCTCTGGACCGCCGGCTCAGGCGCCCCTGACACCGCACCCGGGAGCGCGTGCAGCGCCTCTCCGCGCCCACGCGCTGACTCCTCCGCAGAGGCGAATACCGACATCTCGGTGTCGTCGGGCTCTCCGGCGACATAAGCAAGGAATGCGCGGCCGACCTCGACGGGGTCCGAGCCGACCGAACGCAGCCGAGCCAGATCAGCGGCCACGGTCACACCAGCGCCCTCCGGCCGGAACTCGATCACCAGCACATGAGGGAATCGTCGACGCAGTCGCTCGAGGGGCGCGTCGGGGCGACGGTCGTCGGTGAGGGTGACCTGTAGCCATGCGCTCTCGTGCACGGCGAGAAGGGGATCAACGAGGAGATCGTCCAAGCGCCCGCGGATCGTCGCGATCGATCGTGGCACAGGAGTTTCCACGATCTCACAGCGCACCTGGCCCTCCGCGTCGATCTCGACGAGGGTGACCGACTTGCGGTGGCCGACCTCACTGAAGGAGTACGCGAGCGGGGAGCCCGAATAGCGCACCACTGCGCTCGAGCCCGCGACGATCTGCGCCCCGTGAAGGTGTCCAAGCGCGACGTAGTCGAGCCCGTCGAACAGCGACGCCGAAATATCGTTCACACCCCCGACCCGGATGTCGCGCTCGCTGTCGCTGGGGGCGCCTCCGGTGACGAAGGCGTGGCCGACCGCTATCGCCCGCCCGGGATTGGCCTCGCGATGACTCGCGATGCGCTCCATCACCGCACCGAACACGTCGGCATGACTGCGACCGACACCAAGTGCGGTGTGGACCACGTCGGGATCGAGGTAGGGAATCGGGTAGACGTGCAGGGGTCCGTGATCATCGGTGAGAGTGACGGGCTGGTCGACGCCTTCGAGGCGGGTGCGCACGTGTACACCGGCAGCCGTCGCCAACTCGGATCCGAACCCCAAACGCGTGGCCGAGTCGTGATTGCCCGAGGTGACCACGACCGTGACACCCGCTGCCGCGAGCTGGGCCAGGGCGCGCGATGCGATGGAGACGGCGTCGACGGACGGCACCGCGCGGTCGAAGATGTCGCCAGCTACGAGCACGGCGTCAACCTCACGGGCGACGGCAAGCTGGACGAGCCAGTCAAGGAAGTCCCCCTGGGCCGACGTGAGGTCGGCTCGGTGAAATGACCGGCCCAGGTGCCAGTCGGAGGTGTGGAGGAGACGCACGCCGACGACGCTAACCGCACCCGCCGACACGTCGGCCCCGACTCACCGCGTCGCGCAGCCGGGAAACGTTAGCCGTTGAAGATGATCAGCCGCTCATCGGTCATCTCGCGGACCGACCATGCCGGGCCCTCGCGGGTGTTGCCGGAGTCGCGAAGCCCCCCGTATGGCTGCTGGTCGGCACGCCACGTAGGAACCTCGTTGATCAGCACACCGCCGAAGTCCAAGGTGCGGGCGGCAGTCAGGGCCTTCGTCACATCGGAGGTGAACACGCCGGCCTGCAGCCCGTAGCGGGTGTCGTTGGCCATGGCCAGGGCGTCGGCGAAGTCGTCGTAACGGGTCACGGCGACCACGGGACCGAACACCTCCTGGGAGCAGATCCGCATACTCGGCGTGGCATCGACCACGAGAGTCGGCCGCAGTACGCCGTCGTTCCCGACAACGCCTCCGGCGGCCACGCGTGCCCCCTGATCGCGGGCCTCGGAGACCCACGCAGCCACGCGATCGCGCTCACCGACGGAGATCAGGGACGAGACGTCGGTGGCTTCGTCGAGGGGGTCGCCCACCACGATCGACTCGACGGCCGTCGTGAGCGCCTCAATCACCTCGTCGGCGATCGAGGCGTGAACGAACACCCTCTGAGTCGAGATGCACGACTGTCCGGCGTGGCTGAAGCCCGCGATCTTGACCTTCGCCACGGCCGTGCGCCAGTCGCCATCGGCCTCAAGGATCAGCGGGGCGTTGTTGCCGAGTTCAAGGCCCACCCGCTTGCGGGGGGCGCGAGACCTGATCGACCAGCCAACCTCAGGTGAGCCGGTGAAGGTGATGAGGGCGACGTCGGGATGATCGACGATGGCATTGCCGACGACCGAACCCGAGCCCGTCACGACATGAAGATAACCGGCGGGCAGGCCGCACTCCTCGATCAAGAGTCGCGCGAGGAGGATCGCCGAAAAGGGCGTCTGGCTGGCCGGCTTGAGCACCACCGGGCACCCAGCCGCGATCGCGGGGCCGAGCTTGTGCGCGACAAGGTTGAGGGGGAAGTTGAACGGCGAGATCGCCCCGACCACCCCGACTGGCACCCGCATCGTGAAAGCGAGCTTGCCCTCGCCAGCCGCTGATGCCTCGAGCGGCACGACCTCGCCCGCGAGTTGGCGCGCCACCGCAGCGCTGAACGCGAATGTGCTGGCCGCTCTCTGCGCCTCGGCCCGCGCAGTACGGATCGGTTTCGCCGCCTCAAGCGCGATACAGCGAGCGAACTCCTCCTGACGCTCAGCGATGAGGGCCGCAGCACGGTCGAGGATCTCAGCCCGGCGCCACTGCGGCAGGGGGTTCTCGCGCAGGGACCGCTGGGCCGCAGCCACCGCGCGATCGACGTGTGCGGCCGTGAGAGAAGGCACAGAACCCAACACCTGGCCGTCGTAGGGCGCCCGAACTTCGACCTTGGCGTCGCCCGTCACGGCCTCGCCGTCAATCGGCACGGACGTGATCGCGGTGGCGTCGATCCCGGGGATGCCTGAGGTTCCGTCCAACGTGGTGGCCATTCCGCGACGGTACCGGTTCCCACGTTCCTTGGATCGTTGACGAGCCCGAACCATCGTCGTACCGGAGTCTCGGATGCTGAGACTCGTTTGCCAGTAGATGGGGCGACAAGGAGAGTTACGCCCATGTCCGCGCACACTCACCTGGTGGTTCGACGTCACGTCGACCACATGCGTGTGGCCAGCGCGTTGTGTCGCACCTGCGGCTGACCCCCACGTCCTACTGCGCTGCAGCCTGGGCGATCGTGGCCGCTCAGGTCTGCTGACCCCCTCACCCAGATGGTTAGTCCTTTCCTGCGCGTGCCCGGTCGTCCCCATTCGAGGAGACAAATCCCGTGGCACCCGATCCCAGTTCCACATCCCCCGCTGGCGCGTCCTCGGCGCGCGCGAAGCGCCCGGCTCGCGGCGAAGGCCAGTGGGCCCTCGGATACAGCGAGCCCCTGAACCCGAACGAGCGGTTCAAGAAGGACGACGACGGCCTCAATGTCCGGCTGCGCATCGAGAACGACTACTCCCGCAACGGGTTCGACTCCATCGACCCGAACGATCTTCGCGGACGCATGCGCTGGTGGGGGCTCTACACGCAGCGCAAGCCCGGGATTGACGGCGGACGTACCGCCTCACTCGAGCCGCACGAGCTCGACGATGAGTACTTCATGCTCCGTATCCGCAGCGACGGCGGGCTGCTCACCCCCGAGCAACTGCGCGCGATCGCAGACGTCTCGCAGACCTACGCGCGCGACACCGCTGACATCACCGACCGACAGAACATCCAGCTCCATTGGGTACGCATCGAGGACGTCCCGGCGATCTGGGAGCGGCTCGAGGCTGTGGGGCTCACCACCAATGAGGCCTGCGGTGACACGCCTCGCGTCGTTCTGGGATCACCGGTCGCGGGCGTTGCCGCCGACGAGATCATCGACGGAACGTCAGCAGTTCGCGAGATCGTCCGCCGCTACATCGGCGACCCGCGCTTCTCGAACCTGCCTCGCAAGTTCAAGTCGGCCGTGTCCGGATCACCCCGACAGGATGTGGCCCACGAGATCAACGACCTGTCGTTCATCGGTGTCGTACACCCCGAACATGGCCCCGGCTTCGACGTGTGGGTCGGCGGCGGCCTCTCGACCAACCCGATGCTGGCCCAGCGACTCGGCGCCTGGGTACCGCTCGAAGAGGTGCCCGATGTGTGGGAGGCCGTGATCTCCGTGTTCCGCGACTACGGCTACCGCAGATTGCGGACGCGCGC
The DNA here is from genome assembly GCA_009697815.1 of Actinomycetota bacterium. Taxonomy (GTDB): domain Bacteria; phylum Actinomycetota; class Actinomycetes; order S36-B12; family CAIYMF01; genus Longivirga. The sequence goes on from WLRQ01000040.1 coordinate 18,126, forward strand.
GCGCCTGAAGTTCCTCGTGAGCGACTGGGGCATCGAGAAAGTGCGTGAGGTCATTGAGACCCAGTACCTCAACAGACCGCTCCTTGACGGTCCGGCTGCGGCCCCGTATCCGGGTCGCCGTGATCACGTTGGGGTTTACCCGCAGACCGACGGGCTCCACTACGTCGGCGCGGCACCCACGGTCGGACGCGTGAGCGGCACCGTGCTCCACCGGGTCGGTGACCTCGCCGAACAGTTCGGCTCCGGACGTATTCGCCTGACGGCGCAGCAGAAGTTCGTGATCCTCGACGTGGCCGAGGCAAATATCGAGCCCCTCGTGGCCGCCCTTCACGAACTCCGCCTGGAAGTACGTCCCAGTGAGTTCCGTCGCGGCACCATGGCCTGCACCGGGATCGAGTTCTGCAAGCTCGCGATCGTCGACACCAAGGGCAATGCGGCCTCTCTCGTCGCCGTGCTCGAGGACCGACTCCCCACGTTCGACCGCCCGCTCACGATCAATGTCAACGGCTGCCCCAACTCCTGCGCGCGGATCCAAATCGCCGACATCGGGCTCAAGGGAATGTTGGTCACCGATGCGAACGGCCAGCAGGCCGAGGGATTCCAGGTACACCTCGGTGGTGAGCTCGGCCCCGACGCAGTCTTGGGACGCAAGCCACGCGGCCTCAAGATCACCGCGGGCGAGTTGCCCGACTATGTCGAGCGCGTCCTGGGCAAGTACGCCGACCAGCGCGACGGCGACGAGAGCTTCGGCTCCTGGGCCCGTCGCGCCGATGAGGAAGCACTCGCGTGAGTCCGTACCGGCTCGACCCACGCCGGGAAACCGTTGTCTCTGGAGCCATCGAGGTCGCACTCGCCGGTGACGACGTCGTGGCACAGGCACGCATCGCCTTGGCCTGGGCACGGAAGGCTTACGGGACCAAGCTCGTCGTCGCGAGCTCGATGGGTGACGAGGTGCTCGTGCACCTTGCGTCGACATCCGCCGCTGGGGTCGACGTGCTGTTCCTCGACACCGGCTACCACTTCGCCGAAACCATCGGCACGCGGGATGCCGTGGCCTCGGTCTATGACGTCAACGTCCGCACGCTGCTGCCGTTGTTGACGGTCGAGCAGCAGACCGAGCAGTACGGCACGGACCTGTTCGCGAGTAACCCCGACCAGTGCTGTGCGATCCGCAAGGTCGAGCCTCTTGAGCGCGGGCTCTCCCAGTACGACGCATGGGTCACCGGAATGCGCCGCGAAGACGCACCCACCCGGAGCGATATCGATGTCGTGGGCTGGGATGTCAGGCGCGATATGGCCAAGCTCAACCCACTCGCGGCGTGGACCCAGGACGACGTCGACCGCTATGCCACCGAAAACGGAGTCCTGATGAACCCGCTCCGGCAGATCGGCTACGCCTCCATCGGATGTGAGCCGTGTACCCGACCTGTCGCCGAGGGCGAGGACCCTCGATCTGGTCGATGGAGTGGACAGTCCAAGACCGAGTGCGGGTTGCACACGTGACCGGCACCTCGACAGACACGCCCGACGCGATGTGGAACACGACTCACGAGAGGAGATCGACGGTGCCCGCCTACCAGCTCAGCCAGCTCGACACCCTCGAGGCCGAGGCCGTGCACATCATGCGCGAGGTCGCGGGCGAGTTCGACCGTCCCGTACTGCTGTTCAGCGGCGGCAAGGACTCCGTCGTCATGCTGCACCTCGCCGCCAAGGCGTTCGCCCCCGCCCAGATCCCGTTCCCGCTGCTTCACGTCGACACCGGGCACAACTTCCCCGAGGTTATGACCTACCGCGACGAGGCCGTCGAGCACTACGGCGTCGAGCTCCGCGTCGCTTCGGTTCAGGACTTCATCGACTCTGGGCGCCTGCGCGAACGCCCCGACGGCACCCGCAATCCGCTGCAGACGGTGCCACTTCTTGACGCGATCGACACCAACCGCTTCGACGCCGTGTTCGGCGGAGGCCGTCGCGACGAGGAGAAGGCACGCGCCAAGGAGCGCGTCTTCAGCTTGCGTGATGAGTTCGGCCAGTGGGACCCCAAGCGTCAGCGCCCTGAACTCTGGGACCTCTACAACGGCCGTCACCGCGCTGGTGAGCACGTCCGCGTATTCCCCCTGTCGAACTGGACCGAGGTCGACATCTGGGAGTACATCGCCCGCGAGGACATCGCGCTGCCGCAGATCTACTACGCCCACGAGCGCGACGTGTTCCTGCGCGACGGCATGTGGCTCACCGCCGGCGAGTGGGGCGGACCCAAGCAGAGCGAGACGGTCGAACGCCGGGTCGTGCGCTATCGCACCGTGGGTGACATGTCCTGCACCGGCGCAGTCGACTCCCACGCTGCGACTGTCGCGGAGGTCATCGCGGAGGTAGCGGTGAGCACCATCACCGAACGAGGCGCGACCCGGGCCGATGACCGGCTCACCGAGGCGGCAATGGAAGATCGAAAGCGCGAAGGGTACTTCTAGAGATGACTACCACAGAGACCACAACTCGCGAGCTGCTCCGTTTCGCCACGGCCGGTTCGGTTGACGACGGGAAGTCCACCCTCGTCGGGCGACTGCTACACGATACGAAATCGGTGCTTGCCGACACCCTCGCGGCTGTCGAACGCGCCAGCCGTGCCAAGGGGCTCGAGGCCGCCGACCTCGCACTGCTCACCGATGGTCTGCGCGCCGAACGTGAGCAAGGCATCACCATCGACGTCGCCTACCGGTACTTCTCCACGCTCAACCGATCATTCATCCTCGCCGACACACCTGGGCACGTGGAGTACACACGCAACATGGTCACCGGAGCATCGACCGCCGAACTCGCCCTTGTGTTGGTCGACGCACGACACGGGATCGTGGAGCAGACCCGTCGTCACGCAGCAGCGGCAGCACTTCTCGGCGTTCGCCATCTTGCGCTGGCGGTCAACAAGATGGATCTCGTCGACTTCGACGAAGGGGTGTTCGACTCCATCTGCGCCGAGTTCGACGAGATCGCCAAGTCACTTGGTGTCGACGATGTCGTGGCGATCCCTCTCTCGGCACTGCAGGGTGACAACGTCGTCGCGCGCTCCTCCCACACGCCCTGGTACTCGGGCCCGACACTCCTCGAGCACCTCGAGGCCGTGCCAGTCGGCGAGAACCCCGAGCTCAGTCCGCTGCGGTTCCCGGTGCAGTACGTCCTTCGCCCGCGCGATGACGAGTTCCACGACCACCGCTCCTACGCTGGACGCGTTGCCCATGGCCTCGTGCGGGTCGGCGACACCGTGACCGTCCTCCCCTCCGGACGTATCACCACGGTCGCGGCTATCGACGGGCTCGACGGGCCACTCGATTTCGCGTTCGCGCCGCAATCGGTGGCCTTGCGCCTCGCCGACGACATCGACATCTCGCGCGGCGATCTCATCGCCGCAGCAGACGAGGCAGCAACGCCGTCGCAGGACCTCGTGGGCGACGTATGCGTGCTCTCGGATCGCCAGATCGTCTCTGGAGACCGGGTTCTCGTCAGGCACGGCACCCGCACTGTGCGCGCGAAGGTCGCGGCTGTGACCGCCCGCCTGGACTTGACCACCCTTGAGTCGTCTCCGTACGACGGACCACTGTCGGTTAACGACATCGGGCGGCTCACGTTGCGCCTGGCTGAGCCCGTCGCGGCCGACGACTACGGCCAACTGCGCCGCACCGGCGCGTTTCTGCTGCTCGATGACCAGGAGGGTTCGACGCTCGCGGCTGGCATGGCCGTCGCTGCGCGATGTCTTCGGGGCTGATCTGACAGGTCAGCCCGAGCATCGCGCACGACACCCATGTCCGAAATCCTGAGCGAGGAACGTCAACGATGTCCAGCAATCCCAAGCAAGCCAACCGATTCCGTCATCTCCTCGCGGCTTCCATCGCCGCACTTCTCGCGACCACCGGCCTGGCCGCGTGCTCATCATCGAACGCCGGCGACGCCGCCGCGAGCGACGCCGCCACCCTGCGACTGGGGTACTTCGCCAACATCACACATGCCTTGCCACTCATCGGCATCGCCAATGGCACCTACGCGAAGGTCCTCGGCTCCACCAAGCTCGAGACCCAGGTGTTCAACGCCGGCCCGGCAGCCGTCGAAGCGCTGTTCGCTGGTGCGATCGACGCCGCGTATGTAGGACCCAACCCCGCTATTAACGCCTTCACGAAGAGCAACGGCGAGGCGATCCGCATCGTCGCTGGTGCATCCAGCGGCGGCGCCCAACTCGTGGTCGCACCGCAGTACACGGACGCGGCATCACTGAAGGGAACCACGATCGCGACGCCGCAACTCGGGGGCACCCAGGACGTCGCACTCCGGTTCTGGCTCAAGTCCCAAGGACTCTCGGCCCCCACCACCGGTACCGGCGACGTCACGGTGGCACCTCAGGAGAACGCCCAGACCCTCGACCTGTTCAAGCAGGGCAAGATCGCGGGTGCGTGGGTACCCGAACCGTGGGCCTCGCGCCTGGTCCTTGAGGGCGGCGGCAAGGTACTGGTTGACGAGGCAACCTTGTGGCCCAAGGGCGCCTTCGTCACCACTCACCTCATCGTCTCGACCGCATTCCTGACAGCGCACCCGCAGACCGTCGCCAAACTCTTGCAGGCCGAGTACGACACCCTGCAGGAGGTTACGGCCGACCCGGCCAAGGCCAAGGCCGCGGCTAACGACGCACTCAAAGCGCTCACGGGCAAGCAGCTCAAGCCCGCCGTACTGGAGCGGGCATGGAACAACCTCACGCTGACTCTCGACCCGATTGCCGCTGCCCTGCAGACCTCGGCCGATCACGCCGTCGAGGTCGGCACCACCAAGAAGGCTGATCTCGACGGCATCTACGACCTCACTTTGCTGAACGCCTTGCTCACCAATAGCAGCAAGCCGCAGGCCTCTGCCGCAGGCCTCGGTAAGGAGTGATGACGCCATGACATCTGCCACGGTTAGCGAGACACCTGAGGGCCAATGGGCCGTCGCCGACCTGCCGCCACCCCTCGCTCCCCCGGCCATTGTGCTCGAGCGTGTGACCAAGCGGTTTAGCGGTGACGGCTCACGACCGGCCGTCCTCGAGGATGTCTCGCTGACCGTGGCAGAGGGCGAGTTCGTATGCCTGCTCGGCGCATCCGGCTGTGGCAAGTCAACCCTGCTCTCACTCGTGGCCGGCCTCGACAAGCCGACGAGCGGCACGGTCGAGACTCCCGCAGGCGGGACCGCGCTGATGTTCCAGGAGGCCGCACTCTTCCCGTGGCTCACGGCCGGGCAGAACATCGAGCTCGCGTTAAAACTGCGCGGTGTCGATCGGCGCGACCGTCGCGAGGAAACCGATCGCCTTCTCGCGACCGTGCACCTCAGCGGCCAGCACGGGTCACGCGTGCACGAACTGTCAGGCGGGATGCGCCAGCGGGTCGCGCTGGCCCGCGCACTCGCGCAGCAGGCACGAATTCTTCTGATGGATGAGCCCTTCGCCGCACTTGACGCGATCACGCGCGACGTCCTGCACGAGGAGCTCATCCGCGTCTGGGAGGAGACCGGCCTTGCGGTTGTCTTCGTCACCCACAACGTCCGTGAGGCGGTGCGCCTGGGTCAGCGAGTGGAGCTGATGTCGTCGCGACCTGGCCGGTTCGTGCGACGTTGGCAGGTCGAGATCGACGGTCCGAGGCGCATTGAGTCCGCGGGGGTGTCCGAATTGTCGAAGGAGATCACCGACGACCTCCGTCGCGAGATCCGTCGCCACGCTGTCCTTCCCGCGGCTGTTACAGCAGGATCGAGGTCGTGACGATGAGCAGCATCGAACTCAGCGACGACGTCGCCAGCCTCGAGGCCGGCCTCGACGCCCTCGACAAGCCCGTCACCCTGCGCGAGCCGCTGGCCGCAAGGCTCCGCCGCTCGGTGCTCCCGCCGGTCGTGGCGGTGGCGTTCCTCGTGGCTGTCTGGCTCGTCGTGGTGGCACTTCATCTCAAGCCGACGTATGTCATCCCAACTCCCGCGGACGTCTGGGCGAGTCTTGGCCAGTATTGGTCCGAGGGCGCAGTCCAGGAAGCAGTCTGGAACTCACTGCGTCGGGCCTTCGTCGGCTTCGCGGTCGCTGCGGTCGTGGGCACGGCACTCGGCTTGCTCATGTCCCAATTTCGCTTCGTGCGAACCGCAATTGGGCCACTCGTCTCCGGGCTGCAGTCTCTCCCTTCGGTGGCGTGGGTGCCTGCGGCGATCATCTGGTTCGGCCTGTCCGACGGAGCGATCTACATGGTCGTACTGCTCGGCGCGGTTCCCTCGATCGCCAACGGCCTGCTCTCAGGTGTCTCACAGGTGCCTCCGCTCTACCTGCGCGTGGGCCGAGTTCTGGGCGCGCGCGGGTTCACCGCGATCCGCTACGTGGTGCTGCCTGCAGCCATGCCGGGCTACCTCGGCGGGTTGCGCCAAGGCTGGGCATTCGCTTGGCGTTCCCTGATGGCGGCCGAGTTGATCACCTTCTCACCTGCTCTCGGGACGAGCCTGGGGCAACTCCTCCAGATCGGACGCGAGCTCTCGGACATGAGCCTGGTGATGGCGGCGATCCTGCTGATCCTCGTGGTGGGGGTCGGCATCGAGCTGCTGGTGTTCTCGCCCATCGAGCGACGAATGCTCCGGGCTCGCGGGCTGAATGTGGGCCCGACATGAGCAGCCCGTCGTATCCGCTGGTGCTCGATCTCGACGGCCGTCGCGTCGTCGTCGTCGGAGGTGGCCCAGTGGCCGCGCGACGGGCGATGTCCCTCATCACGGCAGGTGCGCTCGTCGAGGTGATCGCCCCATGGGTGTGCGAGGAACTCGCCTTGATGGTGGCCGACAGCACCTTGACCTGGCATGCACGCGAATACGCCGTAGGTGACATCTCGGGCGCCTGGCTTGTGCACACCGCAACGGGGGATCTCGCGACCGACGACGCCGTCGCTGCCGAGGCCGAGGGTCTGCGCATGTGGTGCGTGCGGGCCGACAATGCTTCCCGCTCTGCCGCATGGACTCCCGCGGTTGCCCGCAGCGCCGACGGCATCTTGGTGGCCGTGTCAGGCGGACGCGATCCGGGCCGTTCACGCGCCATTCGCGACGCTGTCGCGGCTGCACTCGACACCGGTGAGCTTCCCGTCCGTGCAACGCGGACGCGTCGACGCGAGGGCCCGGGCACAGTGCACCTCGTCGGCGGCGGGCCCGGCGACGAGGGGCTGATCACCGTCCGCGGCCGCCGACTCCTCGCATTCGCCGACGTCGTGGTCGTCGATCGACTGGCACCTCGCGGTGTGCTCGAGCACCTCTCGCGCGATGTCGAGGTGATCGACTGCGGTAAGACCCCCGGGCACCACCAGCTCACCCAGGACCAGATCAACGACGTCCTTGTCGACAGGGCGTTGCGCGGCCTAGATGTCGTGCGACTCAAGGGCGGCGACCCTTTCGTCCTGGGCCGAGGCGGCGAAGAAGTACTCGCATGTCACGCGGCCGGGGTGCGCGTCGAGGTCGTACCCGGAGTGACCTCTGCTGTGTCGGTGCCCGCCGCGGCAGGGATCCCGGTGACCCATCGAGGCGTGGCGTCGTCCTTCGCCCTGATCTCGGCCCACGACGGCATCGAGCCGATCCTCGACGCTGCACGGGAACACTCGCCCACGACCACCCTCGTACTGCTCATGGGTGTGCGCCTGCTGCGCGACTCAGCGGCGGCTCTGGTCGCCGCCGGACGTGGGCTCGACACTCCAGCCGCGATCATCGAACGTGGGTGGTCGCCACGTCAGCGCACCACCATCGGAACTCTCGGCACCATCGCCGACCTTGCGGAAGCTCGCGGCGTCGAGTCGCCCGCTGTCGTCGTGGTTGGCGAGGTCGTCACGCTTCGCGAACAACTCGGGATCTTCGGCACGGAGATCGAGTGACCCGCGCGGTGCTGCTCGCCCACGGATCGCCGGACCCGCGATCCGGTGAGGTTGTGAGGGCGAGGGCCGCGGCCCTGTCACGTCGACTCGAACTGCCGGTCGCGGCCGCCTTCCTCGACCATGAACAGCCGGACCTGGCGTCGGTGGTGGCGTCAGGACGAGGCGGCGACCCCGACGACCACGTCGTGATCCTGCCGCTGCTGCTGTCGTCCGCATTCCATGCCCGCGTTGACGTTCCCGCTGCGGTGGCCGCCTTGCCCGTCTCGTCATCGCGGCAAGTCTCGCTGCTCGACCCACTGGGGCATCCAGCGCCACTCCTGGACGCGCTCCTCGTCCGCGCCGCTGGGCCGTGTGTCGTCGTGGCGGCGGGCACCCGAGTAGACGACGAGCGCGACGCGTTCGTCGCGGCGGTTTCCGCCAGCTCGCAGCGCACCGGCATTTTCGCTCTGGCCACGTTCGCAACTGGGCCGGGACCCCGCCTTGAGGATGTGGTGCCCGCGGGAAGCGCCACCGTGATCCCTTGGCTACTTGCCCCCGGACGGCTACTCGACGCCATCAACTCCGCTGCGACGGCCCACGGTTGCACACACTCCGGTGAGGGATTGCTACTCGAGGAGTTGATGGTCGCGGAGATAGCAGCGCGTCTGGGATCGGCGGCCGACAAGGGACTGAGTACCTAATCACGACAAGGTCACCTGTGCACCGCGGCCCCTCGCAGTCGCAGTCGCAGTCGCACCAAAGGCGTTCACTAGAACGCCCAAGGAACTCATCGCGAGGGAATCTCGACCATCCACGATGCTGCTGGTGAAGTGAATTGCCAGTAGTCGGGGTGGCCGGGGTGGATGTGTTCGCCGTCGCGGGCGGGTGTGGGGCTCACGGTCCAGTCGCCTTCGTGAACGCCCTGGTGGTGTTGGTGGCAGAGCAGGACGAGGTTAGCCACGCATCGCTCATGTGCCCTCATGACGAAGACGGTAGCGGCGGCGATCTACGCCCGGATCAGCA
>WLRQ01000041.1 GCA_009697815.1 Actinomycetota bacterium
GGCGAGACGCGCGACAAAGACCCTCGTCAGCGCTCCGCTCATGGTCGCAGGGTATCCGTCGCGAGCCGATCCCCCCTCACCGGAAACCATTCGGAGGGTCGCGTCCCGCGTGGTCGGCGCGGCCTACGGGATGCATGAGCGGCCATAACGGCGCAGAGTTGGTCGTGGTCGGGCCTTTGGGAGGTGCGTGATGACACAGCAGCAGCGCTATGAGGTGGTGCGCCAGTGGACGGGATTCGAGCTGCGCTCCTACCAGGCACACGTCATCGCGGAGGTGGAGATCGAGGGCTCGTTCGAGTCCGCGGGCAGTGCGGCATTCCGTCCTTTGGTGTCCTATATCGGCGGACGCAACGTCGAGGGCCGTGGGCTCGCGATGACAGCCCCCGTGCTTCAGCGCGAGGGTGACACCGTCGACCCAGGGTCGGCGTCGACCTCCGGCGAGGTGACGCCATCAGGTCGCGGGACCTTCCTGATCTCATTCGTGATGCCCGATTCTGAGGTCTTCGAGTCGATGCCCGCCCCGACTGATGCCCGCGTGGTGATTCGCCCTGTCGCGCAGGAGTACGCGGTCGCCGCCCGCTACTCGGGTCGTTGGTCCAGATCGGCGTTCGAGGGCCATGCTGCGAGATTGCTCGCCGCCGCCGAGGCAGCCGGGTTTGAGGTGACGGGTGCGCCGCGTTTCGCCCGCTTCGACCCTCCCTGGACGCCGTGGTTCAGTCGTCGCAACGAGGTCGTGATCCCCGTGCGAGGGCTCTGACCGCTGGTGGTCGACGTACCTGTCGATCGTCGGGACTCCACGGTCCTTGCTCCGATACCGTCACATGGCGGGCTCCGGGGTCGATCAGCGACCGCGGGCGAGGTGGTGATCGGGTCGGTCTGACGAGGGCCCCCGGTCCGTGTCGACTCGGTGGGGGTCGTGGAATGACCGGCATCTTTCGGGCCCTGGCCGTCGACTTCGACGGCACGCTGACCCTCGACGGCAAGCGCCCCGCGCAGCACGTGCTCGATGCGCTGGCGCGAGCAAGGGTGGGCGGCTGTCGCGTTCTCCTTGTCACCGGGCGTGTGCTCACCGAACTGCGGGCCGATTGGCCTGACGTCGACAACCATGTCGACGACATCGTCGCCGAGAACGGTTGTGTCCTCTATCGCGATGGACAGACCAGGTTGCTTGCGCCTGCCGTCGACTCCTCGTTGGCACCAGCCCTCACGCGCCGGGGTATCTCCGTGCGCGCGGGCGAGGCCCTGCTCGCGTGTGATGGCACGCACGCGGTTGCCGTGATGGAGCAAATCCACGAGCTCGGGCTTGATGCCCAGCTGGTGCACAACCGCGAGGCTTTGATGATCCTGCCCGCGGGAGTCACCAAGGGATCTGGGTTATTCGAGGCCCTCGGAGACATCGGAGTCTCCCGGCACAGCACGATCGGGGTCGGGGACGCCGAGAACGACCATGCCCTCCTCGATGTGTGCGAGGTGGGCGTCGCGGTAGGAAATGCGGTGCCTGCTCTGCGTAGACACGCGGACGTCGTGCTCCGCGGCGAGGGTGGCGACGGCGTGGTCGAACTGATCGACGGGCCAATCTTCGACGGTCGCGAGCGCGTTCGGTCGCGGCGTTGGGAGATGGTCATCGGAACCGGTCCGACGGGCCAGACCGTGACCTTGCCGACATCTCAGTCCAACCTGTTGATCTGCGGGAACACCGGGCAGGGGAAGAGTTATGCGGCCGGGCTGCTGGCCGAGCGGCTGATCGCCCTGGGCTACTGCGTCCTCGTCGTCGACCCCGAGGGTGATCACGGTGAACTCGGACGCCTGCGAGGGACGATCACGATCGACGCTGCCGATGGGCTGCCACCGGCCTCCCGGATCGCGGCAATGTTCCGCCAGCGCTTTACGAGCGTGGTGCTCGACATGTCATGTCTGGACCCGTCGGAACGTCGCGCGTACCTCGACAGCCTTGCGGTCGAAGTCTCCCGGCAGCGACGCGATGTCGGATTGCCGCACTGGGTCATCCTGGACGAGGCGCACATCGGGGAGCCCGAGAGTCTGGTGTCGGGCTACGTCGATGCCGGGGGTCACCACCGGGGACAGATCCTGGTGACCTACCGCCCCTACGATCTCCCACCCGAGGTGCTCGAGCGCCTCGACGGCATCATCGCCCTCGCGGGGGACGGTCCGCTGCCCGATCAAGTCGTGGAGATCGCGCAACGCGTCTCAGGGCTCGCCGAGCCCGTGATTCGACATCTCGCGGGTGGGCTCTCCGAGCACGACGCGCTCGTGGCGGTTCGGCCAGAAATCGGAACCTCCTCGGTTGTCACCCTCGCCACCCGCACGACACCCCAAGTGCGCCACGCTCACAAGTACGGAGCGACCCAGGTTCGGTCCGACCGGCGCTTCTATTTCCGCGACCGTGAAGACAAGGTGACCGACGTCGCCGGCAGTATGGACGATCTGCGCAGTGTGCTGGCGAGGGTCAGTGATTCGGTCCTGGTTCATCACGCCGCTGGCTCGGACCTCTCGCGTTGGGTCTCCACCGTGTTCCAGGACCGCGCGCTGGGCGGCGTGATTTCCGAGGCAGAGCAATCGCTGAATGATGGTCGAATCTCGGCGTCGGAGGCTCGCACGCGAGTCCTCGCGGGGGTGGAGCGGCGCTACCCGGTGTGACCAAGCTCAGTGCAGCGTGAGGGAGTTGAGCCAGGGGATCAGGACACCGTCGAAGCCGGCCGGGTCCTCCTCGTGCGGGAAGTGGCCGACGCCAGGCATATCGACCCGGGTGTAGCCCGCCCCGGCGTAGGCCTCTGAGCCGTCGACGCTCGAGGCCAGCACCGCGCCGTCGCCTTGTCCGTGCACCTGGAGTACCGGGACGCCCACCGGCGCGCTCACGGCACTGCGGAACCTGCGGCCGTCGCGCCGCGGCAGTGAGCGGATCGCCCAGCGGTGGAATTCGATCGAGCAGTGTGCGGTGTTCGGTACCAGCATCGCGGCGCGGTAGACCATCGCGGTGTTCTCGTCGGGCCAGGCCGAGCCCGACCAGCGCGTCAGGAAGCGCCCCACCAGTTCGGCGTCGTCCTTAGTCAACTGGTGCTCGGGCACGAACGGCCGCTGGAACCCGATCAGGTAGCGACCGAGACGGCGCTGCTCGGGGTCGGAGGTGTACGCATTGCGCATGAGCGCCGGGTGTGGCATCGACACGGACGCGATTGCGCGAACCGACTCGGGGTACTGGGAGGCAAGGGTCCAGGCCACCAGCCCGCCCCAGCCATGCCCGAGTACGACGGCATCGCGTTCGCCGAGGGTCCGGATCAGGCCGGAGACGTCGGCCGCGAGGGTGAGAGGGTCATAGCCGTGTGGGGTGTGATCGCTTCCGCCATAGCCGCGCATGTCCATCGCCACGACGTGGTACCCCGCGGCCGCGAGGGCGGAGATCTGGTGGCGCCAGGTCCACCAGAACATCGGAAACCCGTGCAGCAGTAGTACTAATGGTCCTTCGCCGGCTTCGACGATGTGAAACCGGCACGCATTCGCCGCGACGTCGCGGTGGTTCCACGGGCCCTCGGCCCTGATGACGTCGAGGGGATCGGGGAGCGCGGGCGGCGACTCAGCCTGCATCAGGAGACGTGCGGGAAAATGCGGCCTTGGTCTTCGCTAGTGAGGCGGCAGCCCGTTCGGGTCCTTTGATGGACTTAAGTCGGCGTAGCCCGACGACCCCTAGCGCCACCGTGAGCACGACCAGCACCAGGGTGACGATGCCGAAGCCGGCCCAGATGGGCAGACCGATCGCCACCAGGACCCACGCGAGTGTGAGGAGGATGAATAGCAGCGCCGTGGAGCCGACGATCAGCGCGCCGAGTATCAGCCCGGTGCCACTGGCCGCGGAGCGAGCGGAGTTCCGCAGCTCGGTCTTGGCCAGTTCGATCTCACCGCGCACCAGGGTGGACAGATCGTCCGTGAGGCCAGAGACGAGCGACCCCAGTGACTGCTTCTCGCTCACGCCGCCGCCCTCCCTGCGCCATCCCACCGTGGGACCTGCCTAGAGGCTATCGAGTTCGCGGCCCGCGCGGGTCAGCGCTGGTAGACGTCGGGCACGCCGTCACCGTCGGAGTCGGCCTCCTCGACCTCGGCGAGCGCGGTGTAGGCCCGCCCTCGACGCAGCAGTGCGAACGTCGCGAGCACCGCCGAGATCGCCGAGGCGAGCAGGATGCCGATCTTCGTCGACGACTGCCGGCCGGGGTCGGCCGCGAAGGCGAGATCGCCAATCAGCAGAGAGACCGTGAATCCGACACCGGCGAGCACCGCGACGGCGAACACGTCGGCCCACCGAAGCGAGGAGGACAGTGAGGCGCGCGTAAATCGTGAGACCAGGCGAGCCCCGCCGTAGACGCCGAGCGGTTTACCGAGTACCAGGCCCACCACGATTCCCACGGCGACGGGGGCGGACACAGGAGAGGTGTCCAGCCCGACGAAGGTGACGCCGGCCGCGAAGAACGCGAACACCGGGACACACACCCCCGCGGACAGGGGGCGGAGCAGGTGCTCGTAGCGGTCTGCGGGAGCCCTTGCCTCACCTTCCTTACGGCGCACGCGCGTGAGGAGCCCGAGTGCGACGCCGGCGACGGTGGCGTGCACACCACTTGCGTGCATCAGCCCCCATACGACGAGTGCCAGCGGCAAGAACACCAGCCAGGTGGAGGCCCCCAGCCGCTGCAGCACCCACCAGATCCCGATACCGGTCGCCGCCAGGACGAACGGTGTGACGGAGAACCCATGGCCGTAGAAAATCGCGATCACCAGGATCGCACCGAGGTCGTCGACGACGGCGAGGGTGAGCAGGAATGCTCGAAGTGCCACAGGGAGCTTGGATCCGACGACCGCGAGCACGGCGAGGGCGAAGGCGATGTCGGTGGCCATCGGGATGCCCCAGCCGCGCACGGCCTCGGCATCGCCCATGGCGCTGACGGTCGCGACGTACAGCAGGGCGGGCACGACCATACCGGCGAGGGCCGCGACCACAGGCACGATCGCGCGACTTGCCTTGCTCAAGGTGCCGAGCACGAGTTCGTGCTTGAGTTCGAGTCCGGCGACGAAGAAGAAAACGGCGAGCAGGCCGTCGGCTGCCCAGGCGGCGAGGGATAGATGCAGGTGAAGGGCCTCGGGGCCCACGCTGACCTCGGTGAGGGTGCGGTACGTCGATCGCCACGGGGAGTTGGCCCACAGGAGCGCTGTGACAGCGGCTCCGAGCAGCAGCGACCCGCCGACAGTCTCCTGCCGCAGGGCCGAGAGCACCCAGGATCGTTCACTAAGAGGCAGTCGGTCGAACACGACCTCGCGCTGTGTCACCGGACCTCCGATGCCTCACCTGTCAGATGTGCCACCCCACGGGGGTCTGGCACGGGGGTCTGGCACGGGGGTCAGTCCTCGGTGGAGGTGCCCGCCGCAAGTCCTGCGCTGATGAGGTCCATGACATTGGCGTCCGCGAGGGTGGTCGTATCCCCGACCGCGCGGTTCTCGGCGATATCGCGCAGCAGTCGCCGCATGATCTTGCCCGACCGTGTCTTGGGGAGTTCCTGCACGATCAGGATCTGACGGGGCTTGGCAATCGCACTGATCTCCGAGGCGACGTGGTTGCGCAGGGTTGAGACGATGTGGTCGCCCGCGTCCACTCCCGAGATGAGGATCACGAACGCGACAATCCCTTGGCCGGTGAGTTCATCAGATGCTCCGACGACCGCTGCCTCGGCCACTGAGGGGTGTGAGACGAGCGCCGACTCGATCTCGGCCGTGGAAAGCCGGTGACCCGAGACGTTCATGACGTCGTCGACGCGGCCCAGGAGCCAGAGATCGCCGTCGTCGTCGTACTTCGCTCCGTCGCCGGCGAAGTACAGGTGGGCGAAGTGGGCCCAGTAGGTCGCGATGTAGCGGTCGTTGTCGCCCCAGATACCGCGCAGCATCGAGGGCCAGGGCTCGGTGAGCACGAGGTAGCCACCGTGGCCCTCGTGGACCACGTTGCCCTCCTCGTCACAGATCGCCGCGGAGATGCCGGGAAGAGGCCCCATAGCCGAGCCGGGCCGGGTGGCCGTGACACCCGGGAGAGGGCTGATCATGATCGCGCCGGTCTCGGTCTGCCACCAGGTGTCGACGATCGGGCAGCGGTCGCCGCCGATGACAGTGCGGTACCACATCCACGCCTCGGGGTTGATGATCTCGCCCACCGATCCCAGGAGCCGGAGCGAGGAGAGGTCGAAGCTCTGGGGGATGGCGTCGCCCCACTTCATGAAGGTGCGAATCGCGGTGGGTGCGGTGTACAGGATCGTGACCCGGTGCTTCTCGACCAGTTCCCACCATCGGCCCGTGTGCGGGGTATCGGGGGTGCCCTCGTACATCAGCGAGGTTGCCCGGTTCGCGAGCGGTCCGTAGACGGAGTAAGAGTGGCCCGTGATCCAGCCGACGTCGGCGGTGCACCAGTAGATGTCAGTGTCGGGCTTGATGTCGAAGACGTTGCGGTGGGTGTAGGCGACCTGAGTGAGGTATCCGCCGGTGGTGTGCAGAATGCCCTTGGGCTGCCCAGTGGTGCCGGAGGTGTAGAGGATGAACAGTGGGTGCTCGGCGTCGAATGCCTGTGCCTCATGGGTTTCGGGCTGCGCCCCGACGAGGTCGTGCCACCAGATGTCCTTGTCGGTCCATGCGACGTCATGGCCGGTGCGCTTGACAACCAGCACATCCTTCACGGACGGCGATGCCGCGACGGCCTCGTCGACGATCGACTTCAGATCCATGGGCTTGCCCTTGCGGTGGCCCCCGTCAGCCGTGATGACCAGCACCGCTTGGGCATCCTCGATGCGCGCCCTGAGGGCGTGCGCGGAGTAGCCGCCGAACACGACGGAGTGCACGGCACCGATGCGAGCACAGGCCAGCATCGCGACGGCTGCCTCGGGGATCAGCGGCATGTAGACGGCCACACGATCGCCGGCCTTGACGCCCAGCGACTCGAGCGCGTTGGCAGCTTGGGAGACCTCACGCAGGAGGTCCGCGTAGGTGATGTCGCGGGTGTCGCCTGGCTCGCCTTCGAAGTGGTAGGCGACCTGATCGCCGTGACCGGCAGCGACGTGGCGGTCGACGCAGTTCACCGCGACGTTGAGCTTGCCGCCGTCGAACCAGCGGGCGAAGGGGGGATTCGTCCAGTCGAGAACCGTGTGCCAGGGGGTTTCCCACTGCAGTTCCGCGGCCTGCTTCTCCCAGAAGGCGAGCCGGTCTGCGCCGGCCTCCGCGTACATCTCGGGCTGGGCATTGGCCTGGGAGGCGAACTGTGGCGAGGGAGGGAAGACCCGAGACTCGTGGGACAGGTTCTCGATCGTGTCGTGGTCCACGTGCGTTCTCCTCCGGTGAGCGGTCGAGAATATGACGAGCCGTTGAGATCTTAGGGGACGAACTCTCCATTGGTGGCCCCCCGCCCACGCGCCCCGAGCCCCTGAGCGCCGAACACGGCTCGTAGCGTGAGCCTGTGACCCCTGACGTTTTCGCCTCGCTCGCCGAGCTCCCGGGCGTGCCCGACGCACTCTCTCGTTCGCGCGCGGCCGTGGACGCCCTGCTCTGGGATCGACCGATACGCGCGCGCGTCGGTGAGGTCGTCGCGGCCTCCCGCTTGCGCGGAGGGTGGGCCTCTGCGGCAATCGACGGCGCTGAGGTGCGTCCGGACGCGCTCGTGTCCGGCGATGCGCTCGACGACTCGCCCATCGGCCGAGTGGTCGCTGCGTCCTTGGCACTTCAGGCGGAGATCCCTCGACTCGTCGAGGTTGTCGGGCGGGCACCGCTCCAGGCCATCTCGAGACTGCACGCAGTCGTATCGGCGGGGTTTGTCGCCGATGACGTGCGCGGACGCCTGAGAACGGGGGACGACGCCGACGACCCGCTGCGCCTCGGCAGCAGGACCGTCGCCTTGGAATCGTCCCGCCGGATGACGGCGCTGGCGTCGGCCCTGACGTCCGGTACGACCGCTCCGGCACTGGTGGTCGCGGCGATCGCACATGCCGAGATCGCTGTGACTCTGCCGTTCGCGTGGGGGTCCGGCCTGGTCGCTCGATCCATGACGCGGCTACTCCTCGCCGCGCGAGGGGTGGACCCCGATGGCATCACGGTGCCCGAGGCGGGGCTGTTCGCGGCTGGCCGTTCTACCTACGCCGAGGCTCTCCGCGGCTATGCCACCGGCACGGCGGAGGGGGTTGGGGCTTGGCTCGTCCTGCATGCGGAGACGGTGAGAGTCGGCGCTGATGAGTCGCGGCGCATCCTGGCGGACCTGGCTTGATGTGCCGGGCGGCGGTTCGCGAACGTGCCTAGGTCGCAGCACCCCGTCGCCGAGTGGCGTACCACGCCAGACCCAGCGCCACGGTCGCTGCGCCCACGCTCAGCGCGGTGCGACGGTTGCTGGCGGTGTTGACCACGGCGATGCGCTGACGCACGGAGGGCATCGCGACGGGCCTGGCGAAGTCGAGCACGGGCCAGCTGCGCTCGGCGGCGATCTTGCGCAGTGCCGCGTCGGGGTTCACACCGATGGGGTGGCCCACGGCCTCCAGCATCGGCAGGTCGGTGATGGAGTCGCTATAGGCGTAGCTGTCCGCGAGGTTGTAGCCGTTCTCGCGTGCAAGTGCGCGCAGCGCCTCGGCTTTCCCCTCGCCATAGGCATAGAACAGGATTTCGCCGGTGTACTTTCCGTCGACGATCCCGATCTGGGTTCCCAGCGCGCGATGCACCCCGAGCCGTTCCCCGATCGGCTCGACAACTTCGGTGCCGGACGAACTGATGATGATGACGTCGCGGCCGGCCTGCTTGTGCTCCTCGATGAGATCGACGGCCTCCCCGAACACCATCGGGTCGACGATCTCGTCGAGGGTCTCGGCGACGATCGCGCGGACCTGGTCGACATCCCACCCGGTGACCAGCGCGGACAGGTACGTGCGCATCTGCTCCATCTGGTCGTGGTCGGCGCCCGAGACCAGGAAGGTGAATTGCGCATATGCGCTCTTGAGCACATCCCTGCGGCCGATGAGGCCGCCCTTGTAGAAGGGACGTGCGAACGCGAGTGCGCTGGACTTCGCGAGGATCGTCTTATCGAGATCGAAGAAGGCCGCCGAGTGCGTCATGTCTCGATGGTAGGTGCGGCAGGTGCGTTCGAGGCGGTGTCGACGGGGTGGTGCGTCAGTTTTCCCCATGCGGCTCGCGGCGCGTTTCGTCCCCAAGTGCTCGTGTATGCGTGTGGTTCGCGTGGGATCTGATGCGGATCGTCGCCTTCATGACGACACCGGGCCGACCCCTTCTTCTCTCGCGCGACCCCGATCTCCTCGAGGATGTTCACCGCCTTGCGGTCGCGTCCGGAGTCGAGCCCGACATTGCGGGATCAGCGGCCGAGGGTCGGCGGCTGTGGTCCTCCGCCACCGTGGTGGTCGTGGGCCACGACATCGCGGTTGAGGTGGCAGCTGCTGGCCTACGCCGTCGGTCTGCGGTGCTGGTGGCCACCCACGTCGACGACGACACAGTGCCCTGGCGCGCGGCACTCGCCCTCGGTGCCGAGCACGTGATCACACTGCCTCGGGGCGGTGGCTTCCTGATGCACAAGTTCGCAGAAGGCGGCGAGGCCGACGCGTCTCGGGCCACGGTGGTGGGCGTTGTGGGCGGTGCCGGGGGTGCGGGCGCGAGTGTCATTGCCGCGTCCGCCGCTGTCGTGGCGGCGCGGCTTGGCCTCGACGTCATTCTCATCGACGCGGATCCCGACGGTGGCGGAGTTGATCTGCTTCTTGGCGCCGAAGAGGCACCCGGAGCGCGTTGGTGCGACTTCGCGGGGGTCACGAGCGTGCTCGCCCCGGACACGCTGCGGGCGGCGCTGCCCAGCGCCCACGGCTTCGATGTTCTCTCCGTGGATCGCGATAGCGCTGATCCCCTGCCGCAGGAAGCCGTTTCGGCCGTAGTGGATTCCGCTGTCTCCGCGTACGATCTCGTCGTACTCGACCTCCCGCGGGGCAGGCCCGAGGTCCTCGAAAACCTCTGCTCCCGATGTGATGTCGTGCTCCTCGTCGTCACGCCTGACGTTCGCGGAGCGTCAGCTGCCCAGCGTCGGCTGGCCGGGCTCCGTGCGTTGGCCCCGATCCGACTCGTAGTGCGGCACAGGCCCGGGGCGCAGATCGACCCCGACCAGCTCGCCACCTGGCTCGATCTCGAGGTGGCGGCTGAGATCGCTCACGACTCGCGGCTCTCGGCCGCGATCGATCGTGGGGATCCCCCTGCCGCGCAGGAGCGGTCGCGTCTCGCGCGCACCTGCACCGAATTGGTCGCCAACCTCGCGGGCCCCCGATGAGCCTGGATCCCGCAGTCCTGGACCGAGTCCGGACCCAACTGCTGGCCGAGGGTCGCGTGCCCACACCGGCGGATGTGGCGCGGGTGCTGCGCGCCGACGGCGTATTGCTCGGATCCGATGTCCTGTTGGACGAGGCCGAGCGCCTCCACGGTGAGCTTGCCGGTGCTGGGCCGCTCACCCGGCTGTTGCGCGACCCCGAGGTCACCGACGTCCTGGTGACAGCCCCCGACCAAGTCTGGGTCGACCGTGGGTCAGGTGCAGAGCACGTCGCCGTCACCTTCGCCGACGATCACGCGGTCCGCCGTCTCGCACAGCGCCTCGCAGCCGCGTGTGGCCGACGTCTCGACGATGCCGTGCCCTATGTCGATGCGCGCCTTCCTGACGGCACTCGACTGCACGCCGTGCTGGCTCCGGTGGCGGTGTCGGGCACCTGCCTGTCCCTGCGGGTTCCGCGACGCCGCGACTTCGGACTCGCCGATCTCGTCTCGGCGGGATCAGTGCCCGCCGAGGTGGTGCCCTGGATCGTGGCGGTAGTCCAGGCGCGGCTGGCCTTCCTCGTCAGCGGCGGCACTGGTACAGGGAAAACTACCTGGCTCGCCATGTTGCTCGGGCTGTGCGATCCCCGTGAGCGACTCGTCATCGTCGAAGACTCAGCCGAGCTCGCCCCCGAACATCCCCATGTTGTGCGCCTCGAGTCCCGTCCGCCGAATATCGAGGGTGCCGGAGCCATCGTGATGCGCGATCTCGTCCGTCAGTCCTTGCGGATGAGACCTGATCGCATCGTGGTCGGCGAGGTGCGCGGTGCTGAGATCGTCGACCTGTTGGCAGCACTCAATACCGGGCACGAGGGCGGATGCGCCACCGTCCATGCCAACGCGGCAGTCGATGTGCCTGCTCGCCTGGAGTCGCTGGCGTTGGCCGCAGGCTTGGATCGCGCGGCGGCACATGCCCAGATGGCCGCAGGCCTCGACGTCGTGGTGCACCTCGTGCGTGACCGCGATGGACGCCGTCGGTGGGCGTCACTGTCGGTCGCGGTTCGTAGGCGGGGCCGGACCGAGATGGTCGACGCCCTGATCTGGCCCACGGCCGAGTCTGATGTCGAGGCTGGTCCGGGGTTCGGGCGGCTGGTCGAGCGACTGGGCTGGTGGGCCCCCGGCGCGGTGTGGCCGACATGGTGAGTGCCGCGCTGATCGTGCTCGCCACGATCCTGTGGTGGCCCCCGTCACTGCCAGCCCGGGGTATGGCCAGTTCGCTGCCCGCGTGGGGGTCCGGACTTCGACGCCCGGTCAGGGCTTCCGTGCGGCGAGCGTGTGAGCTCGAGTGGGTTGAGGCCCTGGCGGCAGAGGTCCGTGCGGGTCGCGATCCGTTCTCCGCCCTTGTCGCGTCGGCGTCGACACTGTCGATTCCCGTGAGCCCTCAGGCAGTGGCCGCGGCCCGCGGTGGGGGCGATGTCGTGGCGGCGTTGCGGCGCGATGGTGTGCGTTCGGACCTCGTCAGAGGTGTGGCGGCCTGCTGGTCGGTTGCCGAGGGATCGGGCGCCGGACTTGCCGCGTCATTGGCCACCCTCGCTGATTCCGCGCGTGAATCCGAGCGGATTCGTCGCGATCTGCGTGCCGGGCTCGCGGAGCCGAGGGCCACCGCTGTGGTCCTGGCTGGGCTCCCTGCTCTTGGGCTCTTCCTGGGCGCCATGCTCGGCGCGGATCCGCTCGGCTGGTTGCTGGGTTCGCTCCCGGGCTTCTGCGTGCTGACTGCTGGAGTGTTCTTCGAGGTCGTGGGGGCCCTGTGGGCTTGGCGGATCGCGAGTTCTCTCGAGGCCGATCTGTGAGCCCGCTACTGGTCGCGGCTGGTGTCGTTGTCGTGGTTGCGCTGGCGTTCGATCCACGACCTCCCGCTGTCATGAAGCGGAGGCTGGGACGCCGCGGGCGGACGTCCCGCCATGGGGTCACGATCGCGGCGGTTTTGGTCGGCGCCTCTGCCGCCATCGTCATCGGCGGGGGCGCAGGTGTGGCGGCTGGGCTTCTGCTCGCGATCGTTGTGCGGGTCGTCGTCCCTCGGCTCGACACTCGAAGCGAGCGCCTGCAGCGTGACCTGCACACCCGGCAGGCCCCACTCGTGGTCGACCTCGTCTCCGCCTGCCTGGCTTCGGGAGCGAGCCTGGAGGCCTCCCTCGATGCCGCTGCCTCGGCAGTCGGGCCGCCCACCTCGGAGGTGGTGAGGCGTGCCACGGCAGCGTTGCGGATGGGAGCCGAGCCAGCGTCGGTGTGGCGTGCGGTCGGCGAGGTCGAGGCCCTGGGTGCGCTCGCGCGGGCGGCTGCTCGATCCCAGGAGACAGGGGCCGCGCTCTCCGATCTCCTGCCACGTGTGGCCGACCAGGTGCGGGCATCTCATCGGGCACGCGTCGAGGCGCGCACCCGCACTGCCGCCGTTCGCCTTACGGCCCCGCTGGGTGCCGCGTTCCTTCCTGCGTTCTTCTTGCTCGGGGTGGTTCCCGTAGTGGCGTCGTGGGTGGGCGTTCTTCTGTGACCACTCGATCCCCAGGGAGGTCCGCCATGGGTGTTGTCCCCAGGCCCGGGATTCACCGCTGCGGGGCGCTTGTGCCGCGGAGCACCGTCACCCTCGTCGGCGACGGTCGCCGGCACACCCAACGCAAGGAGGGGTCCATGACCCGTCGCCTGTCTGCCCGTGTCGTCCAGGTATCCCGCGCATCTGCCGCCCGGCTCATCGCGGCACGCGGTGCCGCTGGTGAGGACGGTGCAGCCACGGCTGAGTACGCCGTCGTCACAGTCGCCGCCGCGGGACTCGGCGGCATCTTGATCAAACTGTTGAGCAGCGACTGGTTCCTGCAGATTCTCAAGAGCATTCTCGAGTGGATCATCCGGACTGCCCTGTCGTTCTTCGGTATCGGTGGATGAGTCGAATCTCTGGTGTCTCGGCCGGCTATGGCCGGCCGAGACACCGCCGCCGCGAGGCAGGGGCGGTCTCGGTGGAGATGGCACTGGCGCTGATTGGGCTCGTCGTGGTTCTCATCGCGCTCACCTGGTGCCTGGGGCTTCTCACCGCTGAGAGGGCGCTGGGCGAGGCCGCCCGCGCGGCGGCCCGGGTCGCTGCCCGGGGTGAGACCGCCACCGCCACAACGGATGAGGCTCGCCGACTCGTGCCCGCCGCCGACGTCGGAATCGCTGTCGTGGGTGAGCACGTCACCGTGATCGTCAGCCGGGTGGTCAGCCCGCCCGGGATCCTGGCCCGCTGGGGCAGCGTCCGCCTTGATGCCTCGTCGGTGGCGCTTCTTGAGCACCCCTCATGAGGCTCGACGCTCGTCGCGATGACGGCGCCGGAGCGATCGTGGTCATCGCGATGTCGGGCATCGTCGTCGTGGCGTTCGTCATTGCGCTTCTTGTCACTGATCTGCTCTCGGCCCGTGCTCGCGCCGCTGCAGCGGCCGATCTCGGCGCGCTTGCCGGTGCCCCCGCCGCGGCCAGCCGGGCCGATGATGAGGCGTGTGCCACGGCGGCGTGGGTGGTGCACCAAAACGACGCAACGCTGCGCGCGTGCACGGTGATCGATCTCGATATCTCCGTCACCGCCTCGGCGCGGCCGAAGGCTCTTTGGTCGCGCTGGTTGTCGGCTCTGGCTGCCGGCAGTCCCGAACCTCAGGTCACCGCTCGGGCCGGCCTTCGCTGACCCATCTCCGCTCCACCTCGGGCCCCGGGCTCAGGCGCCCGCGTGCTCATCGGCGTCGGCGTCCGCGAGTAGCACGTCGAGCAGTCGCACTGCGCCGTTCTTGTCCAGTGGGTTGTTCCCGTTACCGCACTTGGGCGATTGCACGCATGAGGGGCAGCCTTCACGGCACTCGCACGCGGCGATCGCGTCGCGCGTTGCCGTGAGCCAGGTACGCGCCGCGGCAAATCCGCGTTCGGCGAACCCGGCGCCGCCCGGGTGGCCGTCGTACACGAATACGGTCATGCGTCCAGTGTCTGGGTGCAGTGCCGTCGAGACCCCGCCGATATCCCACCGGTCACAGGTCGCCACGAGAGGCATCAGTCCTATCGCCGCGTGCTCGGCCGCGTGCGCGGCGCCGGGCACATCGGTGTCGCGCAGGGCTGCGGCCGCGAGTTGCTCGGGTGACAACGTCCACCACACCGCTTGTGTTCGAAGGTGTCGGGCCGGGAGGTCGAGTGGTTCTTCACCGATGACGGCCCCGGAGAGATAGCGGCGCTTGAGATAGGCCACGACCTGGTTGGTCACCTCGACGTGTCCGTGGCTGACCTGCGCCGCCCCCCACATGCGCCGAGAGATTTCGTCGATCACGGTGATGTCGGTGGTGTCGCGCGCGGAGGTCGTCCAGTCGACGTCCTCGCGATGGGCGAGCGCGACCGAATCCTCGAGATCGAGATGGTCGATCACGAAGGTGAGCCCCTGGTGCACGTACACCGCTCCGGTGTGGACGCTCGTGTGGGCCGAAGCCGGATCGACGGTCCCGAGCATCCGGCCAGTGCCATCCTCGACGACGCGCACGGGGCCACCACCCATGCCCCGGAGGTCGGCGAGGTCGCTCGCGCGCTCTCGCTGGGTCCAGTACCACCCCTGAGGCCTGGCGCGCAGAAGTCCGCGGTCGACGAGGGAATCCACCACGGCGCGCGTCCCGGGCCCGAATCGTGGGAGGTCAGCCTCGGTGAGTGGGATCTCGGCGGCGGCCGCCGCAAGGTGGGGCCCGAGCACATAGGGGTTCGTCGGGTCGCACACCGTCGCCTCGACCCCCGCGCCGAAGATCGCTTCTGGATGGTGCACGAGGTAGGTGTCGAGGGGGTCGTCGCGAGCGATGAGTACCGCGAGCGCATCCCCTCCGCGTCGGCCCGCACGCCCTGCCTGCTGCCAGAGCGAGGATCTCGTCCCTGGCCAGCCGCACAGCAGCACGGCGTCGAGGCCCGTCACGTCGACGCCGAGCTCGAGGGCGCTGGTGGCGGCCACCGCGAGCAGTTCGCCGTCGCGCAGTGCTGTTTCGAGCGCACGACGTTCCTCGGGGAGGTAGCCGGCGCGATATGCGGCCACCCGGTGGGCGAGGTCGGGATCGATCTCGCTCAAGGATGCGCGCGCGGTCATCGCGACCGCCTCCGCTCCCCGACGAGATCGAACGAACGCGAGCGTGCGAACCCCCTCCACCACCAGATCCGTGAGCAGGCTCGCTGTCTCGGCCGTCGCGGTGCGCCGTGTGGGGGCGTCGTTCTCACCGCCGTGCTCGGTGAGGGGCGGTTCCCACAGGGCGAAGGAGGTCGAGCCCCGGGGTGAGGTGTCGTCGGTGACGGCCGTGATGTCCAGGCCCACGAGTCTGGACGCCGAGCCGGCCGGGTCACCCGAAGTCGCCGACGCGAGCACGAAGGTCGGATGTGCGCCGTATCGCGCGGCAACCCGTTGCAGGCGCCGGAGTACGTTGGCGACATGTGATCCGAACACCCCCCGGTACACATGGCACTCGTCGACCACCACGTAGCTGAGCGCGCGCAGGAATGAGGACCACCGGGCATGTCCCGGCAGCATTGAGTAGTGCAGCAGGTCGGGGTTGGTCAGGAGATATCCGGCGTGGGCCCGGATCCAGGCTCGCTCCTGGTCGGGGGTGTCGCCGTCGTACGCCGACGCGCGCAGGCCGTCGAGCCCAAGATCGGAGATGGCCCGCCACTGGTCGTGTGCGAGCGCCTTGGTCGGCGCCAGGTACAGCGTGGTCGCACCGCGTCCGTTCGGGGCTGTGCTCCCCTCGAGCACGCTGGTCAGTGCTGGCATGAGGTAGGCAAGGGACTTCCCGGAGGCGGTTCCCGTGGCGACCACCACGTGCTGGCCCTCGTGGGCGAGGGTTGCTGCCTCGACCTGATGTGCCCACGGAAGTGCGATCCCCGCTCTCGTGAGGGAGTCCCGCAAGCCCTGATCGACCCACTCGGGCCAGCCGACCGCGGTACCAGCGCGGGCGGGCACCTGCTCGAGGTGGAGCAGGCGGTCCTCACGCCCGGAGGTGAGCCTCGCGAGAAGTTGCGCGGGATCGGGGGCGGGCATGGACTGATCCTCCCCGACTCCTGGGACACGGCCCCTCCCGGCAGGTCCGGCACCCCGTCTTGGCCCCCGCGCGGTCGCGCTCCACGCTCGGCTGAGGGGGGTGTGATCTACGCCGCACCCCACCCAGCGTGGCCCAGGTCACAGGCTTGCGTAGACTCCGGCGCACTCGAGGGTCTGTCCCGCCCCGTTCAGTTGACGGTGGGCTGGCCCCCTTACGCACGCCAAGGAGCATGATGTCCGGGTCGTTGATCGCCGCCGATAGTGGCGCGACCGTCTCGGGTGGGAACCTCACCCTCGTCGCCGTGGTCGCGCTCATCGCGCTGGCCGCTCTCGGTGTCGCCTGGGTTCTCGCCCGCCAGGTCCTCGCCGCCGGTGAAGGCACCGAGAAGATGAAGGAGATCGCTGGCGCGGTCCAGGAGGGCGCTGCGGCGTACCTCTCTCGCCAGTTCCGCACCCTCTCGGTGTTCGCCGTCGTCGTTTTCTTCCTTCTCTTCCTCCTGCCCGCCGAGACGACGTCCGAGAAGATCGGACGCTCGATCTTCTTCCTCGTGGGCGCGGTGTTCTCCGCGATCACTGGCTACACCGGCATGTGGCTCGCGGTCCGCGGCAACGTCCGCGTTGCGGCAGCCGCGAACGAGAGCGGTGAGCAGACCGCCATGAAGATCGCCTTCCGCACCGGTGGTGTGGCAGGCATGTTCACGGTCGGGCTCGGCCTGTTCGGTGCAGCCCTGGTTGTCATCATCTACAAGGGCGATGCGGCGACGGTGCTCGAGGGCTTCGGCTTCGGAGCCGCGCTGCTCGCCATGTTCATGCGCGTTGGTGGCGGTATCTTCACCAAGGCCGCCGATGTCGGCGCCGACCTCGTCGGCAAGGTCGAGCAGGGCATCCCCGAGGACGACCCGCGCAACGCCGCGACGATCGCCGACAACGTCGGCGACAACGTCGGTGACTGTGCCGGCATGGCCGCGGACCTCTTCGAGTCCTACGCCGTCACCCTCGTCGCTGCCCTCATCCTGGGTAAGGCGTCCTTCGGTAACCAGGGCCTGGTCTACCCGCTGCTCGTTCCCGCGATCGGTGTCATCACCGCGGTGATCGGCATCTTCGCCGTGGCGCCGCGCACGGGTGACCGTTCGGGTATGAGCGCGATCAACCGAGGCTTCTTCATCTCGGCCGTCGTTTCGGCCGTGCTCGTCGCGGTCATGACCTGGCTGTACCTGCCCAGTAGCGTCAGTGGTTTTGAGGGCGTCGCCGCCGATAGCCTCGGACTGACCGACAGTGCGTCGTTCAACCCACGGGTCTTCGCGATCGTTGCTGTGCTTATCGGCATCGTGCTCGCCGCTGCTATCCAGCAGTTGACGGGCTACTTCACCGAGACCAACCGCAAGCCTGTCGACGACGTCGCCAAGAGCTCGCTCACCGGCCCGGCCACCGTCATCCTCTCGGGCGTCTCGCTCGGGCTCGAGTCGGCGGTCTACTCCGCACTGCTCATCGGCGCTGCGGTCTTCGCAGCATCGCTGCTCGGCGGCGGTTCGGTCGTGGTGGCGCTGTTCGCCATCGCACTCGCGGGTTGCGGTCTTCTGACCACCGTCGGCGTCATCGTCTCGATGGACACCTTCGGCCCGGTCTCGGACAACGCCCAGGGCATCGCCGAGATGTCGGGCGACGTCGACGAAGAGGGCGCCAAGGTGCTCACCCGCCTCGACGCTGTCGGCAACACCACGAAGGCCATCACCAAGGGCATCGCGATCGCGACCGCAGTTCTGGCCGCGACCGCACTCTTCGGTGCC
Organism: Actinomycetota bacterium; assembly: GCA_009697815.1. Lineage (GTDB taxonomy): Bacteria > Actinomycetota > Actinomycetes > S36-B12 > CAIYMF01 > Longivirga. Next base: position 18,166 of record WLRQ01000041.1, read on the forward strand.
TTCCGCGACACGGTCGTGGCTGCCACTCAGGCCGCCATCGACGCCGCAAGCAAGGGCGGCGCCGCGGTCGTGGTTCCGAGCCTCGGCGATCAGGCCCAGTACGGCGCTGTGCTCGATGTCGCGAACCCGCGCAACCTCGTGGGCCTGCTCATCGGTGCGGCGGTCGTGTTCATGTTCTCGGGTCTGGCCATCAACGCGGTCTCGCGTGCGGCTGGCGCTGTGATCTTCGAGGTGCGTCGCCAGTTCCGCGACCACCCCGGGATCATGGACTACACCGAGAAGCCTGAGTACGGCAAGGTCGTGGACATCGTCACGCGCGACTCCCTCCGCGAACTGGCCACTCCTGGTCTGCTCGCGATCCTCGCGCCGATCGCTGTCGGCTTCGGTCTCGGCGTCGGCGCCCTTGGTGCCTACCTCGCTGGAACCATCGCTACCGGCACCCTGATGGCCGTGTTCCTGTCCAACTCCGGTGGGGCCTGGGACAACGCCAAGAAGTTCGTCGAGGACGGCAACTTCGGTGGCAAGGGTTCACCGGCACACGAGGCCACCGTCATCGGTGACACCGTGGGTGACCCGTTCAAGGACACCGCCGGCCCGGCGATCAACCCGCTCCTGAAGGTGATGAACCTCGTCGCCCTCCTGATCGCGCCCGCCGTGGTCGCGCTCTACCTCGCCGGTCACGCCAACTTCGGTTGGGGTATTGCGTTGGTTGCGGTCATCGTCATCGTCGTCTCGGTGGTGATCACCAGCCGTCGCCCGATCGCGGTCGGCGACCAGCCCGAGCTCGAGCCGCTCAAGGTCGATGCCTGAGTCGTTCGTAGATCGGTGATCTAGCACGACGTGAGCCCCGGAGGGAAACCCTCCGGGGCTCACGTCATTCGGGGCATGATCGACCCATGGCACCCCGAACTCCCGACACCCGCGATACCGCGCCTGCTGCCCCTGCCCACCCGGCCGACGTGCGAGCCGCTGGCAGAGTCCGCGAGGCCTTCCTCGATGCCGGATTCACCGCGGACGGCATGCTCGGCCTCTTGGGCGCCTCCGCGTACGCGGGGCTCGGCAGGGGCGAGTTTGTGCCGGCTCGGCGGGCGCTCGAGGGCCGTCGCGGCGCCGATGTCGAGCTCGCGCGCCTGTTCGTGCTCGGTGACCGGGTTCAGCGCGGTGAGGCGCAGGCTCACCTTCCCCTCGACGACCTCACCGCGCTCGGTCTCGTCGGCGGCGCTGACGAGGTGTCGGCACTGGTCGATGTGCGGCCCTACGGCGAGAGCGACACCGACTGGTACGTCGTCAGCGACCACGGCCCGGACTCCGCTGGCCGCGACGTTGACGAGGTCGCCGTCGATCACGTGCTCGGCGTCGGGGGAGCCTCGCTGACCCTTGCCCGACTCACTCCGCGTTCGCCCGCGGGTACTGCGCTCGACCTCGGCACCGGGTGCGGGGTCCAGGCCCTCCACCTCGGGCGTCATGTGAGCCAGATCGTCGCCACAGACCGTAATCCCCGGGCCGTGCGCCTCGCGGGCATCACGGCGGCACTCTCGGGCCAGGCGTGGGATCTGCGCGAGGGCTCACTCTTCGAGCCGGTTCAGGGCGAGAGGTTCGATCTCGTGGTGTCCAACCCGCCGTTCGTGATCTCACCTGGTCACCGGTACACCTACCGCGATGCCGGGCTGCCCGCCGATGATCTCGGCCGTCTCCTCGTCAGCAAGGTGCCCGCACACCTGGCCGAGGGGGGCACTGCTGTGGTGCTCGCCAACTGGCTCCACGTCCGTGGGCAGGACTGGCGCGACCGGGTCGCCACCTGGGTCGAGGGGACGGGGTGCGATGCCTGGGTCGCACAGCGAGAGGTGCAGGACCCTGCGGAGTACGTGGGTCTGTGGTTGCGCGACGCAGGTGGCCACCTCGATGACGATGCTGCCCGCGCCGAGTTCGACCGTCGCTATGGCGAGTGGCTCGATGCCTTCGCCGATATGGCCGCCGAGGGCATCGGGTTCGGCTGGATCATGCTTCACCGCGGCGGCACCTATGGCTCACAAGGGCCGCGGATCGAGGAGGTCGCCCACACCCCGCGGCAGCCGCGCGGCGACGAGGTCGAGGCCCTGCTGGCCGCTCGCGCGGGCTGGGGTCGTTGGGATGCCCTCGCCCTGCTCGAGGCTCGTCCGCGCCGCGTCACGGGCCTGCGGCTCATCGAGGAGGAGCGGGTGGGTGGCGACGGTGAGTTTCTCCCCGTCCCACCACGTGTCGGACTTGTGGACTACTGGCGCCCGGAGGTCGTGCTCGATTCCGTCGCGGCACATCTCGTACGCTCCTTCGACGGGCAGGTGACCTTATCTGCGGCCGTCGACGCGGCGGCGGTGGAATTCGATCTCGATCCTGACGATGTGCTGGCCGGGGCACTCATGGCCGTTCGCGGGCTGGTGGAGGACGGAATGCTCTCACTGGGGTGATCGAGGCCGTCGGCGCGCCACGCCGCCGTACCGGCTCTGACCTGCGACGATACGCTGGACTCAGATCGATCGTTTGACATAGGCCCCTGTCAGATGGTGAGACTCCGCCCGTCTGATGATGCCGAACCACCGGCCTCGCATGGCAGCGACCACAAGGAGAAGTGTGCCCCCGAAGGCCAAGTCGAAGGCCGCGACCACCCGCACCGCGACGGGTCGCACCCTCGTGATCGTCGAGTCGCCAGCCAAGGCCAAGACGATCCAGGGCTACCTCGGTGACGCCTACGACGTCGAGGCCTCTGTGGGCCACATCCGCGATCTGCCTAAGCGCGCGGCGGATATCCCCGCGAAGTACAAGGGCGAGGCCTGGTCGCGGCTCGGGGTCGACGTCGATCACGGATATGCCGCCCTCTATGTCGTCGACGCCGATAAGCGCACGAAGGTCGCCGAGCTCAAGAAGTTGCTCGCCGGGGCCGACACCCTCTTGCTCGCGACGGATGAGGACCGCGAGGGCGAGGCCATCGCCTGGCACCTGCTCGAGGTACTCGCCCCCACGGTGCCCGTCAAACGGATGGTCTTCCACGAGATCACCAAGGACGCGATCCAGCGCGCCGTGCAGGAGACCCGCGACCTCGACCAGAATCTCGTCGACGCGCAAGAGACCCGTCGGATCCTCGACCGTCTCTACGGTTACGAGGTCTCGCCGGTCCTGTGGAAGAAGGTCATGACCGGCCTGTCGGCCGGGCGGGTGCAGTCGGTCGCGACGCGGCTCGTTGTCGACCGCGAGCGTGAGCGGATCGCGTTCCGCTCGGCGTCGTACTGGGATATCGAGGGCCTGTTCGACCCGGGTTCCTTCAGCGCCAAGCTCGTCGCTGTCGATGGCCTTCGCGTCGCGAGTGGCAAGGACTTCAGCGACCGTGGTGTGCTCACGCGCACCGACGCGGCACACCTGACCGAATCGACCGCCACCTCGTTGGCCGTGGCCCTCGAGGGTGTGTCCTTCGTGGTGCGCTCGCTCGAGGACAGGCCCTACCGCCGATCGCCCGCTGCACCGTTCATGACCTCGACCCTGCAGCAGGAGGCCAGCCGCAAGCTGCGCTGGGGTGCGCAGCGCACCATGCGCGTGGCCCAGGGCCTCTACGAGCGCGGCTTCATCACCTATATGCGTACCGACTCCACGACGCTGTCCGAATCCGCGGTCGCGGCCGCCCGGGCGCAGGCGTCCGACCTCTATGGCTCCGACCACGTCTCGGAGGTGCCCCGCCGCTACGACCGCAAGGTCAAGAACGCGCAGGAGGCACACGAGGCCATCCGTCCGGCAGGGGATGTCTTCCGCACCCCGGCCAATGTGGCCGGCGACCTGCGCGGCGACGACTTCGCGCTTTATGAGTTGATCTGGAAGCGCACGGTCGCCTCCCAGATGGCCGATGCCCGCGGGCAGACCGCCACACTGCGCCTCGGCGCGGTGGCATCCGATGGCCGCGACGCAGAGTTCTCCGTCAGTGGCACGGTGATCACCTTCCGAGGGTTCCTCGCCGCCTACGAGGAGTCGATCGACGACGAGGCCGAGCGTGACGGCGACAATGCCGAACGTCGTCTCCCGCTGCTCAAGGTGGGCGACGCCCTCACGGCGCTACGTCTGGACCCCGAGGGTCACTCCACCAACCCGCCGCCGCGATACACCGAGGCCTCACTCGTGAAGGCACTCGAGGAGCGCGGCATCGGCCGACCCTCGACCTACGCCTCGATCATGGGCACGATCGTCGACCGCGGGTACGTCAGCAAGCGCGGGTCGGCGCTCGTGCCGTCCTTCCTCGCGTTCGCCGTCGTCCGGCTCATGGAGGAGCACTTCACCGACCTCGTCGACTACGACTTCACCGCGCGCCTCGAGGAGATCCTCGACACCGTCGCCTCGGGCGAGGTCGACCGCATCGGGGTGCTCGACCGGTTCTACCGCGGTGATCCTTCGCGCCAGTTCGCCGGGCTGCACCCGTTGGTGAACGACCTCGGTGAGATCGATGCGCGTGAGATCTCCTCATTCCCGATCGCTGACTCCAACATCGTGCTGAGGGTCGGGCGCTACGGCGCGTATGTCGAGCGTGAGGGTGAGCGGGCCAACGTCCCGGTTGAGATTGCACCCGACGAGCTCACCTTTGAGAAGGCCTCCGAACTGCTCGCGCTGCCCTCCGGCGATCACGATCTCGGCACTGATCCTGATACGGGGCGCGACATCGTGGCCAAGACAGGGCGTTACGGCCCGTATGTCACCGAGATCCTCGAGGAGGGTGCGCCGAAATCGGCGAAGCCTCGTACGTCCTCGCTGTTTGCCGACATGGCGGTCGACACGATCACTCTCGACGTAGCGCTGCGACTGCTCTCGTTGCCGCGCGATGTAGGTGCTGACCCTTCCGACGGTGTCGTGATCACCGCGCAGAACGGGCGCTACGGCCCATACATCACCAAGGACAAGGACTCTCGCACACTGCCGAGCGAGGAGGCGATCTTCACCGTCACCCTCGACGAGGCGCTCGCACTGCTCGCCCAGCCCAAGGGTCGCCGGGGCGCGGCGGCGCCGAAGCCGGGCATCATCGTCGGTGTCGATCCCTCAAGTGGCCGCGAGGTGCAGTTGAAGGAGGGAAGATTCGGTCCGTATGTCACAGACGGCGAGACCAACGCGTCGCTGCGTCGCGCCGACGATCCTGCGTTGATCGACATCGACCGGGCCGCCGACCTCCTCGCCGAACGCCGCGCGAAGGACCCCACCCCCAAGAAGCGAACCGCCGCGAAGAAGGCGCCCGCGAAGAAGGCAACGGCGAAGAAGGCAACGGCGAAGAAGGCGCCCGCAGTCCTCACCCCCTGACCCCCCCTTTTTCCGGTGAATGTGCCCTGGGCGGCGCTAGAGGCCCTTGAACTTCCCTCGATCATGAAACTTCGGCGCGGCTGTGGATTCAGTGGGGAGA
>WLRQ01000042.1 GCA_009697815.1 Actinomycetota bacterium
CACCCAGGGCGGGGGTCTGAACCGATCGCTCGGTGCAGCTGACGTGAGCAGATCAATATTCACCATTGCCAAAACTTTGATCGAGGGTCCATGCTGCGTTCACATTGACCTTTGCCATGTCTTCTCGGGGGACATTCGCGGGGGGCAGTCCGCAGGGCACGTCGGCCCCTCAAGCGCCGTGCGCTGGACGTGCTTGTCGGCGATCTTCGTGCCTTTCCACCCCTGGGAGCCCAGAGATGATTCATATCTCCGCAATGGTCGACGGAATTCATCGCGCGGGCGAGGTGGAGCCACGGCTCCTACTAGTCCATTGGCTTCGAGAGAACCTCGGCCTCGTAGGTACGCCTATTGGCTGCGATACATCCAACTGCGGCTCATGCACCGTTCTCGTCGACGGCCAGAGCGTGAAGTCGTGCAACGTGCTCGCCGTCCAGGCCGACGGCTCGAGCATCACCACGATTCAGGGCCTCGGGCCTGAGGGTGAGATGGGCACGCTACAGAAGGCTTTCAAGGAGTGCCACGGTCTCCAATGTGGTTACTGCACGCCGGGGATGGTCACGGCTGCCGCGGATCTTCTTGCCGAGAATCCGGATCCGACCGAGGAAGAGATCCGTGATGCGCTGCACGGCAACCTGTGTCGATGCACCGGCTATCACAACATCGTGAAGTCCGTTCAGCTGGCAGCGGCGCAGATGCGGGGTGCAGAATGACGAGCACAGTCGAGGCTTCCCCCGCCGACATCGGCCAGCCGCGTCGGCGCAAGGAAGATGCCCGTCTCCTCATGGGCGAGACGGAGTGGACCGACAACATCCAACTTCCGGGAACCCTGCACATGGCGTTCCTGCGCAGTTCCATCGCCCACGCGAAGATCCTTCGAATCGACACGAGCGCCGCCAAGCTTGCCGAGGGCGTCGTTCACGTATACACGGGCGCGGACTTCCCCGGGCAAGCCGGATCAACCTGTGTCTGGCCGGTCACCGCTGACATTGTCATGACCCATTACCCCGCGATCTGTACCGATGAGGTTCGCTACGGTGGCGATGTCGTGGCGGTTGTCCTGGCCACTGAGCGCTACTTGGCCGCCGATGCACTCGACCTCATTGACGTCGACTACGAGACCCTCCCTGCCGTTGTCGACATGGAGGAGGCGCTGAAGGAGGGCTCGCCGCTCGTCCACGAGAGTGCGGGCACCAATCGCTGCTACACGCACAAGATGCCGTGCGGCGACTACGAAGCGGCCAAAGCCAAGGCCGATGTCGTGGTGTCGCGCCGCTTCATCAACCAGCGGCTGATCCCCAGCCCCATGGAACCGCGCGCCGTGGTCGCTGCACCCCAGGGCATGGCCGATGAAATCACGTTGTGGACCTCGACCCAGATCCCTCACATCCTGCGCGTTCTCCTGGCCTTGCTCACCGGTATCCCGGAGAACCAGATCCGAGTCGTCGCCCCTGACGTCGGCGGTGGGTTCGGGGGCAAGTTGCAGATCTCGCGTGAGGAGGTCCTGGCCGTGATCTTGGCCAAGCGGCTCGGACGTCCGATCAAGTGGAGTGAGACGCGCAGCGAGAACATGGTGGCGATGCACCACGGCCGCGACCAGATCCAGGACATCGAGATCGCGGCCACCAAGGACGGCAAGCTTCTCGGCATGAAGGTCGACCTGCTGGCCGACATGGGTGCCTACCTGCAGATCATCACTCCGGGCACGCCACTTCTCGGCATGTTCATGTACTCGGGTATCTACAAGATGGACGCCCTCGACTTCACGTGCACCGGTGTCTACACGAACAAGACCACCACGGACGCCTACCGCGGAGCTGGCCGGCCCGAGTCCACCTTCGCGATCGAGCGCATCATGGACGAGCTCGCAGCTGAACTCGGTATGGAACCGATGGAACTGCGCAAGCTCAACTGGGTCAACCACGAGGATTTCCCTTACACCAACGTCGCCGGCCTCACCTACGACACCGGCAACTACGAGGCGGCGACCGAACGCGCACTTGAGCTCTTCGGCTACGACGAACTGCGCGCAGAGCAAGCAGCTCGACGAGCCTCCGGCGACACCGTCCAACTCGGTATCGGGATCTCGACTTTCACCGAGATGTGCGGGCTCGCACCCTCTCGGACCTTGGGCGCGTTGAACTACGTCGCTGGTGGTTGGGAGCACTGCACGCTGCGGGTGCTTCCCACCGGAAAGGTCGAGCTCATCACCGGGACCTCGCCGCATGGTCAGGGCCACGCCACCGCATGGAGTCAGATCGCTGCGGACGTCATCGGTGTTCCCTTCGAGGACATCGAAGTCATCTACGGCGACACCGGTCGTTCGCCCTACGGAATGGACACATACGGGTCCCGATCTCTCGCGGTCGGTGGGCAGGCCATCAAGGTGGCCGGTGAGCGGTTAGTCGAGAAGGCACGCATCATCGCGGCGCACCAACTTGAGGTGAGCCCGGACGACATCGAGTTCAACAAGGGCGTCTATTCCGTCAAGGGTGATCCGGAGAAGTCGAACACGATCCAAGGGATCGCGTTCGCCGCCTTCACCGCTCACAACCTTCCACCGGATGTCGAGCCGATGCTCCACGGAGAGGCAACCGTCGACCCACTCGACTTCTCCTACCCGCACGGCACGCACCTCGCGGCCATGGAGGTTGATACCGAAACCGGCAAGGTCACGCTGCGCAAGTACGTCGCAGTCGACGACTGTGGCGTTCAGATCAACCCCATGATCGTCGAAGGCCAGGTGCACGGCGGTTTGGCCCAGGGCATCGCTCAGGCCATGTACGAGGGGGCGCTCTATGACAACGAAGGCAACCTGCTGACCGCGTCCATGGGCGACTACCTCCTTCCAAGCTCGGCGGACCTCCCCTCGTTCATCACCGATCGCACCATCACACCCTCGACCACGCATCCCCTGGGTACCAAGGGAATTGGTGAGGCCGGTGCGATTGCATCTACTCCCGCAATCATCAATGGCGTTGTCGACGCCATCCGTCATCTCGGTGTCAACGATGTGCTTATGCCCGCAAGCCCACAGAACGTGTGGCGTGCGATTCAGGCGGCGCAGAATGGTGGTGCGGCATGATTCCGTCCGCATTTGACTACGTGCGAGCCACGACCGTCGACGAGGCGGTGGCTGCTCTCGTAGCCGGTGGCGACGACGTCAAAGTTATCTCCGGTGGCCAGTCGCTGATTCCGGTTCTCCGGCTTCGGCTGAGCCACCCGTCGCTCATCGTCGACGTCAGCAAGATCGATGAGATGCGCACGATTGTCGACGAGGGCTCGTCCTTGCTCATTGGTGCCGCCGTCACGACCGATGCCCTTATCAAGGATGCGCGTGTTCAGGCCGATGTCCCTCTGCTCGCCATGACAGCGGCGACAGTGGCCGATCCCGCGATCCGACACCGAGGCACCTTCGGTGGCTCATGTGCCCATGCAGACCCCGCCGGGGATCTTCCGACGGTGGCGCAGGCACTTGATGCGGAGTTCGTCATCGCGGGCTCCGGTGGTCGACGTACCGTCGCGGCTCGGGACTTCTTCGTTGACTACTTCACCACTGCGGTGGGACCTGATGAGGTCCTCGTCGCCGTTCGCGTGCCGAAACTCGGTGCTGGCTGGGGTGCCAACTACCAGAAGTTCCAGCGCACCGCGCAGGCGTGGGCGATCGTCGGCGTGGCAGCGTCGGTGAAGACCGAAGGCGGAATCATCACGGGCGCTCGGATCGCACTCACCAACATGGGGGCCACGCCGATCCGAGCCTCGTCAGTGGAGACTGCGCTCACCGGCGGGCCCGCCACCACCGAGGCGATCAAGGCGGCGTCCGCGTCAGCGGCCGACGGCACCAGGCCGACGAGCGACACCCACGCGCAGGCGGAATTCCGTTCTCACCTCGCGCGCGTGCACACCGCTCGCGCGGTGGCAAAGGCAGCCGGAATCTGAGTCACCGCGCAGGGTGCGGTCGCGGGGATGGATCCCGCGACCGCGGTGACTACCCGACCGGCTTGACGTCGGCGAGGAACTCCAGGAGCAACTCGTTGAAGTCGTCCCGACGCTCCTGTGGGATCCAGTGTCCGCAGTTGTCGAAGATCACCGTCTTGCGGAGCAAGGGAACTGATTCCTTCATGCGCTCGAGAGCCTCGGCGGCCCAGAGCATCGGGCCGTCGCGGTCGGCCGTGACGAACAGGGCGGGCACCTCGACCGGCTTGCCCTCCCACGGCCCGAGCACCTCCCAGTTGAGGTCAAGGGAGCGGTAGTAGTTGTTCAGCGAGCCAGTGAAGCCCGTGCGCTCAAACTCGGCGACGTAGTAGTCGAGGTCCTCCTGGGGCAGCCACTCGGGGAGAACATCCGGGCTCACGCACCGGTCGCGGAAATTCGTTCCGGGAACCATGCACAGGCCCGAGTTGCGCAGATTCTCGAAGGTCGACTCCAGGTCGGTCGCCGCCGGCTTCACCGGAGCGTCAGGATCGACGGGCGGGAGCGGTGCGCTACCCGAGAAGCTGTAGTAGACATCCGTGAGCCAACCGCGAACGTCCTGCTCCATCTCGCGCTCGGGGACGCCTGGCTGGCGGAAGTATTCCTGATAGAACATCAGATCGGGGCCCGCGATCTTGCGCTCGATGTCGCGCGGCTTCATCTCACCCAGGACGCTCCCCGGGAAGGCCATCTGGCCGCGCCCGCCGAATGGCACACCCACCGCCACCACTGCCGTGAAGATCTCGGGGCGCATCCAGGCCGCGCTCCACGCGACCGGGGCACCCCAGTCGTGTCCGACGATCACGGCAGTCTTCTCGCCCAGCGCCTCGATGACGCCCTCGAGTGTCGCGACGATTTCGGTCATGCGGTAGCCCTCGAGCAGCGCCGGCTTGGATGAGCGTCCGTAGCCGAGCTGATCCACCGCCACGGCGCGATAGCCAGCGGCGGCCAATACCGGAAGCTGGTAGCGCCACGAGTAAGACACCTCGGGGAAGCCATGCACCAGAAGTACCAGCGGGCCGTTTCCAGCCTCGAGTAGGTGCACGCGGTTGCCGTGAGCAGCAACGACGCGCGAGGTGATGGAGGGATGAATGGTGCTCATCGACGAGGCCTCTCAAGTTGCTGGTGAGTGATGCGCCGGGCCCGGAACGGGGTGTGGGAGTGCCGTGACGCGGCCGCCCGAATCTAGGGGTGCGGACGGCCGCTGGCAAGAGGCCTGGCCGTCACGGGCCCCCGAATCGCAGGTGGGATGCCGCTGCGCGCTTCTCAGCCCGCGAACTCGAGCTCGGGACGACCCTTCACCCCGGGACGGATCCGGAAGATCGATCCGGCGACGCGCTGCTCGGCGATCTGCTCGGGTGTCAGGAACAGGGTGGCTGAGGTGAGGTAGAGATCGCCGAGGTCCGGGCCCCCGAACTCCGGGCAAGTGATACCCGTGACGGGCATCTCGTACCGGGCGAGGATCGAACCGTCGGGGGCATAGCGACGAAGCTCGGAGCCGTGGAAGAGCGCGACCCACACGCCGTCCTCGTCGTCGATCGTCATACCGTCGGGGATACCGTGCTCGCGGTCGATCTCGGCCCAGACTTCGCCGTCGTGCAGAGTGCCCTTCTCCACATCGACCCGGAAGCGCTTGATGATCTGCGTCTCGGTGTCGGTGTGCAGCAGGGTGCGGCCCTCGTCGAGCCAGCCGAGGCCGTTGGACACCGTCAGGCCGTCGAGGACGATCTCGCTCGAGCCGTCCGGCTCGATGCGGTAGAGCGAGGCGACCCCCTGGAGCCGCGGGGCGCCGATGATCTCCGGCACCGAGATGCTCCCGGCCCAGAGGCGGCCCCGGGCATCGCAGCGCGCATCGTTGAAGCGGTTTCCTGACGGTTGTCCGGTGATCTCCAGCAGGGTGCGACGTGTGCCATCCGGGTCGATCAGGACGATGGTCATCCCGATGCCGACCACGAGCCCGCCGTTGCGCCGGGGCAGTACGAAGCCAAGGGGTGTCGGGAACTCCTCGCGTGAGCGCTCGCCCGTCACGGGGTCCATCGTGTGCAGGAGCCCGTTGCGGATGTCGACCCACACCAGCTTGTTCTGGCCGCCGAGCCAGATCGGGGACTCACCGAGCAGATCGTCGCCCTCGAACACGTCGTACGCGATGGGGATCTTGGGCGGCATGGCGTTCAACGGGTGCTCCTGCGGTGTGGGTCTTCGGTGTGAGGCACGACGTTAGCGTCTCGGCTCACCAGCCCGAGTGGCGACTCTCGTGCCCGGGTACGACCAGCCTCGCGCGGAGCTGGCCAAGATCGTGCTCTCAGGCCTCGGCCTGCATGAGGAAGCAGTCGTCCGCGTAACACCAGGCCCAGTCCTCGCCGGGCTGGAACGACACGACGACGGCATGATCGGTCGCCTTCCAGTGCCCGCTCGCGTGGCGACGGGGCGAGTTCTCGCAGCACCCCACGTGTCCGCAAGCCAGGCACTCGCGAAGGTGTACCCATTGCGTGCCCTCGCGAAGGCAGCCCTCGCAGCCCTCGAGAGTGGACGGCGTGACGGGCTCGAGGTCGAGGATATGGGCGCACTCCTGGTCGAGTGCTCGTCCGGTGTCGGGGTCGATAACTCGCCAGGCCATCAGCACGCCGAGGCGTACGGCGAGAGTGCGATCGCGGCCGACCTGCCGGTGCCGGATGACGCCGATGCTCCGATACTGATCGAGACGGAGGAGAGAGTGACGATCTTCACGGTGCTCGCCACACCAATGTTGATTGTCGCGTTGGGTGCGAGTTGGCTCTGGTAGTACCAGTACGCACCTCCGGACAGGATCACCTTGTAGTTGTGCTGGAAGCGCCCCCCGCTCAGGGCCGTGCACCCCACGAACAGCACGTCGACGACGCTAGGTGCGACATAGGTGGGAGTCGGGGTTGGGCTGGGGCTCGTGGTCGGCGTCGTGGTCGGCGTCGGCGTCGGAGTGGGCGTGGGAGTCGGTGTCGGTGTCGGAGTGGGCGTGGGAGTCGGTGTCGGCGTCGGGGTTACTGGCGTTTCAGGGATCGGCACGGTGAAGGTGGTGGTCTGGAAGGGGCCTTCACCTAGCGATGAGTAAGCGGCAACGCGGACCGTGTGCTTCGTGCCGACGACCAGCCCGGTCATGGTGACCGAGGCGTTGTCAAGATCTCGTGAAATGGCGGCGTCTGAGTCGATGACCACGTGGTAGCCCTGCAAGGGGGCGGATCCTCGAAGTTGCGGTGCATCCCAGGTGACTTCGGCGGAGGACGCGGCGAGGGTGACCGTGAGGTTGAGAGGGGGGGTCAGCGGGGCGGCGTCTGTCTGCGACTCCGACGCTGACTCAGGATCAGACGGTGCGCCGCCACCGCAGCCAGTGATGAGCACGAGAGACATGGCGATGACCCCGATGCCGATCCAGTTACGGACAGCGCGGCCGGGGGTGCTGGTGCGTGGCGACATCACGGGAACTCCTCTTCTCCGGGGCTATCATCCCCGTTCCCGCAGCAATTGTGCACCAGGGCCGTCGTCGCGATTTATGGGGATTCATCCGATCGGGTGCATTCGGTAGTCCCGATGTCGCGGAGTGCTGGTTGCAAACCCCCGCGGTCGAGGCCGATCATCTGCGAACCCGCCCCCTCCTGGGCCCGTCCGGCGTACCGTCGAGGAGAGAGAGGCGATTGGGCTGCGGCGCCTTTTATCAGTGGGCTTCGAGGCTTGTTGGTGGACTCCGCGGCGAGGTCGCCCCATCGAGTCGTGAAGGAGCGTGGGTCATGAAGGCAGTTGTTGGTGATCGCATCGTCGTGGTCTCATCCCAGGTCGGCGGAGTGGTCCGCGATGGTCGCATCGTCGGGCTTCGCCACGAGGACGGCACACCCCCCTACATGGTGCAGTGGTCCGACACCGGCCAAGAGGGGTTGTACTTCCCGGGGTCGGACGGCCGAATCGAGCATCTAGGTTCCGAGCCCGAGTCGCGCGAGGTCGTGCGAGGACACGCCAAGACCTGGCGCGTGGAGGTGCAGGTGTTCGAGCAAGGCCCCGACACCACTGCGCGGGCCGTACTCCATGCGGAGTCCGACTCTTCGTTCGAGGCCAGTGGTGCGGCGCGTCGTGCTCCGGGCGACGCGGACGTTCCTGAGATCGGCGATGAGGTTGCGGTGGCACGCGCGCTAAGACATCTCGCCGACAGCCTCATGGGCGCGGCGTCGGCGGACCTGACGGCGCTCGAGCAACGTGACGTCATCCTGACGAAGTGATGGCTCGCCCGCCCGGGGCCTGCGAGGATTCGCGCACGAGCGCGGAGAGGATGTCGACCGCCTCGCTGACGTAGCGTCATGGTTGTGAACCCACGTGAGTACGACGTCGTGCTGCACGGTGCCACCGGATTCGTCGGACGCCTCACCGCCCGTCATCTCGCGACCCACGGGATGGACGCCAGGGTGGCCCTGTCGGGGCGTTCGGAGGACGGGCTCCTGGCACTCCGCAACGAGCTGGGCGTCGACTGGCCCGTGATCGTCACCGACGCCTTCAACGCGCGCGGGCTCGCGGACCTCGCCGCCTCCACGACGGCGCTTGCTTCGACCGTCGGGCCCTATGCCAAGTACGGCCGGCAACTCGTCAGCGCGTGCGTCGAGGCGGGCACTTCCTACGCGGATCTCACCGGCGAGGTGCTCTTCGTCCGCGACAGCGTGGCGACGTGGCACGAGCGTGCCCGTGAGTCGGGTGCCCACATCGTGCATGCGTGCGGCTTCGACTCCGTCCCGTCCGACCTCGGCGTGATGCTCCTGCATGAGCGAGCGTCGATGGATGGGGAAGGGACTCTCGGAGAGACCGTGCTACTCGTCGTCTCGATGCGAGGTGGTGTCAGCGGCGGGACGATCGACTCGATGCGCACGCAGATCGCTGCCGTTCAGGCCGACCCGTCTCTCCGTCGCGTCCTGGCCGATCCGTACTCGCTCAACTCCGGCCACGCGGGCGGTGCGATCGGCTCTGGGGAGCACGACATCACGCGTGCGTTCCGCGATCCCCTGCTCGAGCGTTGGGTCGCCCCGTTTGTCATGGCCCCGTTCAATTCCCGGATCGTACGTCGTAGCAACGCTTTGCGGGATCAGGCCTACGGCCCCGACTTCCGCTATCGCGAGGTGATGGGGGTCGGTGATGGCCCCGTTGCGCCGGTGGTCGCAACCGGGATCACCGCGGGCCTCGGACTCCTGTACGCAGGCATGTCCTGGGCTCCCAGCAGATGGGCCCTCGATCGAGTGCTTCCACGGCCGGGCAACGGACCTTCCCATGAGTCGCAGGCCAGGGGCTTCTTCCGGATTGAAATCCACAGCCGCACAACCACGGGGGCTCGCTACGTGGCCACGGTTGCGGCGCAAGGTGATCCCGGCTACGCGGCCACCGCAGTGATGTTCGGCCAATCAGTCCTCAGCCTCGGGCTCGACAGTCCGATGTCTCCGGGGGGAGTGCTCACACCGTCGGTCGCGATAGGCGACCGCCTCGTCGACCGGCTTCGGGCACAGGGCTTCACGTTGTCGGTGAGCCGACAGGCCTGACTCGAGGGGGCGGCGTGTGAAGGCGCTCGCCAATAGACTCACATGGAGCAGTCCGACAACAGGGGCGAGGATCATGCCAAGTGACAGTGAGGTCGTCGAACTCGCGGCACGCCGAGCGGATCTGCGGGCGAAGTACGTCCTGCCCGTGGCCGAGCGTGCCCCGACCCCTGGCCGGGGAATCCACCACGCGGTGATGATCTGCTCGGATGTCGAGCAGACGATCAACTTCTACCAAGGTCTTCTCGGATTCCCCCTAGCCGAGATTGCCGAGAACCGCGACTACGCCGGGTCCTCACACTTCTTCTTCGACGTGGGCAACTCCACGCTGCTGGGGTTCTTCGACTTCCCCGGGCTTGGCCTCGAACCGGGCATTGAGGCGATCGGCGGAGTTCAGCACATCGCGATCTCCGTGCCGCGTGAGCGCTGGGAGGAGCTGCGCGCGCGCCTGGACGCCGCTCGAATCCCATACTCAGGGCCCGACATTGGGATTCCGGAGTCGATGTACTTCAGGGATCCTGACGGCATCGGGATCGAGTTGCTGAGTGACCCGTTGATGTACTTCGGGGGACGACAACTCGACGCGGACTAGGTGTTCGCGCGCCACGAACGGTCCCGAGTTAGGAGCGTGCGTCATCACCGGGCGCCAGGTAGTCCGTCGCCCCGTTGACCTCATTGCCAATGGCCTGGCCGACAGGGCGACGCATCTCTTCGGCGATGTGACCGACGAGGCCGGCAGCGCGAGAGAGCAGTGCGAACCCGCGCAGGATTTCCGGGGCGAAGCCCAGATCGGACAGGGCCGCACCGCACACCCCGGCGCCGTTGAGGGGCAGAGTGCGCCCCAGCACCTCGGGGTGTACCCGCCCGATGGCCTCGAACAGGCGCAGATGAGGGCCTAGAACCCCCTCCTCGGTAGCGATGGCAATGAGTACCGGAGTCCGAGGATCGACGTGCTTGTGCACCGCGTGGCCCAGGCCCGGGACAAATCGGCCAGCAGCTCTCTGTGCTCGGACCGCCTCGCGTGCGAGGTCGTCCCAGGCCTCACCGGTCGTCGGAATCGCAGCTCCCGATTGCGTGTGCTCGGCCAGTGTCACGCTCAAGAATCGCCCGCAGTCCTCGGTGACTCCGAGGAATCTCGACCCACCGCTGAGCAGCCCGGCGGCCATGGCACCCTGGACGGACTCCGGCGCCCCGGTCAGGGTGAGCCTCGCCGCGATTGCCGAGGTCGTGAAGCCATGCTCGGCAAGGGCGACGAGTACCGCCTCGAAGACCCGCAACTCGCCGGGGGTAGGTCGACGGTTCGCCACGAGCCAGAAGGCCAGTTCACCGAAGCCGACCTTGCCCATGAGGTCGGCGCCAAGATCCTGGCCCAGCACCGTGATCGTGGCTGCATCTGATGTGCCGAGCGAGGTGGGGTATCCGGGCATGGTGTGTCCCTGATGTCGATGTGGGTGAGTGGGCGCGCGCGTGTGCCGGCCGGTCGAAGGCCGACACCTGATGTGGCCATTGTCCTCGTCGCTCTCGCCCGTGAACACTCCCTTGGCTGGCCCGGAAAGGCCGGTTGGTAACGTCGTCGTTGATGCGCGGGCGTTGGACGCGCACATTTCTGCTCTCGAAGGGAGCCTGCGCGTCGTGGTCAGGCAACGAACGGATCGTCAAGACATGCGCACCTGTGCCCTTCTGAGCATCGGCGACCTCGCATGAGCGCGCAGGCCTTCCTTGTCGGAGGCGTGCGCACTCCCGTTGGTCGTTATGGTGGCGCGTTGTCCTCAGTCCGCGGCGATGACCTTGCCGCACTCGTCGTCGGCGAGGTCGCGACGCGCACGGGCATCCCGCTTGATCGAATCGACGACGTCATCCTCGGTGCGTCCAACCAGGCTGGCGAAGACAATCGAAATGTCGCACGCATGGCGTTGCTGCTGGCGGGACTTCCGGACTCCGTTCCGGGCTACACAGTGAATCGCTTGTGCGCCAGTGGACTTCAGGCGGTGGCAACCGCGTCACAGGGGGTTCGTTCCGAGCAGGACAACCTTGTCGTCGCCGGCGGCGTCGAGTCGATGACTCGGGCACCGTGGGTCACCTCGAAGCCGTCGGCCGCCTGGGCCAAGCCCGAGCCGTCGTTCGATACCGCTTTGGGCTGGCGCCTGGTCAACCCGCGCATGCGTGCGCTCGACGGTGGTGACGCCACGCTCGGCCTGGGAGAGTGCACCGAGAAGCTCGCGGCGCTCCACGGGATCAGCCGCGAGGACTCCGACATCTTCTCGCTGCTGTCACAGCAGCGGGCCGCGGCTTCCTGGGCCGCGGGTTACTTCGATGCCGAAATCGTGCCTGTCACGCCGGCGCGCGGCGACCAGGTGGTTCGCGACGAGACCGTCCGCGAGACCTCCATGGAGAGCCTGGCCAAACTGCGTCCGGTGTTCCTGCCTGAAGGCGTGGTGACTGCGGGCAACGCATCGCCGCTGTCCGACGGCGCCTCGGCACTGGTCGTGGCCTCCGAGGCTGCGGTCGCGGAGCACTCACTCGTCCCACGCGCGCGGGTGCTCGGCTACGCGGTAGCAGGTGTGGCCCCCAGCATGTTCGGGCTCGGACCTGTGCCTGCCATCGAAGCCCTGCTGGCCAGAACCGGGCTCAGCCTGGATCAGATCGACCACGTGGAGATCAACGAGGCTTTCGCGGCTCAGGTGCTCGTATGTGAGCGACTCCTGGGTATCGACCGCGAGCGGTTGAATGCTGATGGTGGAGCCATCGCCCTCGGCCACCCGCTGGGATCGAGCGGTTCCCGGCTGCTCGTCACGCTCATGGGTCGCCTCGAGCGCACCGGAGGCCGATATGGAATCGCCTCCTTGTGTATCGGCGTCGGGCAGGGTGCGGCCATGCTGATCGAGCGGGTCTGACCCCACGCTCGTCTAGTGGGGTATTCCTGAGTCGGTTCGGACTGGGTCTTACCGTCGCATCATCATTGTTCTCTGGCCTTTTCGGGCGAAAGGACCCAGATGCAGAATTGTGCCCACAGGGGGATTGATTCCTGCCTACGCTCTCCATTCATTGGCAACATTGCTGCTAAATGAAGGAGTCGGGGGATGTCAGTTCAGGGGGTGCGGCGACACCGTTTCGCTGCTGGGATCGCGACGGCGGCCGCCATCGCGCTGGGGGTTGGGACGCTCGGTGTCCAGGCCGCGATCGCGGCACCGGGCGTGAACGTGGGCTTTATCAGTCAGGCCCAGCCGACGGTTGTCACGCCTAGCGTGGTGCCCGAGTCGGCAACCGCGCCGAAGAACGAGCACAAGCTCTGGTTCGCCGGCGGCGTCTGGTGGGCATCCATGCAGCATGTCGGGGGGACTGGTTTCACGATCCACCGGTACGACAATCGCGACGCTGGCACCCGGACCTGGACCGACACCGGTGTCGTCATCGATTCGCGCAACGGCACTTCGGCCGACGCTCTCTACAACGCAACCGCCAACAAGCTGTTCATCTCCAGCCACCGCGTTATCGCGCGCAATTCTGATGCCGATCTCGCGGGGGACAACACCTCGACGTTGACTCGCTACACCCTGTCCGGCGGTGTCTGGACGCGCGACGCCGGGTGGCCCATCCCGATCGTCCAGCGCGACCTCCCTGCCCTCGCGATCGCTCAGGAGAGTGATGGGCAGATCATCGCCACCTTCGTCGACCGGACGCGGCCCTATGTCGTGGCCACAGGCGGCAGCGCCAACGTGGCCACCGCCGTGACCTTCGGTGCGAAGTTCCTGATCCAGTGGAGCGGCGTCGGTCACAACCTCCTCGGTGTCGACCTCGCGCTTGCCACCAAGCTGACGGGCGACGACATCTCGGCGATCACGAGCTACGGCGCCTACACGACCATCATGTGGAGCAACCAGAACACTGCGAATGGCTACGAGGGCTTCTACGTCGCGCGGCATCGATCGGCAGATCCCTACGGAACGGGCAACTTCTACGGAAGTGCTGCGGTGATCTCGATCCCCTATTGCGCGGATAACCACATCAGCCTCGTGACAGATCCGCGCTCTGGGGATGTCTACGCCGCGGTGAAGACTTCCAATGATCTCAAGGCGCTGACCAATCTGGTCAACCCGCTCGTGTTGAACCCGACCGATCCTCAGCTAGAGCTTCTCAAGCTCGTACCACGGGCGGGAGGTACGGCTCTCAACTCGACCAACTCGGGCTACATCGACGCCACTCGCAAGACCGTCACGACGGTTGCGGACGGCGGAACGCGCCCTGTTCTGAGCTATGACAACACCAGGCGAGTCCTGAGCATGTTCTTCTCCGCTGCCGGGAACGGTCCTGTCTTGCTCGGCGGTGGGGCTGGGATCGACGATCCGGGCCGCGTTGCCGGTGTGATTTACCGCAAGGACCTCTCACCGACGGACCTCTCGGTGAGTGCGTCCACACCGGGAGTGCGCGGCGTTGAGACTCTTTACAACGTCGGCAGCACTGGCGATACGAGGCTCAAGCGGGACGGTCTCAATGACGCCTCGGTCTCGGCGGGCATCACCGACGCGACCTCGGGCACAGTCGTGCTGGCCACCGGCTCAGTGGTGACCAGCGTGGTGGGGGCGACGACCACGGCGCGCAAGTACTGGTTCAACGACCTCTTCCGCACTCCGGTGTCGTCGTTCACCTCGCTCCCGACCAACCCGAGCGTGTTGGGTATCGCGTTCTCCGACACCTCCGCGGGCCGTCCCACCACGTGGGCCTGGAACTTCGGAGACGGCGGCTCGAGCACTCTGCGCAGCCCAACCCATCTCTTCGCGAGCGCAGGGACCTTTGCGGTGTCACTCACGACGACCAACGCGTGGGGCGCCCGGTCGACGGTGCCGGTCAGGTTGGTCGTGGGTCACACGCCGATCGTGAGCTACCGGACTGCTCGTGTGTCCGCTGCATCGTTGGGACTGAGGTTCACCGACACCTCGACCGGCCTACCGGCCTCGGTCACCTGGGACTTCGGTGATGGCTCGCCGTTGGTGAGCGCACGGCCCGGCACGACCGTGACCCACTACTACAAGGTCGCGAAGGGCTATTGGGTGAGGCACAGCGCCGTTAACGGTTTGGGGACGAAGACCACGAGGGTGTCAACGCTCATCACTGCGGCTCCTGGGGCACCTGCCAGACCGGGCGTGGTGGTGGCCGCAGGGCGTAAAGTCCTGGTCTCCTGGAAGGCACCTCTGGCCAACGGCCTAGTGGTCACTCGCTATCTCGCCAGGTGCTCGACTGCCGGTTTGGCGGCGAGGTACGTGATTGTGCGGGCCAGCTTCCTGTCCTACTACGTTACGGGCCTCACCCTCGGGCACCGATACACCTGCACGGTGACGGCCTACAACGCACTTGGGTACGGCAGGGCGTCGTCGCCGTCGCTGTCGTTCTTCCCGAAGGCGTAGTCGAGAAGGCACCAGCCGACATGGTTCGACGCGGGGCCCCACCCTCACGGGTGGGGTCCCGCGGCTGTGCGTGGGCGATAAGCCTTGTGGGATCAGGAGAAAGCGCCGGATGCCGCGACCTCTTCGTCGCGCGATCCGTGCAGCTGCTCGATCTTGCGTACGAGTCGGGCCAGGCCGATCTCCGCGGCCGTCGCACCGAAGCGCTCAGATCCCCGGATCCCCCATGTGAGAGTGCCCGTCAGTGTGCGCCGGACCCACTCACGGCGCGTGGCCGCGAACAGTGAGCGCAGCGGGCCGGGTAGCCCCGTGAGGTAGTACTGCTCCGCTGGCTCGGGTACCACGTCGGGATAGAGCCTGCGGATCGCCTCCCTGCCCCTGCCCTGCTCGAAGCAGTCGCGGAGGAACGCCTCGAGTGGTCGGCTGTGCACGTGTTGGGCGAAGAGGCCTCGGTCAAAGATCGCCGTCAGGCCCAGGTCTCGCAAGACGATTCCCAGGATTCGGTCCTCGTGCCGGTAGGTGAAGGTGGGCATGTGCCCTGAGTCGAACGCCTCGAGATAGATGTCGCGGGAGAGTGAGGTGTTGCCCAGCCAGAGGGCCGTCATGATCGTCGACGGCTCGGCCTCGTAGCCGACGCAGCGGGCTTCGTACTCGCGGGCGTAGAGCAACGTCGCGAATCCGCCAGGTGGCAGTGGATCGGGCACCTTGGTGGGCATGTAACCCAAGACGAGCAGTCGATCTCCGCGGGTGTGATGTGCGGCGTGAGCGCTCACGAGCCCTGGCATGGGCATGACATCGTCGTCGAGGAGGACGAGCAGATCACCTGTGGCGGCCCTCGCGCCGATCAAACGCGCTCGCGATGCCCCTGCGCCTCCCGATTCGATGGGGACGACTCGGGGGTCGAGCCTGGCGAGGCCGCGCAGCATGTCACTCGTGCCGTCCGAGCTGCCGTCGTCCACGACGATGATTTCGTGGTGCTCTGGGTCACCGAGAAGTCGCTCGAGCAGCGAGGAGATCTGGGCGACGCGGTTCCGTGTGGGGATAACGACTGTGACCCTCGGGGTCTGGTCGGGTGCGTTGGCTCCCTGGACGAGCGGCACGAGGTATTCCTCGTGGCCTGACTCGCCCTTTCCCGATGTCCCCAATATCCCAATCCCCACCCTAGGAACCCCCTGACCGCCATTAGTGTGTCACCAGAAGTCCACGGGTACCCCGGCTTTTCGGGCGTTCCCAGGACTGCGACCGGGGGGTCTGATTGTGATGAACGTCAGAGGCGCTAGGCGTGTTCTGCGCGCTGCGTCACTGACGGTGTCGGTCATTGTGGGCGTGTCATGTCTCACCGCAGTGGCTCTCCTTCAGGCTCCAGAGGCCCGGGCGGCAGCGGGCGACGTCGGCACTGCTGGTGGGGCCTTCGCTGGTTTCGCGACGATCACCCCCACCGCGCCCAAGTCCGAGAGCAAGCTTTGGTACGCGCACGGGTCTTGGTGGGCCTCGATGGCATCGTTGACGACCCTCGGCTATCGGATCGCGCGACTGGACCGGGCCACTCACACCTGGGTCGACGCCGGCGTCGACCTCGACACTCGGGGCAACACGCAAGCAGACATTTTGTGGAACGGACAGCATCTACTGGTCGCCTCGCACGTGGTGTCCTCGAGTTCAACCACCGCGGTCGTGAACCAGCCCGCGCGACTTCTGCGTTACTCCTGGACTGGATCCACCTGGGCACGCGACCCTGGATTCCCCGCCACGATCTCGAACTACTCAGCTGAGTCGATGACGATCGCCCAGGACTCCAACGGAACGGTGTGGGCTTCCTTCACCCGTTCCAGGAGGCTCTATGTCGTGAAGTCCACGGGCAGTGGAGACGCTGAATCAGTGGTGTTCGGCACTCCCTATATCCCGACCTTGGTCAATCTCACGGAGACCGGGTCCACGACCGCCACCACATTGACTTCCGATGACATCTCGGCGGTGGTCTCGGCCTCCGGCGTCACCACGGTGGTGTGGGGCAACCAGCTCAACGGCACCTACTACGCGGCGAGGCGGGCCGACTCCGCGAGCACGTGGAGGGCGTCCACGATCGTGAGCGGCACGCGGATGAGCGACGATCACCTCAACGTCAAGACGATTCCCGGCGATTCGCAGGGCCGGGTGTTCGTGGCCCTGAAGACCGCGCTCAGCGACAAGGTACCGGCGGTGCCCACGGACCCGCTGCTCATGCTTGCTGTGTACAAGCCCGCTTCATCGACCTGGGTCACGACGCCCATCGCCAGCGTTGCGGAATCGGGCACCCGCCCGCTGCTCGTTCTCGACGCGGAGGCCGACACCATTCATGCCTACTACACCGGGCCCACTACCGCAGGGATCGTGGCCTTCACGGGCACGGTGTACGAGAAATCGGCGTCGCTCTCATCGCCCACCTTCTCGACGGGCCTGGGAACACCGGTGCTGCGCGATTCGGCGTCGGCGACCATGAACAACGCAACCTCGACGAAGCAGACTACCGATGCGGTGAGCGGCAGGGTGGTGCTCGCGGCCACCGAGGGGCCGCAGAAGTACTGGTTCTCGGACTTCTACGTCCCTCCGCCGCCTGCGCCGTCCGCGAGCTTCACCGCGTCGCCCACGTCTGGAACCGTGCCCGTCACCACCGTGTTCACTGACACGTCGACCGGTGCACCGACCTCCTGGTCATGGGATTTCGGTGATGGCAGCGGCGCCAGCACCCGAAGCGCAAGCCATACGTACACATCTGCTGGCAACTACCTCGTGCGCCTCACGGCGATGAACGCCGGTGGAGCGACGACTGCGACCACTACGGTGTCGGTCCTTGCGCCCTTGGGCCCGACGGTATTCGACCGGGTCAATGCAGGGGGCTCGGCCCTCACCGGTGGCTGGGCGGCGGACACCTCGACGCGCCCGTCGTCCTGGGTCAACGACTCGGTGGCCAGGACCGCGACGGGCTCGACAGGCTCGACGATCGCCATGACCGATCCGTCGATCCC
The DNA here is from genome assembly GCA_009697815.1 of Actinomycetota bacterium. Lineage (GTDB taxonomy): Bacteria > Actinomycetota > Actinomycetes > S36-B12 > CAIYMF01 > Longivirga. The sequence goes on from WLRQ01000042.1 coordinate 17,911, forward strand.
CGCCGGTACCCCGTCCTCGATGTTCAGAACGTCGCGCTACGACACCTCAGCCGGCAGCGACATGATCTGGACCTTGCCGGTTCCGAATGCCGGCACCTACACGGTGCGGCTCTACTTCGCGGAGACCTACTGGACATCGACGGGCAGGCGAACATTCAACGTCTCGATCAACGGATCTCGGGTGCTGACCTCGTTCGACATTCTGGCGGCGGCCGGCGGCGCGAAGAAGGGCATTGTGCGCACATTCACTGTCACGACATCGGGATCGATCACCGTGGCCTTTGGTCGCACGACCCACGACAACCCCATGATCAGCGGAATCGACGTCGTCGCGTCGTGACTACTCAGGGGGCGATTCCGGCTACCGTCACAGGTGGTTCCGCACCAGTCGATGCGGTCGATCCTGACCTCCGCGCGGCATTCGACGCACTCGACCGTGCGAACGTTGGCTGGCTGGTGCTGCGAGGCTCGGTCGACGGAGGCCGAGGCGACGTAGATCTGCTGGTCGATCCGAGCGCCCGTGCCCTGGTTGGACCGGCACTGACCGCCGCGGGGTTCGTCCACCGTCGTGCGCCTGAGCACCGGCCGCATCGCCTCTTCGTTCGCCGATCCTCTGCGGGATGGTTGGTTCTCGATGTCCTGCACGAGGTCGAGCCGGTCGGAGCGCGCAGCCACCCGTTCCCGATCGCGGCCGAGTTGATCGAGCGTTCGTCCCGTGACGTCCTCGAAGTGCCTCGGCCCTCGACCGAGGACGCGGCGTGGCTCGCCCTGCTTCGAGCGGGACGACCCGGCGCGCTGTCCGTCGACATGTCATCGATCCCGAGCACGCTCGAGGGCCCAGTTCCGGGTCTTCTCGACGACCTCGTGGGTTCGTCGACGGCATCACATCTCCTCGCCGCCGTGTCAGGTGCCGATCCTGCTTCTGCGTCGCGTGCCCTTGCGCCGATCACCTCGGTTTTGCGTCCTCGGCCTCGTCCGCTCCCGCGTTTCATTCGCCGAGTTCGCGATGCTCTCGCGTGGCGCTCTGAGGGGCGTAACGGCTTGGCCGTGGCCGTACTGGGCCCTGACGGCGCGGGGAAGTCCACGCTGATCGCCGGGCTCTGCGAATCGCTCCCGTTCGCGGTCTCCGTGCACTACCTCGGAGTGTTCCGCACCAGTGAACGCGAGCGACTTCTTCGGCGAATCCCCGGGGTGGCACTCGCAGGCAAACTCGCCACGCTCCGGATCCGTTCACTGTCAGGGGCTCTCGGCACTCGACGAGGCCGCATCGTCCTCTACGACCGTCATGTGGTCGATGCCCTCTTGCGCCCGGGCAAGCACACCTTCAGATCTCGCGTCAGCTATGGGCTGCTGGCGCGGGCCTGCCCGCCACCTGACCTATTCGTCGTACTCGATGCACCGGGTGAGGTGATGTTCGCCCGCAAGGGCGAACACACCGTGGGGATCCTCGAGGAGCGTCGACAGCGCTATCTCGATCTGCGTCAGCGGTACGACCAACTCGAGGTAGTCGATGCCACCGCCTCCGAATCTGATGTGCGGCGGATCGTGGAGACACTCATCTGGCAGCACTATGCGGGGGAGAGCCTGTGAGCGCCCCCGTCGATCGCTCTGCTGCCGTCGAGCCCGTTCCGAGACCCCCTCGCGGCCGCGCGACGGCGACGACACATGTTCGTGGATCCGCCCTCCTGCTCGTCGGTCGACTCATGTCGATGGGGCTCGGCCTCGTCATTCAGCTTCTGCTGGTGAGGTTGCTGGCAAAGGAAGACTTCGGCGCTTTCGCTTGGGCGTTGTCGGTTGTCACCCTTGTACAGGCATTCGTCCCGCTAGGTCTCGACCGGGTCGACTCCCGATTGATGGCGGTCGCTGACGAACGCGGTGACGACAGAAGTTTGGTCGGGATCATCGTCGGCGAGGCACTGCTGATCAGCGGCCTCGGCACTGTGGTGTTCGTCGTCGTGCTTCTCTGGCACACGCACCTCGGGCCGGGCATCGCACCGTCGCAGACCGCTGCCAACTTGCTCGTCATCATGGTCCTGCTCGCCCCTTTGGGGGCGCTGGATGCATTGGTGCTCGCGACCTTCGCCACCTTCGGCCGTTCGCGATCGGTGTTCTACCGTCGCTATCTGATTGAACCGGTGTTGCGACTCTCGGCGATCGTGATGGTCTTCGCCGTGGGCGGCGGTGTCTACGGCCTGACCGTGGGCTACGTGAGCGCAGCCCTTCTTGGCGGGCTTCTGTACGCGTGGCTGCTCGTTCGCCTGTTGTCGGAAATCGGCGTCCTGGCCGAACTGCGAGGCCGCATTGTGATTCCGATGCGCGAGATGGCGCGCGAGGGATTCCCGCTCGTGAGTTCCACCCTGATCTACGCCGCGACCACCGCCCTCCCGGCACTCGTGCTCGGTGCCGTAGGCACCGCGCTGGAGGTCGCAGCGCTACGTGCAGCCCTTCCACTGGCGATGCTCTCCCTGGCAGCGGGATCAGCGTTCGCCATTCTGTATCTCCCGATGGTGGCCCGGCTCTGGGACCGCAACGACAGACATGCCATCCGGATCACTTACTGGCGCACGTCGTTGTGGGTCTCGGTGAGTTCCTTCCCAGCACTGCTTCTCGGCGTCGCCTTCGCCACCCCCGTCACCGTGACCCTTCTGGGCGAGCGCTACGCCTCGACTTCACCCATCTTGGTGGTGCTCACCTTGGGATTCTGGTTCCAGTCGGCGGCGGGCATGTCCGGCCCATTGCTCTCGGTCTGCGGCCGGCGCCGCTATCTCCTATGGGCCAACGTCGGCTCGCTTGTGCTCGGTGGTCTCGCCTGCGCCCTGCTGATTCCTCGTTTCGGACCCTTGGGGGCAGCCGTGGCCACGACGATCACCCTGGTGGGGGCTAGCCTGCTTCGCAGTTCGGGTATGGACACGTTGCCGCCGGGGTTCTTCGATCGGCACGTCTCGGGTCCGTTCGCCGTCATGGCGGCAGCCACGGTCGGGTGTGCGGTGTTCCAGGAGTGGGCTGGTCTGTCCTTCATCTACGCCTTGCTTGTGACGACCGTTGTGTCGCTCGCCGTGGGGATCTACGCGCTGCCCTACCTCGATCTGCCCCGAACCTTCCCCGAGCTCGTGCACCTGCGGGTGCTCGGTCCGGTCCTCGCCCGCCTGGCCACTCGAAGGGTAGACACGTCGTCCAATCCCTACCTCGGATCTGGGGGATCTCCCCGCCGTCGCGGGGTGGCTGATGCTGACGGGGCGGAGGCCGTCGCTCTCAACTCCCGGCGACGCGATGCGGACTTCCTGTTCTTCCCTCCTACCGGTGTTGTCCGGGTTGGGCCGGTGCCCCTTGGTGGGGTGGAGGCGCTACTGAAGGCCGTGCCGCCAGGGGCCGCGGTCGCCGTCGCGCTGACTTCGGCCTCCAGGCGGCTCACGCGCACACGTGCCGCACTTGAGGCACGTGGCCTCGACGGCGTCGAGCTGTTCTGGGAGGCCCCGCGACGCTCGCGATGCCAGATGCTCGTGCCGCTATCGAGTCGCGCTGCGGTACTGGTCGCGACTCGTCGGCACGAAGGGAGCGCCCGGGGGGTGCTGCTCTCTCGCGTGTCCATGGTGCTGGTCAGGTGCGGTCTGACCTGGGTGGTCGCCCGAGATGTCATCGCGATCGGGCGCAGGGGATCACGATGAGCGGATTCCTGCACGAGGTCGGTGTCGCGGTGCGTGCTGGCACCATCATGAGTAATGGCTGGGGGACAGCGTCGGCTTCGGTCGATCGTCTGCGTGCCGCCGTGCCGGATGGCTCAGTCGTGCTCCACATCACACCAGGATTCGTGGAGTCGCGACACGTACTCGGCCTTTTCCTCGACTCCCGGGCGCGAGTGTGCTCTGTGGCCAAGACCGCGCGATTCGAGTGGGACTCGGTGGGTGTGCGCCGCGAGGCCGCAGCCCTGGCTCGTCTTGTGGAACTGGCTCCGCAACTTCGCGACAGCGTTCCGGAGGTGCTGGCCTGCGTCACGTTCGCGGGGCGTGACGTTCTCCTGGAATCGGTGCTCGAGGGTGAGGCGTTGACGCACCAGCGGGTGCGTCGGGAGCCGGCCGCCGCCGCTGCAGTCGCGCGCTGGATTTCCGCATTGCCCGTGTCGGGCTATGACGACGGGGCGATGATCATCGACGAGCTTCTCGAGCCTCCGTTGGCCCGGCTCGATGCGATGGCCCCTATGGGAGATCCGATCCGGGAGTTGGCATCCGCCACTCGGATCGCGGTAGAGCCCCTCCGGGGGATGGTGCTGCCTCGCCCGTTCGAGCACGGTGACGTGAGCCATCCCAATCTGCTGGTGGCCGAGCACGGCGGACGCCTGAGCGTGGGCATCGTCGACTGGGAGCTCGCGCGCGAGCGCGGGGCGCCTGGCCACGACCTCGCCCAGTTCGAGGCTTTCACGGCCTTCGCGCGCGCAAGTGCCCATGGGCGGGCGGCTGAGGGGCGAGCTTTCCAGGAGGCGTTCAGCGCGGGCGGGCGCGGCCGGCGGGCTTTCACCGCCGGGCTCGCGGACAGTGTCCCGTTGGATGCCATCCGGC
>WLRQ01000043.1 GCA_009697815.1 Actinomycetota bacterium
AGCTGGAAGGTCGAGGTCATGATGGTGCCGCTGTAGCCCGGATGGGCCTTCACGATCTTGTTCATCCATTTCGGATCGAGCAGGTCGGCGAAGCTTTTTGGCGCTTCTTCCGCCTTCACCATATTGGTGTTGTAGCCAATGACGCAGCCCCAGGCGCGGAAGCTGGCGAACATGCCATCCGCATCCTTGTGCTCGGCGGCATAGTGTTTGGCGACGTCTTCCGGAACGTAAGGCTGCAGAATGCCGTCCCGCTTCCAGACGATGAAGTGCGCAGCGTCCGAGGAATTCACCACGTCAACTTCATAAATCTTGCTGGCGTATTCCTGCCCGATGCGCTGGAACACGCGCTCGGCGCCGCTGCGTTCAACCCGGACCGCGATGCCGGGATATTTCGCCTCGAAGGCCTTGCCGACTTTTTCCGCTACGGGAAGATCGACAGCGGTGTACCAGACGACCTTCCCTTCCTTCTTGGCCGCATCAATCAACTTCTGATCGACCATAGCCGCCGCCGGTGCCTGTGCGCGGATGGGCGATGCAAAGACGCTTGCAGCCGCGAACGCTGTCGTCCCTTTCAGAACGTCTCGCCGCGAAACTCTCCACTTGCTCATGGACGTATTCTCCCTGTTGGCTTCCCGCTTTGCGGGCCTTTTTTTGTTGCGCCGGGATTTTTTATCCCATCAGCGCTCGGCAATTCTCCGGTGGCAGCTCAAGCCACACGCTTGAGCCCCGCGGAATGCTTTCTTCTGCAGAGGTAATGACGCGCAATTGCGTGCCATCGGCAACCTCGACCATGTAGTCGCGGCTGTCGCCGAGAAAGACCTGACGCACCACGGTCGCCGGCACGACGTTTTCCGTCTGCTGCGGCTTGGCCGCGCGGATATTGATAGCGTGCTGGCGAATGGAAACCGCGGTCGTGCCACCGGCCGCGAGTTTCGCGCCCGTGCAGCGGAGCGGCAGGCCGGCGAACGAGATACGGCTGTCGTCGAGGTTCTTGCCGCTGACGACATTGCTGGAACCGATGAAGCGCGCCACGAATTCGGAGCGCGGCCGCTCGTAGATGTCTTCCGGCGACCCGGCCTGTTCGATCTTCCCCGCGTTCATTACCGCGATGACGTCCGCGGTTGTCATCGCTTCCGACTGGTCGTGGGTGACGTAAACGGTGGTATAACGATATTCGTCGTGGAGGCGCCGGATTTCAAAGCGCATCTCTTCGCGCAGATTGGTGTCGAGGTTCGACAGGGGTTCGTCGAGTAGAAGCGTTTCCGGTTCAACGACAAGTGCGCGCGCAAGCGCCACACGTTGCTGCTGGCCGCCGGACAGTTCACCGGGATAGCGGTCGGCCAGAGCGCCAAGCTTGGTGGTGGCGAGAATGGCCGCGAGCTTCTTGGCGATGGTGTCGCGGCTTTGTTTCCGCAGCTTCAGTCCATATGCGATGTTCTCCGCCACGGTCATGTGCGGCCAGAGGGCGTAGCTCTGGAAGATCATCGACATGTTGCGCTGTTCCGGCGGCAGTGTCCGCGCCGGCGAGGAGACCATGCGGGAGCCGACATGGATTTCGCCCGCGCTGGGTTCGACGAAGCCCGCGATCAGCCGCAGAGTCGTGGTCTTGCCACAGCCGGAGGGGCCCAAAAGGCACACCAGCCGACCGCTTTCTATGTGCAACGAAACGTCGTCGACCACCGCGAGGGTGTCATAACGCTTCGTAAGACCACGCAATTCAACGGACGCCACGCATGCCCTCCCAGGACGGCGCGCTCACGGCACTGGCCGCGGCGGCTCTTCGTGGGCCCATCATAAGGGCTGGCATGCCAGCATGCCATGCGACCAATGTCGCTTATTCAAGAACCTGTGAAGACCGGTTTGCGCTTTTCCATGAAGGCCTGGCGGCCCTCAATGTAGTCCTTGCTGGCGAAGCATTCCGCCACCAGTTCGGAACAGCGGCTGATGTTGCGCTTGGACTCGTCCTTCATCACCTCGCCGACGATGAACTTGACCGCATTGACCGTGAGCGGCGCATTTCCGGCGATGGTTTCGGCATAATTCTTCACATAGGCCTCGATCTCTTCGTCCGGCACGATCCGGTTGGCGAAGCCCATATCCTTGGCCTCTGCTGCGTCGAACTGACGCGCCGTGAAGAAAATCTCCTTGGTGAAGGACGGCCCGACCAGATCCGATAGCCGCTTCAAGCCCGGATAGTCATAGCCCAATCCGAGCTTCGCGGCCGGTACGGCGAAACGCGAATTCGGCGAGCAGATGCGAATATCACAACAGGACGCGAGGCCCATGCCGCCGCCGATGCAGTAGCCACGGATAATCGCGATGGTCGGCTTCGGAAAAGAATAAACCGTCGAATATCCGAGTTCGACAGCCTTGTTGTATTTTTCGACGCCGTCCTTGCTGGAACGCTCATCGGCGAATTTCGAAATATCCGCGCCGGAAACGAAAGCCTTGCCACCCGCACCGGTAAGAACGACGACACGCACGTCTTGGTCTTTGGCAAATTCATTGAGGTGGCGAACAGTCGCCTCCCACATCTCCAGCGACATCGCATTGTGCTTCGCCGGATTGTTGAAGGTCACGATGCCAACGCCGCCTTCCTTGTGTGCGAGCAGTGTATCGGTCATGAGCGCTTGTCCTTGTCTCGTCAGATCGCTTTTGCCTTGCGCAGGTCTTCGATTTCCTGCGCACTGAAACCGAATTCCTTCAGCACTTCCTCGTTATGCTCGCCAACATCCGGCGGCGGCGCCACCATCTTTGTCGGCGTGCGCGACATGCTGAAAGGCTGCGCCACTACGGTTAGCGGCCGGCCATCCTGCGAATCGGTCGGCACCGGCGCTGCGATGCCGAGATACTTGACCTGCGGATCGTCGAACATCTGGTCAATGGAGTAGATCGGCCCGGACGGCACCCCGGCTTCGTTGAGTTGTTCAAGCCATTCGGCGCTGGTCTTCTTTTCGGTGATCTTGTTGAGCTCTACGTTCATCGCGTCGCGGTTCTTTGAGCGCAAGGCGCCTGTCGCATATTCCGCGCGCTTGATCATCTCGTCCGCGCCGATGGCCTGCGCAAAGCGCTCCCAGATTTTCTGGCCGGTCGTCGCGATATTGATGTGACCATCCGAGGTCTTGAAGACGCCGGTGGGAATGCTGGTCGGATGATTGTTGCCGGCCTGCGGCGCGACTTCCTTCTTGTTCAGCCAGCGCGAGGCCTGGAAGTCGAGCATGAATATCTGGGCCTGCAGTAGCGAGGTCTGCACCCATTGGCCTTTACCGGATTTTTCGCGCTCCAGCAACGCCGTAAGAATACCGATGGCGCAGAAAAGTCCCGCGCTCAGGTCGGCGATCGGAATGCCCGCGCGCACAGGACCCTGCCCCGGCAAGCCGGTGATCGACATGATCCCACCCATGCCTTGCGCGATCTGATCGAAACCAGCGCGCTCTCCGTAAGGTCCATCCTGGCCGAAGCCGGAGATGCTGGCATAGACGATGCGTTTATTGATCTTCTTCAGCGACTCATAATCGATACCGAGACGCGCCTTCACATCGGGGCGGAAATTCTCCACCACCACGTCGGCCTTTGCGACCAACCGATAGAAAGCCTCGACCCCCGCCTTTTCTTTCAGGTTGAGCGTGATCGCGCGTTTGTTGCGATGCAGATTCTGGAAATCGGGACCACGCCGTGCACCGCCGAGCGGCTCACCCGCGCCGCCCTCTTCCGGTGCATCAATCTTGATGACATTGGCGCCCCAATCCGCGAGTTGCCGCACGGCTGTGGGACCGGCGCGCACGCGCGTGAGATCGAGGACGACAAAGCGGTCGAGAGCTGTAGATGCGTGAGGTGCTGACACGGACAAATATCTCCGGGAAACGCTGAAGCGCCAGAAATCCGGCGGGCGACAATCCCCGATCCCGCCCAGGTTGTCTACCCACCCAAGGATCGAGACTGCTGGCTAGATGTCGGAACCGCGGAACCACTCGGGTGCGAGCGCAAGCGGCTCGCCGGAGAGCCCGATGATCTTGTGTTCTACCAGATAATCGAGGATTTGCTTCGCAAGCTGCGCCGGCGTCTTGCCTACCGTCTCGAGATGAATCTCGGGCTGTTCCGGCGCTTCGTAAGGCGCATCGATGCCGGTGAAGTTCTTCAACTGCCCGGCCTTGGCCTTGGCGTAGAGCCCCTTCGGATCGCGCTTGATGCAATCTTCGACGGGCGTGTCGACAAACACCTCCAGGAATTCCGCTTCATCGACCAGCGCGCGCACCATCTGGCGGTCAGTGCGATAGGGTGAGATGAAGGAGCACAGCACGATCAGTCCGCTGTCGACCATCAGCTTGGACACTTCGCCAACGCGGCGGATATTCTCGACCCGATCAACCTCGGTGAAGCCGAGATCGCGGTTGAGACCGTGGCGCACATTGTCGCCGTCCAGCAGCATGGTGTGGTGGCTGGTGAGATTCAGCGCCTGCTCGACGATATTGGCAATGGTGGATTTGCCCGAGCCCGACAGGCCGGTGAACCACAAGATCACCGGCTTCTGATGCTTGAGCCCGGCGCGTTCGGCCTTGCCGATCAGCAGCGGCTGCCAGTGAATATTGGTGCCACGGCGCAGGCCGAAATCGACCATGCCGGCGCCGACCGTCTGGTTCTTGAAACGATCGATGATGATGAAAGAACCGGTCTTCCGGTTCTCGGCATAGGGGTCGAACGCAACAGGCACGCTGGTCGACACATTGACGAAGGCGATATCGTTCAGATGCAAAGTCGTCGCGGCAAGATGTTCCTGCGTGTTGACGTCGATCTTGTGCTTGATGGTGGTGATGGTCGCCGGCACGGTCTTGGTGCCGATGCGGATCAGGTAGGAGCGGCCCGGCAAGAGCTGCTCATCGTTCATCCAGATAATATGTGCGGCGAACTGGTCGGATACCTCCGGCCGCGCCTTTGGCTCGACCAGGATATCGCCCCGCGCGATATCGACTTCATCCGCAAGCGTAATGGTCACAGCGTCGCCGGCCTCGGCGTGCTCAAGCGAGCCATCATAAGTAACAATGTCTTCGACCTTTGTGGCGCGGCCTGAAGCGGCGACAACAACGGCATCGCCCTTGTTGATGCGGCCGGACGCGACGGTGCCGGCATAGCCGCGGAAGTCGAGGTTCGGCCGGTTGACCCATTGCACCTGAAAGCGGAAAGCCTTGCTGAGCTCGTCGCTCCGCACGTCCACGCCTTCAAGATATTCGATGATCGACGGGCCCTTGTACCAGGGCATCTTGGCCGAACGCTCGACCACGTTCTCGCCATAGCGCGCGGACAGCGGAATCGGCATCACAGTCTTGAAGCCAAGCTGCGCGGCAAAAGAAGTGTAATCGGCAACGATGCGGTCGAAGACTTCCTGGCTGTAATCCACGAGGTCGATCTTGTTCACTGCAACGACGACATGCTTCACGCCAAGCAACGAACAGATAAAGGAGTGCCGCTTGGTCTGCACCAGCACGCCCTTGCGCGCATCGATCAGGATGACGGCGAGCTCGGCATTGGAGGCGCCGGTCGCCATGTTGCGGGTATATTGTTCGTGGCCGGGCGTGTCGGCGACGATGAAGGAGCGCCGCGGCGTCGCGAAGAAGCGGTAGGCAACGTCGATCGTGATGCCCTGCTCGCGCTCAGCCTCTAGGCCATCGACCAGCAAGGCAAAATCGATGTCCTCACCGGTGGTACCATGGCGCACGGAGTCCTTCTCCAATGCCGACATTTGGTCTTCGAAAATCTGCTTGGAGTCGTGCAGCAGCCGGCCGATCAGGGTCGATTTGCCATCGTCCACCGATCCGCAGGTGATGAAACGCAACAGATCGTTGTCGGTCTCGATGGGCTTGCTGCCGTCGGTGCGGGTATCCATCAGAAATACCCCTCGCGCTTCTTCTTCTCCATCGAGGCAGATTCATCGCTGTCGATCAGGCGGCCCTGACGTTCGGAGACCTGCGCGGTCTTCATCTCGGCAACGATGTCGTCGAGATTGTCGGCGTTGGATTCGATCGCGCCGGTGAGCGGGTAGCAACCCAGCGTGCGGAAACGCACGCGGCGCATCTGCGGCTTCTCGCCGGGCTCGAGCGGCATTCGGTCATCGTCAACCATCAACAGCGTGCCGGAGCGCTCCACCACTGGACGCTTCTTGGAGAAATAGAGCGGCACGACCGGGATGTTCTCGAGTTGCACGTAGGTCCAGACGTCGAGCTCGGTCCAGTTCGAAATCGGGAAAACGCGGATCGATTCGCCTTGCCGGATGCGGGTGTTGAACAGGTTCCACAATTCGGGACGCTGGTTGCGCGGATCCCATGCATGCGCCTTAGAGCGGAAGGAGAAGATGCGCTCCTTGGCGCGGCTCTTTTCCTCGTCGCGGCGCGCGCCGCCGAAAGCGGCATCGAATTGATATTTGTCGAGCGCCTGCTTGAGGCCCTCGGTCTTCATCACATGGGTATGCACCGACGAACCGGAGGCAAACGGATTAACACCGGCGGCGATGCCCTCCTCGTTGATATGAACGATCAGATTGAGACCGAGACGTTTTGCTTCCTCATCGCGAAACTTGATCATCTCGCGGAATTTCCATGTCGTATCGACATGCAAAAGCGGGAACGGCAACGGCGACGGATAGAAGGCCTTGATCGCAAGATGCAGCATCACGCTGGAATCCTTGCCGATCGAATAGAGCATCACCGGATTGCGGAATTCGGCGACCACTTCGCGCATGATCTCGATCGATTCCGCCTCCAGGCGCTTGAGATGCGCGGGAAGCGGTTCTTTCGATCCGGACTTGTTAGCGGCGGCTGTCATAAAATTCATAGCTGTGCGTTTGCAGGTAGGTCACGAAATCGGGTCACGGCCCCAGGCAACAAAACCATCGTTGCGGAAGCCAGCTTTTCCATAGCGGAAGGGAGATCCGTCCCTACCGATTACGCATCCGCCCGCCGCCGTCAACACCGCATGACCGGCCGCGGTATCCCATTCCATGGTGGGGGCCAGACGGGGATAAACGTCCCCCTCACCCTGGGCCAGAACGCAAAATTTTAGCGAGGAGCCGGCCGCCTTGAAGGTTCCAACCTTGAGCGTTTTCAAGAGCGCCTCGGTTTCCGGATCGAGATGGGACTTGCTCGCCATCGCCCGCAGGCCATCGGCCGGGTAGGCTTCGGTCGTCAGCTTCTGCATGGCGTCGCGCTTGGGCAGCGCATCGCCGGGGCGGACCTCAGAACGCCAGGCCGAGGCGCCGGCGATATACATCTGGTTCAGCGCCGGCGCATAGACGCATCCGACCACCGGCTTGTTGTTCTCGACCAGCGCAATATTGACGGTGAACTCGTGGCTGCCGGTGATGAATTCGCGTGTGCCATCGAGCGGATCGACCAGGATGAACCGCGCGGGCGCGGAGTCGTTCGCCTTGGCGTCGAAGGATTCCTCGGCCACCACCGGGACATCGGGGATCACGCTCTTGAGGCGTTCGAGGATCACGCGCTCCGCGGCAGCGTCGGCTTCGGTGACGGGCGAACTATCCTTCTTGGACTCGACTTTCAGAGTCGGCGAATAGATCGCCATGATGACCTTGCCGGCCTCCGAGGCAATCTCGCCAAAGCGCGAAGCGAGTTCATTCCTTGCAGCGTCGTTCATGATCCAACCGGCTTGAGGGGATGGGCGGCTTTAGCGCCAATTCATAGCAAATACCAATGCCACAAATGCCGGCCGTCTTCACCAATTTCATAGCAGATTCCGGGGTTTGGTTACTGCGGATCAGCCCATCCCCAGCGGCATGGGCCGACCAAAACTTGGGGGTTTTGGGTGTTTCGGGGGCTTCGCGGTTGCGAAAGGCCATTTGCACAACCTTTCGTGACGTCGGTTAGCGAAAGGGGTAGCCTTTGGCCTGCTAACGCCGCGGCCGCCCAACTGGTCGGACCAGAAACGGTGAAGCGAGGGAAGGAACGCGTGAGACCGGAGACTTGATCAAGAAACATTTCCTGGGGAGGCAACAATGCGCACTGGCAATATCTTGCTTTCAGTCGGCGCCGCTTTCGCGGCTGTATTTCTCGGCGGGGGAATTCACCCTTCAGCGCAGAACGCCGCCCCTCTTAGCGGCAAGGTTTCCTCACCGGCCGAACCCGTGATGGAAGGCGTGATCGTCGGCGCCAAGAAGGACGGCACCAACGTCACCGTTTCCGTCGTCAGCGACGACAAAGGGAATTTCAGTTTCCCGGCCGGCCGACTCTCCGCCGGCCACTACAAACTCTCCATCCGCGCGGTCGGATACGACCTGCAAAGCCCGATGGAGATCGACATTCCCGCAGCGGGCGGCGCGACGGCAGATATAAAACTCGACACCACCAGGAACCTGGAGAAGCAGCTCAACAACGCCGAGTGGATCATGAGCGTGCCGGGCAACGACAAGCAGCGCGAGATGCTGACGAGTTGCGTCGGCTGCCACAACTTGCAGCGGCCGTTGTTCTCTATGCATAACCCCGAAGCATTCCAGGAAATCTTCGCGCGCATGCAGACCTATTCCTCCGGGAGTACACCGCTGAACTTTCAGCGGTTGTTCGTCGACGGCGAGCGCGTCCGGGTCCGCCCGCAAGAGGCTGAAGCCAATAGGCCGCGCGCCGAATTTTTCGCCAAGATAAATCTGAGCAACGGTCCGCGGTCGTATCCGCTGAAAACACTGCCGCGGCCTACAGGGCGGGCAACCCGCGTCATCTACACCCGCTACGACCTGCCACGCGCGATTGCGGAACCGCATGACGTCGTACTCAGCCATGACGGGCACGCCTGGTATTCGGATTTTGGCAGCGCCGTGGTTGGCGAGATCGATCCCGTCAGCGGCAAGGTCACCGAATATCCGCTCCCGATCCTCAAGCCGAAATCACCGAAGGGCTCGCTGCAGATTGCCGTCGATCCCAAGGGCTTTCTCTGGGTCTCGATGATGATGCAGGGCGGCCTGGCAAAGATCGATCCTAAGACCAAGGAGATCACGCCATATCCCTTCCCGGCGGAAGATCAGACCACCAGCACCTATGCTTCGATGGTGGCGCCGCAACATTCCGATGTTGACGGCGTCATCTGGACCGGAGACCAGGGCAAGCACTCGCTTTACAAGTTCCACACCGACACCGGCACATATGAAAAAGTGGGCGTCGCCACCGACGAAAAAGGCAATAAGATCGAAGGCTATGGCATGCCGACCGATTCCAAAAACCGGCCCTATATTCTGGAATTCCGCGACACGCGCATCGGCCGCGTCGACCCGCAGACCAACGTAGCCAAGATCTGGTCGGTGACTTTCGGCCAGCGTACCAGGCCGCGGCGGGGCCGCGTCGATAGCCAGGACCGGCTATGGTTCGCCGCCTTCGGCACCGGCCATATCGGTATGTTCGATCCGGTGACCGAGCAGTTTGCCTCTTATCTGCCGCCGACGCCGTGGGCCAATCCCTATGACGTGGAAGCCGACAAGAACGGCGAAGTCTGGGCGGGCTCCATGCTCAACGATCGCCTCACGCGGCTTGATCCAAAGGAAGGAAAATTCGTCGACTATCTGATGCCGGGACAGTTCACCAATATCCGTCGCATCTTTGTCGATAACAAAACGGCGCGTCCAACGATCTGGATCGGCGACAACCATGGAGCCAACGTCGTTCACGTCGAGCCGCTCGATTAAATAAAAACCCCGCCACAAATCCTTGCCGGCGGGGTTTTCTTCTCGCGAAGATTTTTTGCGGATCAGCCCAGCCGGTACGGAATGGGCCGGCGGCCATACGAGGCCGGACCTGGGCGCACGACCTTCGGCTCCAGAGCCGGAGCAGTACCATCGACAAAGGCTGCCACGAAGGGAGACGCCGGTTCCTGCTGGATCAGCCGCGGCGGCGCGACCTGCTCCACCTTGCCATCGTTAAGGATGGCCACCCGGTCCGCCAGTTCGAACGCTTCGTCCTGGTCATGGGTCACGAACAGCGTCGTGTGGCCGGTCTGGTCGTGGAATTCGCGAAGCCAGCGGCGCAGCTCCTTGCGGACCTTGGCGTCGAGCGCGCCGAACGGCTCGTCGAGCAGCAGGACGCGCGGCTTGATCGCAAGCGCACGCGCGAGCGCCACGCGCTGACGCTGACCGCCGGACAATTGCGTCGGATAGCGATTGGCAAAATCGGCGAGTTGGACAAGCTCGAGCAGTTCGAGCGAACGGCGCTTGATCTCGTTCGCGTCGGGGCGGACGCGGCGCGGCTGCGCGCGCAAACCGAAGGCGACATTGTCCAGCACGGTCATATGCCGGAACAGGGCGTATTGCTGGAACACGAAACCGATGCGGCGTTCGCGCAACGACAGCGTCGCGGCATCGAGATCATCGAACATCACGCGGCCGGCTTGCGGCTGCTCCAGGCCTGCAACCACACGCAACAACGTCGTCTTGCCGGATCCCGAAGGGCCGAGGATCGCCATCAGCTCCCCGCCATGCACCTTCAACGACGCGCCGCGGAGCGCGGGATATTGCCCGAATTCCTTGTGAATATTCTCGACCGTGACGGCGACGGACATTTCTTAATCCTATCTGGTTGCACCGAGGGCGATCGCATCCTCGAAACGCCACTCAAGAAAACTTTTCAATGCGAGCGTGACCAAAGCCAGCATCGCGAGCACTGACGCCACCGCAAAAGCCGCGACAAAATTGTATTCATTGTAGAGAATCTCGACATGCAGCGGCATGGTGTTTGTCAGCCCGCGGATGTGGCCCGATACCACCGCAACGGCGCCGAACTCACCCATCGCACGCGCATTACAGAGCAGCACGCCATAGAGCAGGCCCCATTTGATATTGGGCAAGGTCACCGTCCAGAACGTTCTCCAGCCGGAAGCGCCAAGCGATAACGCGGCTTCCTCTTCCTGCGTTCCTTGCGCTTGCATCAGCGGCACAAGCTGTTGCGCCACAAAAGGAAAAGTCACGAAGATCGTAGCCAGAACGATGCCCGGCACCGCGAAGAGTATCTGGACGCCTTGCGATTGCAGCCACGGGCCGATCGCGCTGCCCGCACCGAACAGCAAAACAAATACGAGGCCGGAAACGACGGGCGATACCGAAAACGGCAGATTGATCAGCGTGAGCAGCAAATTCTTGCCGCGAAATTCGAACTTCGCAATCGCCCAGGCACCGCAGATGCCGATAACGATGTTGAAACCCACCGCGAAGACAGCAACCGTCAAGGTCAACCGGATGGCCGCAACCGCATCCGGCTCGCTCAGCGCTTTCCAGTAAGCCTCGAAACCGCGCCGGAAAGCCTGCGCAAAAACTGCGAACAGCGGGAGGAAAATCACCAGCGCTAGAAAGGTCACAGATATCGCGATCAACACGACGCGCGTCAGCAGGCTTTCGCCGGTGACGCGCTGATTACGTAACGGCAGGCGGATGACGGAAGTCTCAGACATAGCCTAGCCTCCGCCGATTCCAGTTTTGCAGCATGCTGATCAGCACCCGCAGCGAAAATGAGAGCGCGAGCATGACTGTGGCGATCACCGCGGCCCCGCCGTAGTCAAACTCTTCCAGGCGAATGACGATCAGCAGCGGCGCGATCTCGGACACAAAGGGAAGATTACCCGCGATAAAAATGACGGAGCCGTATTCGCCGATACCGCGCGCGAAAGCGAGTGCGAAGCCGGTCAGCAAAGCCGGCGTCATCGCCGGAAGGACGACGTTGAAGATGGTGCGAGCCCGGCTTGCCCCAAGCAACGCGGCAGCCTCCTCGATGTCCTTTTCACTTTCCGCCAGCACCGGCTGCACCGTGCGCACGACGAAGGGCAGGCCCACAAAAATGAGGGCCAGGACCACTGCATAAGGCGTGTAGGCGATCTTGATTCCAAGCGACGCGAGCAGCGATCCGATCGCGCCATTCGGCGCATAGATCACGGCGAGCGAAATGCCGGCGACAGATGTGGGCAATGCGATAGGAAGATCAATCGCCGCATCGAGAATGCGTTTGCCGGGAAACTGATAACGCACCAGCACCCAGGCTACGAGCAAGCCGAACACCGCATTAATTGCGGCGGCGATGAAAGCCGCGCCGAACGACAGCCGCAGCGCGTCGAGCGTCCGGGGGTTGGTCGCGATACGCCAGAAATCGGCGGGCCCCACGCTTGCCGCCTTGAAAGCCAGTGCCGCCAGCGGAATCAAAACGACAAGCGACAAGGCGGTCACCGTAATACCAAACGTGATCCCGAAACCCGGGATCACGCTCTGGTTCTGCCGAATGATGCCTCTCGCAGCGAGCATCGCTATTTCTTGCCGTAGAGCTTATCGAAGGTGCCGCCATCGCCGAAATGCTCGGGTTGCGCCTTGGCCCAGCCACCGAAATCCTTGTCGATGGTCACAATGTCGATTTTCTTGAACTGCTTGAGGTCTTCCGGGTTCGCGTCTTCCGGCTTGATCGGGCGATAATGATTCTTGGCCGCAATCGCCTGACCCTTTGGAGAATAGAGGAACTGGAGATAGGCCTCGGCCACGGCCTTCTTGGTGCCGACATTGCCTTCGACCACGGCAACAGGCGGCTCGGCCAGGATCGAAATCGAAGGCGTGATGATTTCGAAGTTGTCCTTGCCGAATTCATCCAGCGACAGGAAGGCTTCGTTTTCCCAAGCGATCAAAACATCGCCGAGACCGCGCTGAGCGAAAGTCACGGTCGAGCCGCGGGCGCCGGTATCGAGCACCGGGACATTCTTGAGAACGGCGGAGATATATTCCTGCACCTTGGCCTTGTCGCCCTTGAAGGCACGATCGGCCCAGGCCCAGGCGGCGAGGTAATTCCAGCGCGCTCCACCCGAGGTTTTCGGGTTTGGCGTGATCACGCCAATACCGGGCTTGCCGAGATCACCCCAATCCTTGATGCCTTTCGGATTGCCCTTGCGCACCAGGAAAACAATCGTGGAGGTATAAGGTGCGCTGTTGTCCGGAAATTTCTTCTGCCAGTCAGCGGGGATCTTGCCCGTGCGTTTGGCGATCTCGTCGATGTCGCCGGACAGCGCCAGCGTCACCACGTCAGCCGCGAGGCCGTCGATCACCGCACGGGCCTGGCCACCTGAGCCGCCATGCGACTGCCGGATGGTGACATCCTCGCCCTTCTTTGCCTTCCACTCGGCGGCGAAAGCGGCGTTGACGTCTTTGTAAAGCTCGCGCGTCGGATCGTAGGAAACATTCAGCAGCACCGTCTCGCCATGCGCGAAAGTCGTGATCGCAAAGCAGAGAACGAAGGCAGCAAGAGCAAATACGGCGTGAATGAAATTACGACTCGTTGTCGGCATGGCACGAAGCTCCTTGGCTTACTGCTAATACTCTATGGGTTTAGTATAGTATTGGTCAAGCCTGCATTTACAGGGGCAAAACACCCCTCGCAAGCCCCTCAACCAAAAGAGATTTTTATGCCAGCCGCACGCGTTTTGCTGGAATGCGCCGACTCTGCTTCTTGCCTTCGGCAGCTTTCACAGCCTGCGCGATGGTCGTCGCCTCCAGCACGCGCAACGAAGCCTCGTAGGCTTCCGCAAAGCCGGCGCGCACGCCGCATAGCTCTTCGCTCGGGCAATCGTCGCATTTGCGATAGGCCGTTTTCGACAGACATGGCAACGGCGCGATCGGCCCATCGATCATGCGCAACACACTACCGAGAGAGATCGATTTCGCATCTTTCAGCAGGGCATAACCACCTTCACGCCCGCGCCTGCTCGTGATCAATCCGCCGGCTTTCATCGAGAGCAGTATTTGCTCCAGGAATTTGCGGGGGATTTGTTCTTGTTCGGCGATGTCGCGAATCTGCATGCCCGCGCTGCCGGCGCGGGCCAAAACAATCAGCGCCTTGTAGGCGTAGCGTGCGCGTTGAGAAATCATCGACGGCCTTTAAATGGTGATCCCGGCATGACTCGAACATGCGACCTACGGTTTAGGAAACCGCCGCTCTATCCAGCTGAGCTACGGGACCCCCAGTAATTTTCATAATAGCTAATTGGCCCAAATCAAAGCGCCACCTCGGACAATTGACCCACATCAAAACAGGATACCCGTTTCGCCCCTAGTTTGGCCCTGCAACAGGAGCTGTCGATAACCATGGAAGCGGCGGTAGAAGAAAGTCCCAAGACCGTTCCCTACGAAATGATGGGCGGCGCGGCTATGGTGCGGCAGGTTGTCGACCGGTTTTACGACATCATGGACACCGACCCTGCCGCCGCAGGGATTCGCAGCATGCATGCCAAGGATCTCGGCCCCATGCGTCAACTGGTGTTCGAATTTCTGAGTGGCTGGCTCGGGGGACCGTCACTGTATTTCCAGCATCCTGGCCACAGATGTATTGGTTCTGCGCATTCCAAATTCGCTATTGGCGAAGCTGAGCGCGATATCTGGATGACGTGCATGCGGCGCGCGATGCAAGAGTGCGGCGTTTCGGCAGAGGTTCGCGATCTGCTTGATAAGCCGCTGCTACGAATGGCCGAGGCTTTTCGCAACCGCTAACCGGTGCGCACAAAAAAGGCCCGGCCAACCGGCCGGGCCCCTTCGGAAATCTCGTCAAAATCAGCGCTGGTTCTGCTGCCCGCCCTGGCCACCCTGGCCACCCTGCTGCTTCTGGTCGCGCTGCGGGTTGCTCTGTTGCTGCTGGCCGGGCTTCTGCTGCTGTTGCTGTTGGTTCTGCTGATTTTGCTGGTCCTGGCGTTGGCCGCCCTGACCGCCTTGCTGTCCTTGATTTTGCTGGTTACCCACTGGACTCTCCTCCTGTTGGGGTTAGCAAAGATCAACGCGAGGCTTGGGTGCGAAGTTCCTGCCGGCGGGTATTTTGTGCTGCTTTCATTGGGTTGTTCTCCGCCATGTTTTGGGCGCAGACCGCGCATGCCCAAGGCGCCCCAGCGGCGGTTTCTTGTGCTGCCAAATCCCTGGGCAGTTTTGAGGTGGAGACGGTCCTCGACGGCCGATCTTTTCGGCTGCGGGACGGGCGCGAAGTTCTGCTCGCCGGTATTGAGGTGCCTTCCAGCTCGGGAAAGACCTGGCTTGCGCAACGCCTGACCGGAAAGACCGTCGTTCTGCGACAGGTCACTTCCGAAACCGACCGATATGAGCGCTTGCTCGCCCAGGCCTTTGTGACGGCAGACAGCGTCGAGCGCTGGATTCAGCAGGAGCTTCTCGCCACAGGCCAGGCCCAGGTGAGCGCGCGACCCGGTGATAGTGCATGTGCCAAGGCCCTCCTGAGCGCAGAAGCTCCCGCACGCCGGAACCGGCTTGGGCTGTGGGCGAATTCCGATTACAGCGTAAAGGCTTCCAGCGATCTGGAAGGCCTGCTGACGCGCAAAAGTCGCTTTACCGTGGCGGAAGGCAAAGTGTTGTCTGTCCGCGAAAGCGGAGGCACTATCTATATAAATTTCGGGCGGGAGTGGTCGCGCAATCTCACCGTTACGATTTTACGCCGCAATCTGCGCGCATTTGAAGCCTCCGGCATGGACCCGAAAAAGCTTGAGGGCGCCCGCGTCCGGGTGCGCGGGCTTGTCGAGGAGCGCAACGGGCCGCGGATCGAAGCCGTCAGGCCCGGGCAGATTGAGATCGCGGCTCAGGAATGAGCCTTTGAGGTATGTCGTGGTGACATCGCAGCGGGGGACGGGTTCGAGGCGGCGCGTTGCGCTCGCGGCCATGCTTGTCGCTACGGCGCTCGCCGGCTGCTCCAGCACCGGAACGCTCTCCTCAAAGTTCTTTCCGAACGAGCCGCCCAAACAGGCGGAGATGTCTCCGGCAACGCTGCGCGAGCATCAGCGCATCCTTGCAGCCTATGGCGGCGCCTATAACGACCAGAAACTGGAAGACTACATCAGCCAGACTGTAGACCGGCTGGTCGCAGCGTCCGAACGGCCTGATGTCAAATATCGCGTCACGATCCTAAATTCGCCGGCGATCAATGCCTTCGCATTGCCGAGCGGCCAGCTTTACGTCACACGCGGATTGCTTGCTCTAGCCAACGACAGTGCCGAGCTTGCATCGGTGCTCTCGCATGAAATGGCGCATGTAACCGCAAGCCATGCCGCGATCCGGGAAGATCAGGCGCGCCGGGTCGCGCTGGTGGAAGGCGTGGTCAATCAGGTGCTGAGCGATCCGGAAACCGGCGCACTGGCGCTGGCAAAATCCAAGATCGCGCTTGCGAGCTTCTCGCGCTCCCAGGAATTCGAAGCCGATGCCATCGGCGTCCAGGTGTCGGCGAAAGCCGGTTTCGATCCCTACGGCGCGGAGCGCTTCCTGACGTCGATGGGACGCAATGCCGAGCTGCGGCCATTATCAGCATCCGGCACCGATTCACGGCCACTGGATTTCCTCTCGTCGCATCCCAGCACACCGGACCGCGTGAAGAACGCCGTCACATCGGCGCGGAAGCAAGGTGAGCCGGGCACCGGCGAGCGCGACCGTGATGAGCATCTCGCTGACATCAATGGTCTCGTCTTCGGTGAAGATCCCAGCGAAGGCTTTGTCCGCGGCCGGCGTTACCTGCATCCGAAACTCGGCTTCACCTTCATCGCACCGGAAGGCTTCGTGCTGGAAAATACCGCGCAGGCCGTTCTCGGCGCCAAGGAAGGCGGCACGCAAGCGATGCGGCTCGATGTCGTGCGCGTGCCGGCCGAACAGACGCTGACGGATTACCTGAAGTCCGGCTGGATCGGCACGATCGACGAAAAATCCACCGACGCGCTCACGATCAACGGCTTCCCTGCGGCGACCGCTACGGCCAAAGGCGACGACTGGATGTTCCGGCTCTACGCCGTGCGCTTCGGCAGCGAGGTCTATCGCTTCATCTTCGCCGCCAAGACAAAGTCCGCCGAGACCGAACGGGGCTTCCGTGACTCGATCAACAGTTTCCGCCGGATGACCCTGACCGAGATCGAAGGTGCACGTCCGCTCCGCATCAAAATCGTCACGGTCACGCCCAGCGATACGATCGAAAGGCTTGCTGCGCGGATGGCTGTCACCGACCGTCCGTTGCAGCGTTTCCTGGTACTAAATGGGTTAACGGCGGGACAGCAGCTAAAACCAGGTGACGAGGTAAAAATTGTGATAGAGTAGCCTGTGGATAATGGTTAAAAAGGGAACTAAATCAGTCCCTTGACCGTCATCCAGGGCTCGACGGTGGCGGCGGGTCCACGTGGCGTAAGTTGGGTGGCGTGGTGCGTAAACGTTGGTGGCGTAAAGAGCCTGCCGATCGATCTGTGGTGGCTTCGGCATTCGATTGGCGGCGCGCTTTTCTTTTTGTTGCCCCGCTCTCGACGGTTTTATTCACGCACACCGCGTTGGCACGCAGTGACTTCGACGACGATGTCGATACCTGCCGCCGGGCCACCAGCAATTCCGCTATCTCCGCCTGCAGCGACGTCATCAACGCACGCAAAGCATCGCCATCGGAACGTGCCTCCGCCCTTGCCAGCCGCGGCATGCTGCGCCGGAAGAAAGGCGATCAGGCCGGCGCGCTCGAAGATCTCAATCAGGCCATCAAGCTCGATCCGAAAAATGCGCGCGCTTATCAGCAGCGCGGCAATCTCAGTTACGACAAGCGCGATTATAATCAGGCGCTCGACGATCTTGGCCGCGCGATCGAATTTGATCCGACTTTGGCGTCGGCCTGGTTCGACCGGGGTGTGATCAATTACGAGCGGCGCGATTTCGATCGTGCGGTGAACGATCTGAGCCGCAGCATCGATCTTGATCCGAAAAATGCGCTCGCCTTCTACAACCGCGGCATTACGTTCAAAGCCACGGGGCAGATGGACCGCGCCATTGCAGACTATAACCAGGCGATCCAGCTCGATTCGCGAAGCGCCGTGGCTTTCTACAATCGTGGCCTTGCCCATGTGGATCGCGCGGAATACGACGCGGCGATTGCGGATTTCACCCGCACGCTGGAAATAGATTCGAGCTTCCAGCTCGTCTTCGAAACCCGCGCCAATGCCTACCAAAGCAAGGGCGATCTCGATCGGGCTATTGCCGACTTCGACCGCGCCATCCGCCTCAACCCGCGTTCCGCAAGCGCCTTCAACGATCGTGCCGAGGTCTATGCCGCCAAGGGCCGGCTCGATCAGGCCATGAGCGACTACAGCAACGCTATCAAGCTGAAAGCCAATTACCCAACCGCCCTGAACGCGCGCGCCACCCTTCTGCTCAAGAAGGGCGAGATCGACCGCGCGATTGAAGATTTCGATCGTGCGATAAAGCTCGATCCGCGGTTCGCGATGGCTTTCAACAATCGCGGCCTCGCTTACCGTCAGAAGGGTGACAACAGCAAGGCGCTGGAGAATTTCGACGAAGCTGTGCGCTTCGACTCGAAAAATGTGGCGGCTTATTTCAACCGCGCCCTGACGCTCCGCGACAAAGGCGAGAACACCAAGGCGATCGAAGACTTCACCCAAACCCTCACGCTCGATCCGAAAAATGCGCCGGCGCTCTACCAGCGCGGCACGCTGTTCGCCGCCATGGGAGAAGGCGACAAGGCGATCGAGGATTTCACAGCGGTCATTGTGATCGATCCAAACAATATCCTCGCGGTTTATCAGCGCGGCAAGGCGCAATACGGCAAAGGCGATTACGACCGTGCGCTGGTGGATTTCGACCAGGCGATCAAATTCAGTCCGCGTGAAGCTGCTGTCTTTCGTGATCGCGGCATTGTCTACCGCGACAAGAGCATGATCGATCGTGCGTTGGCAGACTTCAGCCAGGCGATCAGGCTCAACCCGAAATTCGCGCGAGCCTATGCCGACCGTGCAGCGATCTATTCCGGCAAACGGGACCTGGAGCGCGCCCTGGCAGACTACGATGCCGCCATCGCCGCCGATCCAAGTGCCGCGCCGGTTTATCTGGAACGCGGCACGGTCCTGGCCGACATGGGCAAACTGGATCGCGCCGCGGCGGACTTCAGCGAAACGCTGCGCCTTAATCCGCAGCAACCGCTCGCTTTAGGCAAACGTGGTGTCATTTATCTGACTCTCGGCGACAACGACCGGGCAATGTCAGACTTAAACGAGGCGATTAGGCTGCAGCCGGATTACGCCGTCGCGTTGTTCAATCGCGGCATGATCCTGCGTACAAAGGGCGAGCACGACCAAGCGATTTCCGACCTGAGCCGTGCGATCACCCTGCAACCCGCGAATGCGCAGGCCTTCTATAATCGCAGCCTGTCCTACCGGGCGAAGGGCGACAACACTCGCGCGCTGGCAGATCTGGATGAAACCATTCGGCAGGATGGCCGCCATGCCCTCGCCTTCTATCAGCGTGGCGAACTGCGGCATGCGCGCCGGGATTACGACGGCGCTGTCGCCGATCTTGGCGCCGCGCTCAGGCTCGGCGTCAACGAAACGATCGTGCTGCGGGAGCGCGGCAATACCTACAGTGACAAGGGCGACCATGATCGCGCGATCGCGGATTTTGACCGTCTGATCAAACTCGATCCGGGCTCGGCCCCGGCTTACCAGAACCGCGGCCGTGGTTACCTTGCCAAGGGCAAGGTCGACCTCGCACTGGCGGATTTTGACCAGGCGATTCGCATCAATCCGAACAATGACGGCGTGCTCTATAGCCGCGCGCGGATCTACCAGAACAAAGGCAATACCGACCGCGCCATTGCGGATTTCGACGCGGTGGTGCGCCTGAATCCAAGTAACGCGCTCGCCTTCTATAACCGCGGGCTGTTGCAGAAGAACAAGGGCAATGTCGAGCAGGCCATCGCCGATTTCGACCAGGCGGTGAAAATCGATCCCACCTATGACACGGCCTTTTATGATCGCGGCCTCGCCTACAAGCAGAAGCGCGACTATCAGAGTGCGATTGAAAGCTTCGGCGCGGCCCTGCAGATCAACCCAAAAAACGATGCTGCCTATTTCGGCCGTGGGCTGACCTATCAGGATGAAGGCAACTATCAACGCGCCATCGAAGACTTCGACCAGGTCATCCGGCTTGACCCGAGGAATACGCAAGCGCTGCTCAATCGCGGCGTGATGTACCGGGCCAAACGCTCCGATGACAAAGCCCTCGCTGACTTCAACGAAGTCGTCAGGCTGGAGCCAGCCAATGCCCTCGCGCTCTACAACCGGTCCTTCTCATTCCGCGGCATGGGACAAACCGAAAAGGCGCTAGCTGACCTCAACGAGGTGACGCGACTTGAGCCCAAGAATGGACTTGCCTTCTACCGCCGCGGCGAGATTTACGCTGAAGCCGGCAATTATGAGCGCGCCCTCGCAGAATTCGACAACACCATCAAGATCAATGCGCGTGATACGCAGGCTTTCGCCCAACGCGGCATTGTTTATCTGGCAACAGGCAACACCGAACGCGCGATCAAGGATTTCGATCAGGCAATCAAGATCGATCCGTCATCCGATGCCGCTTTTTATCAACGCGCGGTTGCCTATCAGGCCAAGGGGATTCCAGACCGGGCCATTGATGACCTCATCGAAGCCCTCAAACTCAATCCCAAGAATGAGAAGGCATTTTACCGCCGGGCGCTGGCTTACCATCAGAAGGGCGATGAAGACCGCGCAGTCGCGGATCTTGACAGCGCGATAGCGATCAATCCGCTCCAGGATGCCGCCTATTACAGCCGTGGCCTGGTCTTCAAGCACAAACGCGAGAACGACCGCGCGATCGATAGCTTCGACAACGTCCTGCGGATCAATCCTGGCCATTTCGCGGCTTATTTCGACCGGGGAATGCTCTATCAGGAGAAGGGCGACACCAAGCATGCGCTGACCGATTTCGATCAGGCCATCGCGTTGAAGAGCGATCTGACCGGTGCGTACCTCCAGCGCGGCCTGATCTACAAAACGCTTGGCACCAGCGAGGCTGCGCTCCGGGATTTCACCAAGGTGATTGAGCTGGACCCGAAGAATGCAACGGCGTTTTACAACCGTGGTGTACTCAACAAGGACGCCGGCGCGCTGGAGCGCGCAATCGACGACTTCAGCGAGGCATTGCGCTTCGACGCCAAGAACAGCGCAGCAGCCTACCAACGCGGCGACGCCTATTACCGCCGGCGCGACCTTGACCGCGCCATCAAGGATTTCGACCAGGCTCTGAAACTGAGCCCCGGCTACGTCCAAGCCCTTCGCGATCGCGGCAGTGCCTATCGCGACAAAGGCTCCTACGAGCGGGCGATTGAGGATTTCGGGCAGATCATCAAACTATCGCCAAATGACCGCGACGCTTACCTCGATCGTTGTTTTGTGCGATCGATCTCCGGCCAAGCCCAGAAGGCGCTGGCGGATTGCGGGCAGATTCTGCAGCTGGAGCCCGGCAACATCAAAGCACTGGATCGCCGCGCCTTTGCGCACCTGAAGTTAGGCAAGTTCAGCAATGCCATCAGGGATTATGAAACGGTGTTGCAAAAGAACCCGTCGACAGCCGAAGCGCTCTATGGCCGCGGCATTGCGATGATCAAAAGTGGGAAGAAAGCCAAGGGTCAGGCGGATCTGGCGGCAGCCACCGCTCTCAACGCCGAGGTCGCGCAAAACTTCACGCGCTATGGGATACGTCTTTAGTCCCCGCCTCGCATCACAACCAACGGCGCTGCTTCATTTCTTGAGCCGGTAGCCGGTCCTGAACATCCACCACACCACGCTGAGACAGATGGCGAGGAACAGCAGCGTCATGGCGAGGCTGACCTCAACGCCAACGTCCGACGTCTCAAAAAATGACCAGCGGAATCCGCTGACCAGATAAACCACCGGATTGAACAGCGTCACCGTCTGCCACGCAGGCGGCAGCACACTGATGGAATAGAAGCTGCCGCCGAGGAAGGTGAGCGGCGTTATGATCAATAGCGGCACGATCTGGAGTTTCTCGAAGCCCTCGGCCCACAGGCCGATGATGAAGCCGAGCAAGCTGAAGGTGATTGCCGTCAGCAGCAGGAAGGTGATCATCCAGACCGGATGCGCGATCTTCAACGGCACGAAGAATCCGGCAGTCGCCAAAATGATGAGGCCGAGAATGATCGACTTGGTGGCCGCCGCGCCGACATATCCCAGCACAATCTCGAAAGCGGAGATCGGCGCCGCCAGGATTTCATAGATCGTGCCGGTGAACCGCGGGAAATAGATGCCGAAGGAGGCATTCATGACGCTTTGGGTCAACAGTGTCAGCATGATCAGCCCCGGCACGATAAACGCGCCGTAAGGCACACCCTCGATGTCGGTGATGCGCGAGCCGATCGCGGCACCGAACACCACGAAATAGAGTGACGTCGAAAGCACCGGTGACACGATGCTTTGCATCACCGTGCGCCCGGCGCGGGCCATTTCAAAACGATAGATCGAGCGTACCGCCTGGAGATTCATTATTGCTTCCTCACCAAGCCGACGAAGATGTCTTCGAGCGAGCTCTGTGTCGTGTTG
>WLRQ01000044.1 GCA_009697815.1 Actinomycetota bacterium
ATGGCCCTCGTGGCACCCCTAGGCAAGGGCCTGCTCGAGAACTTCGTGGCTGGTCCGCAGATTTTTCCGATGCCGAGTGTGGCGATGACCGATCCCGACGCCTTCTCCAAGCAGCCCATCGGCAATGGGTACTACCTGATGAAGGAGCCTTGGGTTCCCAACCAGAAGATCGTCATCGACCGCAATCCGAACTACAAGGGCACGCCGGCGCTCGCCGATACCGTGGAGTTCCGCATCTACAACGACTCCACTGCTGAATGGGCCGACCTCCAGGCCGGCAATCTCGATGTCGAACCGCAATTGCCCCAGAGTGCGCTCGCCACGGCGGCCTCGGTGCTGGGTGATCGATACGTCAACATTCCGGGTTCATTGGGATTTGGCTACTACGCGTTCCCGCAGCAGGGCACGGCGTTCAAGAGCAAGGACGTTCGCATCGCGATCGCCAAGGCGATCAACTGGGACGACATCAACTCCAAGCTCTTCTACGGCACCCAGGTGCGCGCGGGCAGCTTCGCTCCCAAGACCATCCTCGGCGGCGGTGAGGACGTGTGCGGCGAGAACTGCGTGTTCGACCCCGCTGCCGCCAAGGCCAAGTTGGCCTCGGGTGGGGGGATCGCCGGCAACGCGATCCAATTCGCAGCGCTGCAGGGCGGCCCTAACACGACGTCCAAGGCCGTGTGCAATCAGATCCAAACCAATCTCGGAGTGGCCTGCACCCTGAAGCTCTTCCCGGACTTCGGCACCATGCTCGAAGCCTACGCAAACATCTCGGCGTCCGACCCGGGCTTCATCCTCTCGGGCGGCTGGGCGGCCGACAACCCCACCCTGCAGAACATGATCGGCCCATCGTTTACGACCGGTGCGGCCAACAACTACATCGGCTACAGCAACAAGTCGTTTGACGCGCTGATCACCCAGGGGAACGCTGCAGCCGATCCGGCCAAACAGGTCGCGCTGTGGCAGCAAGCCGAGGCGGTCCTCTACGGCGACTTCGTCGCGTATGCCACGAGTTTCTACAACACGACCTATGGTTACTCGACCCGGGTGTCAAACGTGAAGATCGACCCCACTGCGTATATCAACATCTCCGAGATCGCGGTGATCGCGCCGTAGCGTGCCGCTCGCTCAAGTACGAGAGACGGCCTGACGTGGTCGAAGGAGGGTGAGTGGGCAGGTACGCGCTGCGGCGTTTGCTGCAGATGATCCCGGTGTTCTTCGGCACCACGTTCCTGCTCTACGCCCTGATGTTTGCCCTGCCCGGCAACCCGGTAGGGGCGCTGACCTCAGGGAAGCCCAAGAACCCGGCCTATATCGCGTACATCATCGACCAGTTCCACATCAACGACCCGTTCATCGTGCAGTACTTCAAGTACCTGCAGGGAATCTTCACCGGCGACTTCGGGAAGACTTTCAACGGTGTGCCAGTCATCGATATCTTCACGCAGCGCTGGCCTGTCACGATCCAACTCTCCGTGGTGGCATTCACCTTCGAGATTGTCATCGGCATCGCCCTAGGAATCTGGGCGGCGTTGCGCAAGAACAAGGTGGTCGACCACTCCTCCCTCGCGCTCACCTTGGTGCTCATTGCCGCGCCGGTGTTCGTCCTGGGCTACGTCCTGCAGTGGGTTATCGGGGTCAAGCTCGGTTGGGTCGCGCCGGCGGGGATCCAAGATGGCTTCCCCAAGAGCTATCTGCTGCCGGGGTTCGTGCTGGCCGCATCCTCACTCGCCTTCGTGCTGCGGCTCACCCGGCAGAGCCTGCTCGAGGCCTTCGGCAGCGACTATGTGCGCACCGCGCGTGCCAAGGGACTTCCGGCGACCACCGTGATGCGCAAGTACTCGCTGCGCAACTCCCTCATCCCGGTCGTGACCTTCCTCGGCGCTGATTTCGCCACCCTTATGGGCGGGGCCGTGATCACTGAGGGCATCTTCAATATCCCCGGGATCGGACAGCAGCTCTATCAATCAATCCGGCTGCGCGAAAGTGTGGTGGTGGTCGGGATCGTGACCGTGCTGATCATCGTCTACCTGCTCTTCAATCTCATCGTTGATATCTTGTACGGAATTCTCGATGCCCGGATCCGTTATGAGTGAGTCGTTGTCGCGGCCAGCACCAGCGGTCGAAGCGGCCCTTGAGGGCGGCGACACATCGGCGCCCCGGAGCCAACTCGGAGACGCCTGGCACGATCTACGCCACAGTGCGCTGTTCTGGGTCAGTGCGGTGATCATCGGGGCCGTGTTGGCCATCGCGGCTTTTCCGAATGCCTTCGCCGACGCCGCAAAGACCTCGGCGCTCACGGGTGGCTGCGACTTCGCCGACTTCCTGCAGTCGCCGAGCGAAGCCCACTGGTTCGGCACCGATCAGCTCGGCTGCGACATCTACTCCTTCACGATCTTCGGTGCCCGGCCGAGTATCGCGGTGGGTCTGATCGCCGCCCTCCTCACCACCGTGCTCGGCACCGTGGTCGGGGTGATCTCCGGCTACTACGGCGGGATCGTCGACTCCCTCCTCTCGCGCCTGGTCGACATCTTCTTCGGTCTGCCGTTGCTGCTGGGCGGCATCGTGATCCTCAGCGCCCTCACCTTCCCGAGTATCTGGGGGGTGGTGTTCGTACTAGTGATCCTCGGGTGGGTCTCGGCGGCCCGGCTGGTGCGCGGCACCACGATCGAGGCCAAGAACCAGGACTTCGTGCTGGCCGCGCGCGCCCTGGGGGCCACCAACTCGCGCATCATGTGGCGCCACGTGCTGCCCAATGCGGTGGGCCCCTCGATCGTCGTCGCAGTGATCAGCCTGGGCGGCTACATCGGAGCCGAGGCAACATTCAGCTATCTGGGGCTTGGGCTCAAGGATCCCGACTTCTCCTGGGGCACGATGATCGCGGCCGCGCAGAGCTCGTTCTTCCAGGCTCCCTGGACCCTGTTGTTTCCCGCGGGTTTCCTTACCGTCACCGTACTCGCGGTCATCCTCATGGGCGAGGCCGTGCGCGATGGCCTTGATCCGAAGTCGCGAGCATGAGCAGCCTCGTGGCCG
The DNA here is from genome assembly GCA_009697815.1 of Actinomycetota bacterium. Taxonomy (GTDB): domain Bacteria; phylum Actinomycetota; class Actinomycetes; order S36-B12; family CAIYMF01; genus Longivirga. Next base: position 3,031 of record WLRQ01000044.1, read on the forward strand.
GCTCGGGCAGCACCGTGCCGCTTCTCGCGGTCGACGATCTCCATGTCGAGTTCGCCACGCGCGACGGTCTCGTGCGGGCCGTGAACGGAGTGTCCTTCGAACTCCGCGCCGGTGAGACCATCGCGATTCTGGGTGAGAGCGGCTCTGGCAAGAGTGTCACCGCGCAGGCGATCATGGGAATTCTCCCAACCCCACCTGCGCGTATCACCGCTGGCAGCATCCGGCTCGAGGGTCGCGAGCTGGTTGGCTTGCGCGAGAGGGACTATCGGGGGGTGCGCGGACGCCAGATCGCGATGATCTTCCAGGACGCCCTCTCGTCGCTTAACCCCGTCACGTGTGTCGGCGAGCAGATCGCCGAGATGTTCCGAATCCACGACGGCGCGGGTCATGGTGCGGCGAAGGCGGCCGCGATCGAGGTCATGGAACGGGTGCGGATCCCGGGCGCCGCGCGCCGTTACGGCGACTATCCGCACCAGTTCTCGGGTGGGATGCGCCAGCGAATCATGATCGCGATGATGATCGCCCTGAAGCCCCAGGTGCTCATCGCCGACGAGCCCACGACCGCCCTCGACGTCACGGTGCAGTCGCAGATCATGGACCTCCTCGCCGAACTCAAGACCGAGCACAACATGGGCCTGATCCTGATCACCCATGACCTTGGCGTTGTGGCCGATGTCGCGCAGCACATCACCGTGATGTACGCCGGGCGCACGATGGAACAAGGGCCCGTCGACGACATCTACTCGCGACCGGCGAACCCGTACACGCGAGGGCTGCTCGAATCGATCCCGAACCTCGAGGCCAAGACAGGTCGGCTTCCCGCGATCCAAGGGCTTCCGCCCAACCTGCTGCGCATCCCTCCCGGGTGCCCCTACAACCCCAGATGTCCGCTGGCTCAAGAGATCTGCACCCATGAGCCGGCGCCCGCCCTGCTCCAGGTCGAGGGCAGCCATCACAGCGCCTGCCACTTTGCCCAGGAGGTGAGGTCATATGGCATCCACCGAGCCGTCCAGGGCTGAGTCCTCAGGGTCGATCTTGCGCGTCCGCGATCTCGTGAAGAACTACCCGATCATGCGCGGAGTGGTGTTCAAGAAGCAGGTCGGCACGGTGAGTGCCGTGGACGGTGTCTCGTTCGATCTCGCACCCGGCCAGACCCTCGCACTCGTCGGTGAGAGTGGCTGCGGGAAATCGACGGTGGGTCGTCTGCTCGTGGGCTTGGAGAGGCCGACCTCGGGCTCGGTGGTGGTCGACGGTGTCGACCTCGCGACGCTGAGCCCCAAGCAACTGCTCGAGAAGCGCCGCGACATTCAGATCATCTTGCAGGACCCTTACACCTCGCTCGATCCGCGCATGACCGTGTCCTCGATCATCGGGGAGCCCTTCGAGATCCATCCGAAGTCGTTGCCGCAGGGGCGTACGAAGCGACAGGCCGTGGCCGAACTCATGGATCGGGTGGGGCTCAACCCGGAATTCCTCAGCCGCTACCCCCACCAGTTCTCGGGGGGGCAGCGGCAGCGAATCGGCATTGCGCGCGCGCTCGCACTTCGCCCCAAGATCATCGTGGCTGATGAGCCGGTATCGGCTCTTGACGTCTCCATCCAGGCACAGGTGATGAACCTGCTCATGGATCTGCGCGACGACTTCGGACTGTCGTACGTGTTCATCAGTCACGACGTCTCGGTCGTGCGCCAGATCGCGGACGAGATCGCGGTGATGTACCTCGGGCGCGTAGCCGAGTTGGGGTCCGCCGACCAACTCATCGCGAGGCCGAACCACCCCTACACCCAGGCTCTGCTCTCGGCCGTGCCACTGCCCGATCCGATCGTGCAACGAACGCGGGAGCGCATCACCCTCGGTGGTGATCTTCCGAGCCCGGCGGACCCACCCGCTGGGTGCCGGTTCCACACCCGATGCTTCAAGGCCCAGGCCATCTGCGCTGCTGAGCAGCCGGTGTTGCGTCCGGTCGACGGTGCACACGTCGCGGCATGCCACTTCCCCGAGCCGATGTACGACCTCGCGGGTGGCGGGTCGGCGCGCTGAGCCAGGCGCCCCGGCTGATCGCCTTGTGCTGAGCTGGATCAGACGTTCAGCGATAGCCGGAGGAAGTGGAGTTCGAGAAGTAGCTTGTTCTCCGCGACCTCCGCCTGGGGCGTCATATGTGTGACGCCCGAGAGGGGAAGCACCTGGTGTGGTCGGCCCGCGGCGGTGAGCGCGGCCGAGAGCGCGAGTGTGTGCGCGACCACGACGTTGTCGTCGGTGAGGCCGTGGATGAGAAGTAGTGGGCGCGTGAGTGATGCGGCCTGGGGGATGAGCGAGCAGGCCTCGTACGGCAAGGCGTCCATGGTGGGATCGCCGAGATAGCGCTCGGTGTACGCGGTGTCGTAGAGTCGCCATTCCGTGACCGGTGCGCCCGCGACGGCTGCGTGGAAGATGTCGGGCCGACGCAACACCGCGAGTGCGGCGAGATAGCCCCCGAATGACCACCCGCGGATACCGACCCGGGTGGGGTCGACATCATGGGGCCACTGCGCCACGACGGCGTGGAGGGCGCTGACCTGATCCTCGAGCACACCAGTGGCGAGGTCACCCAAGACCTCGCGCTCCCAGGCCGGGCCGCGCCCCGGCGTGCCGCGTCCGTCCGCGACCACCACGCAGAAGCCCTGATCTGCGAGCCATTGCGCCTCGCCATAGGTACCTCCCGCGGCCACCACCTCTTGATGGTGCGGACCGCCATATGGGCTCATCAGGACAGGAAGCCCGCGTGATCCCGGCACGTGGCCGGTGGGGAACAGGACCGCCGTGCGGATTCGAAGCGGCCCGGCCTCAAGGATCGTGACAATCGGTGTCACGCAGGGGATTTCCGCGTTGCTCACGATCGCATGTCGTGCGCCCGACGCGACGACCGAATAGTTGATCAGCGTGCTCCCCAGGGTGCGTTCGACCAGGACGTGGGTGCCACTCGAAGTGCGACCCACCGTCCAGCCGGTGTCAGCCCCGACCGTCGCGGACGTGCCGTCCCACGCCACGTGCAGCAGTCGCGAGGTGGTCGGATCCGGTGCGATCGCGACAAGGACACCAGAGGCGTCGACATCGAGGATCCCGCGCACCTGCACGCCAGGCGTGGTGAGCCACTCTGCGCCGAGGTGGAGTCGGTAGGTGTCGGACTCCCGATCGGCGCGCAGTGTGAGGAGCTGTCCGTTCGGAGCCCACCGGAACGCGCCGGGTGTGGCGTCAAGCCAGGCCTCGTCGTGGAGATCGGTGACGACGGTGGTGTCTCCCGTGCGCGGATCGAGCGCCAGGATGCGTTGGTGGCGTTGGTCTCTCGAGGACACCACGATGAGTGGATCGCCAAGATTTGTCCACGAGATGTCGACGAGATAGGGCATCTCGACGCTATCCCAGGCGACGTCCGTGCGCGTGCCGTCGAGGCGCACGATCTCGAGCGAGAGGTTCGCGTTGGCGCTTCCGGCCGCGGGATACCGGTGGGGCACCGGCCGCCGATCCGGATGCGCGGGATCGGCGATCCACCATTCCTGCACCGGGGTCTCATCGACGTGTTGGATCACCACCGCGTCGGAGCCTGGGGCCCACCAGAATCCTCGGGTGCGCGATAACTCCTCGGCGCCGATGAAGTCGACGAGGCCACATGTCTGGAGGTCGTGTGCCGGTTCGGCGGCGAGGCGGTCGCCAGTGCCATCGGCCTCGACGATCCGCAGTGAGCGACCGCTGACGTAGGCGATGTGGCGGCCGTCGGGTGAGAGTCGAGGGTCGATCACGGGACCGGGCACATCAAGTGCTCGAGTCGGAGACGCGCCGTCGACGTCGACGCAGTAGAGATCGCCTGAGAGCGCAAACACCGCGCGACTCACTGCAGTGTCGGTGGCATAGCCGACGATGCCCGAGCCGCCCTCGCGCATCCGCTCGCGCCTCGCACGCTCGGCGGGGGAAAGGTCCTCGGAGCCGAGGTGCAGTGCGTGAGGGTCTGAGAGCAGGCGCTCGGATCCCGTTGCCACCTCGAGAGCCCACAGCCGTCCGACGGGGTCGGTGCCGGAGTTGGATCGAACGAACAGAACGCGGCTGCCATCGGCAGAGACGGTGAACAGGCGTGGGGCTCCCGCGGTGAACCGCCGCGTGCGCGCGCTCTGGCGGGGGTAGGACTCCTGCGACATGTCCGTGAGTCTGCCAGTCCGACGGCTACCCTCGTTCTCGTGACTGTCATCACGGCCGAACGCCGTCTCCTGTTCGTGCACGCCCACCCCGACGACGAAACGATCGGCACCGGCTCCACCATGGCCAAGTACGCGGCCGAGGGTGCCCACGTCACGCTCGTCACGTGCACCCTGGGCGAAGAGGGTGAGATCGTCCTTGACGATCACTCCCACCGCGCGGCCCATCTCGAGGACACTCTCGGCGAGCATCGGCAGATCGAACTTGCCGGCGCGATGGACGCCCTCGGTGTGACCGACCACCGACTCCTCGGACATCCGGGCAAGTACCGCGACTCCGGGATGGTCGGCACCCCTGACAACGATGACCCCGCCTGCTTCTGGCGCGCTGACCTTCTCGCCGCCGCGACCGATCTTGTGCCGGTGATTCGCGAGGTGCGCCCGCAGGTGCTCGTCACGTACGACGACTTCGGCGGTTATGGCCACCCCGATCACATCCAGGCCCATCGAGTGGCGATGTACGCCACGGTCCTCGCGGCGGCGCCGACGTTCCGCCCCGATCTTGGCGACGCTTGGGAGATCGCGAAGATCTACTGGGTCGCGTTCCCGAAGTCGTTCATCCGAGCCGGCATCGAAGCTCTTCGCGCTGCCGGAGAGGACACCGGGTTCGCGGCGATGGACCCCGACGACCTCCCGTTCGCCGTCGACGATGAGCTCATCACGGCCGCAATCGACGGTCAGGAGTTCTTCGAGCACAAGATGGACGCTATGCGGGCCCATGCCACCCAGATCAGCCTCGAGGACGGCTTCTTCGCGCTGTCGAACAAGCTCGGGTCAAGGGCACTGGGCCTGGAGTTCTACGTCCTCGCACGGGGCTCGGCTGCTGGCCCGCGCGATGGAGACGGGCGTGAGACCGACCTGTTCGCCGGTGTCTGACGCCCAACCGGGGCAGTCCAGATTGTCATTGAGCACGCGCTTGATCACGGAGCGTCACTTTGAGCGTGGGCGGCGTAGGCCAGAAGGGTGAGAGGTACTACTCCGAGGTCGCGCATCCGCCTCGTGTCGACCACGATGGGAGCCCGTGTCGCAGCAGGCGCGCGAGGGCGGATTCGCCCTGATGTGACTGGAGCATGTGATGCGACGTATGGGCACACCGGGCACCCCCGCGAAGCAGCATGCGACGCCGGTGACCGACAGTGCGGTCGACCGCGCGGCCGCCTCGATGCTCGCCGGCGCCGGTGCGGGTCGACTGAGCGGGTCGCAGGCTGATGTCGGCGTCTCCCGGGAGCGCTCGCGACGTCGCCGCCTGACCACCCTGTTCTTGGTGCTGTTGATCCCTGCCGCCTACCTCGGTGGCCGCTGGGCCACCGGCGATGGCGTCGACATCCTGAGCCTGCAGCTGCCGGCGGTCGACCCCATGGTGGCGATGCCGGCGCTGTTCTTCATCATGCTCATTCTCGTGCTCCTCGGCACCACGATGGGCGCCGGCCGATCACCCCATGTGACCTATCGGCCTGAGCAGATCGACGTCACCCTCGACTCCGTCAAAGGCATCGACTCGATCAAGGACGAGGTCGTGCGCTCGCTCAACCTGTTCTTGGCGCACAAGGCGTTCGCCTCGGAGATGGGTGGCTCCGCGCGACGCGGGTTGCTCTTCGAGGGTGCGCCCGGCACCGGCAAGACCTACCTGGCCAAGGCGATGGCACGCGAGGCGGGAGTGCCGTTCCTGTTCGTGTCGGCGACGTCCTTCCAGTCGATGTACTACGGCGCGACGGCGCGCAAGATTCGCTCCTACTTCAAGGCTCTGCGCAAGGCCGCGCGCCAGGAGGGCGGCGCCATCGGGTTCATCGAGGAGATCGACGCGATCGCGATGGCGCGCGGCGGGATCTCCATGACCGCGCTGCCCATGGCCGCACAATCGATGACGCGCAGTGGCGTCATGTGCTGCGGCGGACTCGAAGGTCTCCCCTCCACTTACGCCATGGGCGCCGCCTCGGTCTCAGGCGCCACTATGGCCAACAGGTCGATGACGAGTGAGGGCGTCGGTGGCGTCGTCAACGAGCTGCTGGTGCAGCTGCAGTCGTTCGACGACCCGACCGGGCTCCAGAAGTTGCGGACCTGGTTCATCGACAAGCTCAATCTCTACCTGCCCCTTCATCGCCAGCTCTCGCGCCCGGTTCCGCCATCGACCAATGTGCTCGTGATCGCAGCGACCAACCGGGCCGACAACCTCGACCCCGCGCTCCTACGGCCGGGGCGTTTCGACCGCCGGCTCACCTTCGAGCCGCCGACCAAGGCCGGCCGTCGCGAGCTGATCGACCTCTTCCTCGGACGCAAATCGCACCACCCCGACCTCGACGACGACGATTCGCGCGACGGTCTCGCGTCCGTCACGCAGGGGTACACCCCGGTGATGATCGAGCACCTCTTCGACGAGGGGCTCGTGAACGCACTCCGTCGCGGCGACAGTGCCATGACGCGCGGCGATGTCGAGCGGGCACGCCTCGTCGAGGAAGTGGGCATGGGCCAACCCGTGTCCTACACCGAGCACGAGCAGCGCCTCATCGCGACGCACGAGGCGGGGCACGCGGTCACCGCGTGGCTGGTGGCCCCGCACCGTCGCCTGGAGGTGCTCACGATCATCAAGCGCCGAGATGCCCTCGGGATGCTCGCCCATGGCGACGCCGAGGATGTCTTCACCCGGTCGCGCAGCGAGATGATCGGGCTGATCCGCATTGCGATGGGGGGCCAGTCCGCCGAGGAGCTCTTCTTCGACGACATCTCCACGGGCCCTGCCGGCGACCTGCTCTACGCCACCAACGTCGCGGCCCAGATGGTCGGCGCGGCAGGTATGACCGACACCTTGATCTCCTACTCGGCGATCCAGAGCGGGGCGTTCACCGACACCAACATCGTCGGTCGGGTGTTGGCTGATGCCGAGGGCCGTGGACGTGTCGAGCGGATCCTCCAGGAGCAGAAGGCGTTCACGCGCGGCCTCCTCAACGACAACAGGCACTTGGTCGCGGCCTTGCGCGATGCGTTGATCGAGCGGCACGAACTGATCGGGCGTGAGATCACCGACGTGCTCACGGCAGCCGCCGAGGGACGGGAACTCGGCTCGATCGATCTCCGCGATGGTTCCGGAGTGTTCGCCACGGGGTCCTCGATCGTGGCTCACCGGTCCGTGCCCGTCGCCGACCTTCCCGGCCCCGAGGCATCGTAGGCTCACGGGATGAGCCGTCCCCGCCGACCGCGTGCCGCTGCGGTGGTAGGGCTACTTCTGGGTGGTCTGGTGCTCGGCTTGTTCAGCGCGGTGGTGCTGCCCGCGCGCGAGGAGGTCCACGGAGTAATGATCCCGTGGGGTGCGGTCCTCGTCCTGGTCGGCGTCGGGGTGTGCGCTCGCGCGGGTGCCTGGCTCACCGCGACCCGTCGCGGCGCGGCCCTCGTAGGCTGCGGCTGGCTCGTGGGTGCGCTCGCCATCGCCACGGTCGCCCCGGGTGGCGACGTCGTATTGCCGGACACCATGCGCACGAGCATCTTCCTGGTCGGCGGAGCGCTGCTTGCGATCATCGCGACGGCCTGGCCGCTGCCCGCTGGTGTGGTCGACCTGATCGAGGCGCAGTGGGGGTCGGACCCCGCCGTGGACGACGGGCCTGGCGCCCCCGCGTGAGTGCAGGGGTGAGGGGGCCTGGGACGGCTCGCCGGGCCAGGTGCGGCGGCCCTTCCGCGGTAAGGCGTCGTACTCTGGGGAGGCCGCCATCGCGTCCGCGTGGCTGGGACTCGCGCACTCGACGTTCGTGCGCCCGATCCTGGCCCGAGCGGCTCAGCACACGCACCGAGGACTCAGTGTGAATACCTCATCCCCGACCTCTGTTGTCGAGGACGTAACCGAAGACGGCCACCGGCCGCACTGGCTTCGTACGACCTTGCTCAGCGTCGGCGGTGCCATCCTCGCGCTCGGAGTGGTCTACGCGGCCCTGGTAGCGGCGACGGGTGACGGCATCCCGCGGGGCGCCACGGTCCTTGGGGTAGATATCGGCGGCCAGAGTGAGGCCCAGGCAGCTGCCACATTGACGCGCGTCCTCGGGCCGAGAGCGAGCGCCGAGATCGACGTTGTCGTCGGCACCGAACATGTCAGCGTCGTGCCCGCGGATGCTGGCCTCTCATTCGATGCGGCGGCGACCGTGCGCGGACAGGTGCTCCACGGCTGGCAGCCCTCGGCCTTGTGGGCCAAGCTCACCGGGTCGCCTGCGATCCAACCGGTGATCGTGATCGACGAGGCGACATTGGCGAAGGATGTTGGGCTGATCGCCGCCGACAGCGACACGTTGGCCCAGGAGCCGACCGTCGTGCTGCGCGGCACCACGGCCTCGCTGAACCCCGGCGCGGTCGGGCGCGTTCTCGATCAGGCGGCGTCCGTGAAGTTGATCGCCGCCAGTTATCTCGCGACCGCCGAGTCGGTGGTCCTTCCCCAGGTCGACGCAGCGCCGAAGGTGTCCTCGGCTGCCGCCGCGCAAGCCCTGGCGCTCGCGACGTCGGCCGTGTCGGGCCCGATCCCCGTGGTGGTGGAGGGGATCTCCACCACGATCCCCGCCGCGGCCGTTGCCGAGGCGCTCTCCTTTGCCTCCGCGAACGGAGTTCTCACCCCCAAGCTCGACGGAGTTGTGCTGCGCGCGGCCATCGCGCCAGCCATCGCGTCGATCGAGACCCTCGGCAATGACGCGACCTGGGATGTCTCGAGCGGCGTTCCTGTGGTGGTCCCATCCCGGCAGGGACATGGGGTCGACCCCGATCAGCTCGCCGCCGACGTGCTCACCGTGCTCGGTCGCAGCGGATCCGCGAGTCGCACCGTCACCGTCACCGTCGGCACGGTGGATCCCAAGTTGACTACCGAGCAGGCAGTGGCGCTCGGGGTCGTCGAGCAGATGTCGTCGTTCAAGCAGAACTTCCCGTATGCCGCCTACCGTGTGCAGAACATTGGTCAAGCTGCCAAGCGGGTCAACGGCACCCTGCTGCTGCCGGGTCAGACCTTCTCTCTGAACGACACCATCAAGGAACGCACGGTCGAGAACGGCTACACCGTCGGCTACATCATTGGCCCGGGCGGAGTGTTCAAGGAGGACCTCGGAGGAGGTGTCTCTACGTCGGCGACCACCGTTTGGACGGCCGCGTTCTACGCCGGGCTGGCGCGTGTCCATGTCCAAGCGCACTCGATCTGGATACCTCGATACCGCGAGGGCCTTGAGGCGACCGTGGCGTGGGGCAGTTTCGACATGTCCTTCCGCAACGACACCACTCATGCCGTCTACATCACGACCGACATGCAGAACACCTCTCTCACGGTGACGATGTGGGGAACCAAGGCCTTCGACGAGGTGCAGGCGCAGTCTGGCGCTCGGTACAACGTGCGTCCCTTCAAGACCATCTACGACCCCCTACCCACCTGCCACGCCCAGGGTGGCGAGCCGGGCTTTGCGATCGATGTGTACCGCGTCTTCATCACGGGGGGCGTGGAGGTCAAGCGCGAGAAGATCACCACGAACTACCGGCCTGGCCCCGAGGTCATCTGCACCGGCGACCCGAGCATCCCGCCGACCCCGACGCCGACCCCGACCCCGACCCCCACTGGTCCTGTGCCGCAGTGACGGAGGAGTTCACGAACCTGGAGGTGGCCTTGCGGCCCCATGTCAGGATCTTCCCAGTCAACTCACAGGTTCATCGGCTCCACTGGTGACATGAACGAACGTCGAGGCGAGCGCGGGGCCTCCGAGGCGCGAGTGCTCGTTGTTGACGACGAGCCCTATATCGCCGATCTTCTCGCCACCGGCCTGCGGTTCGTAGGCTTCGAGGTACGCGTTGCGGCCAGCGGTCTCGAGGCACTTACCGCGGTGCGTGAGTGGAAACCCGACCTCCTGGTGCTCGATGTGATGATGCCCGACGTCGACGGCTTCGAGGTCACTCGCCGCCTCCGGGGCGAGGGCCGCACCACGCCTGTGCTCTTTCTGACCGCCCGCGACTCGACCGAGGACAAGGTCCACGGTCTGACGATCGGCGGCGACGACTACGTCACCAAGCCGTTCAGCCTCGAGGAAATCGTCGCCAGAGTGCGAGCGGTACTCCGCCGGCACGCCGCAGACCAGGTCGACGACGGCATCCTGCGCTACGCCGACCTCGTGCTCGATGAGGACGCGCACGAGGTGCATCGTGCGGGTGAGCCCATCGACCTGACCCCCACGGAGTTCTCGCTGCTGCGATTCCTGCTCGTCAATGCCGGACGAGTCGTGTCCAAGGCCCAGATCCTCGACCACGTGTGGAGCTACGACTTCGGTGGTGACGGAGGAGTGGTCGAGTCCTACATCTCCTACCTGCGCCGCAAAGTCGATGCTCCCTTCGACGTCGCGCTCATCCGCACCGTCCGAGGCGTCGGCTACAGCATTCGTGCGCCGCGGACCGGAGAATGATGGCCCCCCGGCAGTCACTGCGGGTCCGCCTCGCCGTCGGCACACTCGTGCTGACGGCGCTCGGCCTTGCGCTCGCCTCGATCGTGGGCAGTCTGCTGCTGCGCGACTTTCTCGTCACCCAGGTCGACCGCCAGCTTGCGGGCAACAACCGGCTCGACCGGCTCGGCTCAAGCCCTCAGATGGGTGGTGGCGGGCCCCCGGGCCGTCAGCTGCCCAGCCCGTTCGTGCTCTCCCGGGTCGACGCCACGGGCCAGGTCATCGACCAGGTGAGAGGGACTCAGGCAACTGGGGCACCGGCACCCGACCTCTCCGGGTTGACCGCGGACGTGGTGCGCGCCCTCAGGGGTGAGCCCTTCGACGTCAGCGGCGTAGGCGATCCGGCCTACAGTTATAGGGCGACCGCGACGTTGGCGCGGGATGGTGCGAGCAGCATCGTCCTCGCGATGTCGACCGAGCCAATCGATGCCACGATGCAGCGGGCCGCCATCGCCTCCCTCGCGGTGGGCGCGCTGACCCTCGGACTTGTGGGGCTGCTTGCGGGCGCCGTCATCCGGGTCGGACTCCGACCGCTCGAGGAGGTCGAGTTGACCGCGGAGCGCATCGCCGCGGGCGACCTCACCCAGCGCGTGCCCGACATGCCCGCGGGCACGGAGGTCGGTCGGCTCGCCGCGTCGCTGAACGGGATGCTCGCCCAGATCGAGTCCTCCTTCCAGGACAGTCGCCAGAGTCAAGATCGGCTACGGCGGTTCGTGGCGGACGCGAGCCACGAACTGCGAACGCCGTTGACGACCATCCGCGGCTACGCCGAGCTCGCGCGGACCGGCGCGCTCGGCGACGAGGCCGAAAGGGCCCGCGCGGTCGGCCGTATCGAGGAGGAGGCCAAGCGCATGGGTGTCCTCGTCGACGACCTACTCCTGCTGGCCCGTCTCGACCAGCACCGGCCACTCGAGCAGGCAGAAGTGGACCTGTGCACCCTCGTCTCAGCCTCGGCGGCGGCTCTTCGTCTGGCCTGCCCGGATCGTGAAATCTCCTGGTTGGCAGGTGATCCCGCAGTCGTCATCGGTGACGACATGCGCTTGCGTCAGGTGATCGACAACCTTGCGAGCAACGCTGCCGCACACACCACTGAAGGTTCGATGGTGACGTTCAGCGTCGTCGCAGACGCCTTACGGGTGCGGGTCGTCGTGGCCGACGAGGGGCCGGGCATGACCGCAGAAGAGGTCCATCGGGCCTTTGAGCGCTTCTACCGAGGCGACCCCTCGCGCACCCGTCGCACTGGTACGGGCACTGGGCTCGGGCTTTCCATCGCCGAGGCCATCATCGAAGCGCATGGCGGGGCCCTCACCTTGGCCTCCTCGCCGGCTGGTGGCACGAGCGTCACCATCGACCTGCCGGCCGCACCTGTTAGTTGAGTCTGGCCCGCGCCTGCCGCGCGATGCGCCGGGCATGTTCGGCCTCGAGTGGCATCGGCCCAGCCACGATGTCGGCGTAATCCTCGAGTACCCGTGAGGCCTCGGGGTATCGGCCTACGGCAACAAGGGCCTCGCCATAGTCGCGACGAAGTCCAAGATCGTGTCGCGGAAGCACCAGGCCAAGCTCGCACGCCCATAGCCGGTGTCGGGCGCGCTCAGGGGTGGAGGCCCACGCCCGGACATTGCCGAGCACTCGGTCGATGGTGTCGATTGGGTCGTGGGGACGCAGGTGCTCGGGTTTGAGCGACCGCCCGACGGTGGCCGCGATCTCGCGGGCGCGGTCATAGGGCAGGAGGAGCCCGCCCGCGAAGGGATCGACGAGCACCCGTGTGCCATCGGGGTCTCCCACCCCCACCACGAAATGGCCGGGCAGCCCGACCCCATAGGCCGGGACGCCCGCGCGGCGCGCGACCTCGGTCCAGACGGTCGAGAGCAGGATCGGCAGCCCGCGCCGCCGCTTGAGGACCTCGGCGAGCAGGCTCGACTCGAGATTGCCGTAGTCCGACGGAGCGCCGAGGAATTCGGCGAGGGCCGAGCGCAGGCGAACATCGTCTCGGCCCTCTGGGGGAACGGCGGCCGCGAGGGTGTCGAGTGCGGCTAGTCCCTCGTCGACCAGGATGTCGAGACGGGGTCCGGCGACGTCCTGGTCGGTCATGGCCTCTGCTGAGAGCAGGAGCAGTGCGACGTCGAGGCGTACATCGTCCGGGTCACCTGCGGCGCCCCCGGCCCTGACGACCTCGGCGAAGCGCTCGCGCGACGCGATACTCACGTATCCGATCCTGCGCCTCGCACCCTGTTCGATGTGCGACCGCCACCCCACCCCGCGTGTCGTGCCTGGAATCAGCGTGGTCGGCGCGGGGGAGCCGGGGGCACGACTTTGGCGGCGACCACATCGCGCTCGAGGACCTCGACCACGGAACCGTCGCGCTTCTCGATCCGCAGGAGCCCGCCTCGGATGTTGTCGCCACCACCCCGCTCGGCGTGCTGCTCGTCCGCGGTCCAGGACAGCAGTACCCCCAGCGTGTCGGTCAGGGTCGAGCCCTCGAATCGGTGGCGCACGCTCACCCGGCTTCCGACGTCGGCAGCGGTGATCCGCACCACGAGCAGGGCGGCCGGCCGCGCCGAGGGTGCGGGTGGGACCCCTCCGTGATGTGATTCGGCCACGCCGGGATACTAGGCGTGTCAGGCGGCACTACGGTGACGCCCATGGCCCTGCGCTGATCCGCGGGGCGGGCGTCATTAACCAAGAGACATCGACCAGCAGTTCTTGTACCGGGAGGATCCGTCCGTGACCTACACAATCGCGCAGCCCTGTGTCGACCTCAAGGACAAGGCGTGCGTCGAGGAGTGCCCCGTCGACTGCATCTACGAGGGCGGACGGATGCTCTACATCCACCCTGACGAGTGCGTCGACTGCGGTGCCTGTGAGCCCGTCTGCCCCGTCGAGGCGATCTTCTACGAGGATGACGTGCCCACCCAGTGGAAGGACTACACCGCGGCCAACGCGGAGTTCTTCGAGGGCCTCGGCTCCCCCGGTGGTGCAGCGAAGCAGGGGCTCACCCCCAAGGACGCTGCCATCGTCGCCGCACTTGAGCCTCAGGAGCACGAAGGTCACTGACCTTCTCTCGCACGCCTCTGAGCACGCCCTCGCCCTCCGGTTGAGGGCGTGTTCAGCGTTTAGCGCACCTGTGAAGGGGAACCCATGACCCGTCTCGCCGATCGGCTCCCGGCCTTTCCCTGGGACCGTCTTGCGCCCTTCGGCGATGTCGCCCGCGCACACCCCGACGGGATCGTGGATCTTTCGGTAGGCACCCCGGTCGACCCTGTTCCGGCGTCGGTCCAGGCCGCACTTGCTGCGGCCTCCAACTCACCCGGCTACCCGCTCACCTCGGGTACTGCCGAACTGCGCGACGCGGTATCGGAGTGGGCGGCGCGCACCTTGCACGCCGTCGTCGATCCTGCGACCGTCCTTCCCACGATCGGCTCGAAGGAACTCGTGGCGCTGCTGCCGATGCTGCTCGGTCTCGGTGCGGGCGACACCGTTGTGGTCCCCGAACTGGCCTACCCCACCTACGACGTCGGCGCCCGCGCTGCAGGGTGCGAGATCGTCGTCGCGGACTCCACGTCCGCGCTCGGGCCCCAGCGGGTGTCCCTGGTGTGGATCAACTCCCCGAGCAACCCCACCGGCCGCGTCCTTCCGGTCGAGCATCTCGCGAAGGTCGTGGAGTGGGCCCGCGAGCGCGGGGCCATCGTCGTCAGCGACGAGTGCTACTTCGAACTCGCATGGGAAGCGCAGCCGGTGTCGATCCTCGACCCGCGGGTCTGCGGCGGTTCGCACGAGGGGCTCCTCGCCGTCCACTCCCTGTCGAAGCGATCCAATCTCGCGGGGTACCGCGCGGGCTTCGTCCTCGGTGACTCCGCGCTCGTGGGCCCACTGCTCGAAGCCCGCAAGCATCTCGGGCTGATGATGCCCGCCCCCGTGCAGGCCGCAGCGCTCGCCGCCATCAACGACGACGCGCATGTCACCGAGCAGCGCGAGCGTTACTCCCGCCGCCGTGGCCAACTACTTTCTGCCCTGCTTGACGCAGGCTTCACGGTCGAGCACTCCGAAGCCGGGCTCTACCTGTGGGCGTCGCGGTCCGAGTCCTGCTGGGACACAGTGTCCTGGCTCGCGCAGCGCGGCATCCTCGTCGCCCCGGGTGAGTTCTACGGGGTGGCGGGTGCCAAGCATGTGCGAGTGGCATTGACGGCCACCGATGAGCGCATCGCCGCTGCTGTGCACCGGCTCGCGAGCCACTAGCGCGGCTGCCCGCCGGGGACCCATCTCGACCACTGGTCCGTCGGGGGTGCTAGCGCGGGGTCGGAGCCCTTTGTACGGCACCCGCCCTTGAGCCCGCGCGGGAGCCCCATGACTTCCCGGTACCGGTGACTCGGTAGCGTGGGCGCCACCTGGAGAGGCCGTGATCGCGCGGCCGCGGGTGACCATGTGCCTGGAGGACGACGTGTCGGACGTAACCCTCACCTACGCGGGCGGCGAACTGCCGCTCAAGCGGGTGCCCTCGACAGTTGGCAGCGACGGGATCGACATCTCACCGCTGCTGGCGACGACCGGGTCGGTCACGCTCGATGGCGGGTTCACGAACACGGCAGCGTGCACGTCGGCAATCACGTTCATCGACGGCGACAAGGGGATCCTCCGCTACCGCGGCTACCCCATCGAGCAGCTCGCGGCGAAGTCCAGTTTCCTCGAGACGTCCTACCTGCTGATCTACGGCGCACTCCCGACGGCCGCGGAGCTCTCGGACTTCGAGGAGCGCATCACTCGCCACACCATGCTCCACGAGGATCTCCGACGCTTCTTTGACGGATTCCCGCGGGATGCCCACCCCATGCCTGTCCTCTCGAGTGCCGTCAGCGCTCTGTCGACCTTTTACCAGGACTCCCTCGACCCGTTCGATCCCGAGCAGGTCGAGATCTCGACCATCAGGCTCCTGGCGAAGGTGCCCACCATCGCGGCATACGCCTACAAGAAGTCCGTCGGCCAGCCGTACCTGTACCCCGACAACTCCCTGAGCCTGAACGAGAACTTCCTGCGTATGACGTTCGGCGTCCCGGCCGAGCCGTACGAGATGGACCCGGTGCTCGTCAAGGCACTCGATCTGCTGCTGATCCTGCACGCCGACCACGAGCAGAACTGCTCGACCTCGACAGTGCGTCTCGTCGGTTCGTCGCACGCCAACCTCTTCGCATCGGTTTCTGCGGGTATCAATGCCCTGTTCGGCCCTCTGCACGGCGGGGCCAACCAGGCCGTTCTTGAGATGCTGACCTCGATCCACCGCAGCGGCGGCGGCGTGAACACCTTCATCCGCCAGGTGAAGAACCGCGAGGACGGTATTCGCCTGATGGGCTTCGGCCACCGGGTCTACAAGAACTACGACCCTCGCGCCACGATCGTCAAGCAGACCGCACACGACGTCTTCAAGGCACTCGGCATCAACGACCCGTTGCTCGACATCGCGCTGCGCCTTGAAGAGGTCGCGCTCTCGGACGACTTCTTCATCTCGCGCAAGCTCTACCCCAACGTCGACTTCTACACCGGGTTGATCTACAAGGCGATGGGCCTGCCGCAGCGGATGTTCACGGTGATGTTCGCGCTCGGTCGCTTGCCGGGATGGATCGCCCAGTGGCGCGAGATGATCGAGGACCCGCAGACCAAGATCGGCCGTCCGCGCCAGGTCTACATCGGCGAGCCCGAGCGCGACTACCTCGCCATCGAAGGTCGCTAACTCTCACGCCCTCGCGGCTTACTGCTGGGCGAGGCGACCGGTGCGCCCGTCAGTCGTGCGCGTGCAGTGCCGCGTTGAGACCGCCCCAGGAGCCCGTGCGCTGGCGGGCCTCGAGGGCTCCGGTGACGGAGTTGCGCCAGAACTGCAATCCGTCGAGGCCCGAGAGCTCGCGGCCCTTGGCCGTGGTGCCGTCGGGAAGCAGGATCTTTGACCCGGCCGTGATGTAACAGCCCGCCTCGACGACGCACTCATCGCCCAGTGAGATCCCGACTCCGGCGTTGGCGCCGATAAGGCACCGAGCGCCGATCGTGACGACCTCGGTGCCGCCACCGGAGAGAGTGCCCATGATCGAGGCGCCGCCGCCGATGTCGGAACCGTCGCCCACGACCACCCCGGCCGAGATGCGTCCTTCGACCATCGAGGTGCCCAGGGTGCCGGCGTTGAAGTTGACGAAGCCTTCGTGCATCACGGTCGTGCCGCTGGCGAGGTGCGCGCCGAGGCGTACGCGGTCCGCGTCGGCGATGCGCACCCCTGCGGGCACCACGTAGTCGACCATCCGCGGGAACTTGTCGACGCCGTACACGGTGAGGTGTTCACCTCGGAGGCGAGCATCGAGCTGGACACTCGCGAGTCGATCGAGGGGGACCGCGCCGAGCGAGGTCCAGGCGAGGTTGGTGAGTAGACCGAAGACGCCGTCAAGGGAGACCGAGCGCGGGATGACCAGGCGGTGCGAGAGCAGGTGCAGACGTAGCCATGCATCGGCCGCATCGACCGGCGCGGTGGCGAGGTCGATGATCGTGGTGGTGATCGTGACGGTGCGGACGCCGCGCACCTCATCGCGTCGCGATGCGCCGACTTCGCCGAGGCCGTCGACGTCCGCAGGGGTGAGCGACAGCGAGGGCGCCGGGTACCAGACCTCGAGCAGGGTGTCGCCCGCGTAGGTGGCGAGCCCGACAGCGGAAGCGGGAGAGGTCGAGAGAGTCATGGGGCCAACCTATCGACGGGGTCGACGCGTGCACGTTGCCGCCCTCGGCGTGCGCGCTCTGGGCGATTGCTCGTTACGGTAGCGACGTGACCTCGCCCCTGCGCCTTGACCTGACGGCCGATGTCGTCACCCTGACTGCTGCGCTCGTCGATATCCCGAGCGAGTCTCGGCAGGAACGTGTGATCGCGGATGCGGTCGAAGCCGCGCTGTCCGCATACGACCATCTCGAGGTCATCCGCGACGGTGAGACAGTCGTGGCCCGAACCCGGCTCGGACGCGATCACCGCGTCGTGATCGGAGGGCACCTCGACACCGTACCCGCGGCCGGCAACCTTCCGTCTCGTCGCGTGATGGTTGATGGCGAGGATCGCCTCTATGGCTTGGGTACGTGCGACATGAAGGGCGGAGTCGCGGTGTCACTGCGGCTGGCGGCCGAACTTGTTGCGCCCGCGCGTGATGTCACCTGGATCTACTACGAGGCCGAGGAGATCGACTCGACGTTCAACGGACTTCGACGCCTCGCCGACGAGCGCCCCGATTTGATCGCCGGCGATTTCGCGGTGCTCATGGAACCCTCGAATGGTGTGGTCGAGGCAGGCTGTCAGGGCACGATGCGTGTCGAGGTCACGACCGAGGGAACGCGTGCGCACAGTGCGCGGTCGTGGATGGGTGAGAATGCGATCCACTGTGCGGCTGAGGTGCTCGCGCGGTTGTCTGACTACAAGCCTCGTCGCATTGAGATTGATGGGCTCATCTATCGCGAGGGGCTCAACGCGGTGGGCATCCGCGGCGGGGTCGCGGGCAATGTCATCCCCGACGAGTGTGTGGTCTCGGTCAACTACCGGTTCGCGCCGTCGGTGTCAGCGCTCGAGGCTGAGGGTCATCTGCGTGAGGTCTTTGCTGGATTCCGGCTCAAGGTCGTCGATGCTGTAGCGGGCGCCCTTCCTGGCCTGGCCCATCCGGCGGCGATGGACTTCGTCGCGGCTGTCGGTGGTGTGCCCACACCGAAGTTCGGCTGGACGGACGTCGCACGATTCTCCGCGCTCGGCGTGCCGGCTGTGAACTACGGCCCGGGTGATCCCTCCCACGCGCACGCGCGTGACGAGTACGTACCGACTGCCCATCTCTACGCCATCGAGAGTGGACTTCGCGCTTGGTTGACCGCGCGCTGACGGTCGGTGCGCGGTCGGTGCGTGGTCGGTGCGCGGTCGGTGCGCGGTCGGTGCGTGAAAGTGACTGTGCACTTCCGGGTGACGGTGGGTGCGCACATGCGGGTGACGTCCGACGGCTGGTTTCGGTGGTCGTTTGTGATCGCTGTGGGCGTAATTGTTCTTGTGTATCAACGGGTTTCGGGGGCCTGTTTGGTGGGGGCACTGTCAGTGGTGGTCTCTAGGGTTGTCTCATGTCCTCCTCCTTCTCCCGCTCCGGTTCGGGGTCGCCGGGTGATCCGGGTGTGGTGATGGCGGGGTTGGTCGC
>WLRQ01000045.1 GCA_009697815.1 Actinomycetota bacterium
CTGACGACGAGATGAAGGTGAGTGCACCTGACTCGTCGCGATGCCAAAGGACTTCGCGGAGGGCCTCCGTCGATCGTGTGAAGATCCGCAGCGCTTGACGGCCCTGACGCCGGGCCTGTGCAAGGTCGGAGGTGTCGGTCACGACCACGATCGCGCCGCGTGAGTCACCGGCTGCGGTGAGGTAGGGCTGGATCTGCACGAGAAAATCCGCGGTGGGCCCGGACAACTCGAAGATCGAGGTCGTCTGGTCGTTGACCGCCTGGCGGAGGTGAGCGGCCAGTTCGGGTATCGCAAGCACGGGCGGGATGCCGGTGAGGGGGCGGCCGATGTCGGTGTTGATGAGAGGGAAGAGTCGAACGGCCAGGGGAGTGAAGCGGGTGATACGTAGATCGCTGTCGAGAAGGATGAGGCCACTCGTGAGCGAGGCTTGGATGTTCTCCAGATCTGCATTGGCGCGTGTGAGTGAGTGTCCGCGCTCTTGCAACTCGGTGTTGAGGACGGCCAATTCCTCGTTGGTGACCTCGAGCTCTTCGTACGAGGCCTGTACCTCTTCGTTGGACGCCTGCAGCTCCTCCCCGGAGGCCTGCAGTTCTTCGTTGAGCGCCTGGAGCTCTTCGTTGGAGGCCCCGAGCTCTTCGATCGTGGCCTGGAGTGCGAGTCGGGTGGATTGGAGTTCGAAGGAACTCGACGACGTGCTCGCGAGATCGACGTCGTTCCTCGGGCCGCCGGACCCACTCTCGGCCGTGAGAGGCTCGAAACTGACGGTGGCCAACCCCAGGGCGTCGGACCCCAGCGGGTGAACGCTCACGCGCACGCTGCCCTCGGGACCGGTGACATCGCGCTCGACGGCTTGTCCGGAGCGGGCCTCGACCAGCATGGAGCGCACGATCGGGCGTAGCCCTTCCCGGAGGAGCCCGACGACGTGGCTGGTGGGCTGGCCTTCTGCTACCCAGCACCACGGGGAGACATCTCCGACGACCTCGACCACCTGGTGATCGGGATCGATCACCAGGGAGGGCGGGGCGAACCTTCGGACGAGGGCGTCGCGCAGTGCCGCCCGCTTTCCGAGCAGTTTGGTGGTCTCGGCAGGATACGGATCCGCAGGGCGGCTACCCCAGGCGATGGCGGGAAGCCCGCGGGGCGAGCCGGGCCGACGACGATAGATCCGGTGCTTGGCCTCCAGTGGGTCGAATAGGTCCGAACCTGCGGTGAGGCGCTCGGCTGCGCCCAACATCAGGAGACCGTTCGGGGTAAGCGAGAGGTGGAACAGGTGCAATACCCGTTCCTGCAACGTGGGCTTGAAATAGATCAACGTATTGCGGAAAGTGATCAGGTGGACCCGCGGGAATCCCGGGTCGAACTCCACGTTGTGACGGGCGAAAACCAGACAATCGCGCAGATTCTGAGCGACCTCCCAGCCTCGCTCGGAGCGCTGGAGCCAGCTGTTCCGGCGATCTTCGGGGATGGCCTCGACCGCATCGTCGCTGTACCGGCCGCGGCGGGCGATCTCGAGCGAGGGTTCGGAGATATCGGTGGCGAACACCTTCAGGCGGCGGCCCAAGCCCGAGGGGTCATTGATGATGTCGGCCGCGAGCATTGCCACGGAGTAGGCCTCTTCGCCGGTGGAGCAACCTGGAACCCATATGCGCAGTTGCGCTGTGGGCTCGAGAGCCTCTAGCAGTTCGCGGAGTGGGCCCTCTAGCGCGGCCCACTCGTCCGGATCGCGAAAGAAAGACGTCACCCCGATCTGCATCGATCGGGCCAGTGCATTCGCCTCACCGACGTCACCAGAGATCAAGTGAAGGTAGTCCTGCAGGCCAGCGGTTCCGGTGATCGCCAGACGGCGCTCGATCTGGCGGTGCAGTGTCGACTCCTTGTAGCCGGCGAAGTTCAGCCCGGTGGCGATGTCGACGCGTTTGAGGATCTTGCCCACCAGCTCCTCGCTGGACGGAGACGATTCGGTACCTCGAGCCTCGGGTGGCATGCGGGTGTTGGGCGGCCTCACATCGACTGCGGCTGCGCAGCTGCGCGCCAGTGCCTCCGCCATGTCTGCAGGTGGCAGGACGAGATCGACATGTCCGGAATCAATGGCCGAGGCGGGCATCCCTGGGAACTTCGCGGAGCTCGGGGTTTGGGCGATCGTGAGCCCGCCGGCCGCCCGCACGGCGCCAACGCCGTGCGTACCGTCGGAGCCGGTGCCGGAGAGGACCACGGCGACGGCGCGGTCGCGCCAGACATCCGCGAGGGAACGGAACAGGACATCGGCGCGAGGTGTGGGGCCGGACTGGCCTGACACATCGGTGAGTTTGATCTCGTGAGAGGTGACGTGAGCATCGTGTTGGGGTGGCACGACGTAGATCGTTCCCGCCTTCAGCGACATCCCATCGACGGCAAGGACGACCGAGAGCTGGGTCTCGCGTTCGAGGAGCTCGACGAGTGCGCTGTTGTGGTCTGGATCCATGTGTTGGGAGATCACATAGGCGGTGGGAAGTTCACGGGGCAGGACCCTGACGAACTCGATAAGTGCCTCGAGCCCGCCTGCCGAGCTGCCGACACCGACCAGGCGAGTCAGGCCCACGCCGGGCGACCCGGCGTCGCCTGACGCGTCGAGCTGTGTCATAACTTCGCGCCCCCTTGATCGGCCTCTGATGAGAGCGCCCCGAACCCGTGGAGGGCCCAACGCCGTTCTTCGCGGTAAACGTCTGGTCCAGCCTCGATCTTGTGTATTGAGGGTAGACCCGGATATTCGCAAGCGCAGATCTTCGCGACATGTGTCCGCTGATCAGCGATGCGGTTGACACTCATCTTGGCGACATCCCGGCCACCCCCTGCGCGATGCCTGGGGACGAGGAATTCAGCCCATCGCGGCGCTGCGCCACGCTGCGGGCATGGCTGGTGAGCGCTGGTGGCCGCGAGCCACGCGGGCCGATCCCGATGCACGTTGTGGCGGGCGCAGGCGGGGGCTGCTGGACTCTGTTGTTGATGCCGTTGTCGAGCGCATCTGCGCTGGTTGCAGACGTGGTCGTGGGCCCTGGTGTCCCGACTGTGCCCCCGCGTTGCGACGCCCACCGTTCCCCGTGCGGTTGCGCCCGTATCCGGAGTACCTGCCGCAGGTCCACGCGGCTGCCGTCTACGAGGGTGTGGTGCGCGAAGCGCTCATTGCCTTCAAAGATCACGGTCGCTGGTCGCTGCGGGGCTCGCTCGGTGATGCCCTCGCGACCGCGGTGGCCGCGGCGCTCCTTGAGGTCGCCGATCCGCCAGCCCGCGGGTACGTGGCAAGCGAGTCCGCGGCGCCTTACTCCGGTGCGTCGTCAGCGCTGGACCCCGGCTGCATGTCGGTGTCACTTGTACCAGTACCCGGTTCGCCGGGGTCCGCTCGGCTGCGCGATGGCGATCATGTCCGTGAGCTTGCCGCCCGGGCGGTGACGGTGCTGCGCGCGCAGGGCGTCGATGCCCGGGTGGTGCCAGCGGTGGTGTCCGCCCGACGCCGCGGAGACCAGGTTGGCCTCGGGCGCGTGGCACGCGCCGCCAACCTCTCCGGTGCGATGGCCGTGACCCGCACCGCCTTGGGGCTCGCGGGGGTGGTACTCGTCGATGATCTGCTGACCACCGGGGCCACGTTGGGGGAGGCCGCTCGCGCCCTTCGCGCCGCGGGGGTCACGCCTCTGGCCGCCGCTGTGGTCGCTGCGACTGCGCCACGAGGGTGAGTCGGCCCATCACGTGTCCGAGATGCCGCGCGTGGTCCCTCGTTGCAGGACTACGTTGTCCTTGTGGCACCCGTCCGGGTCCGTGGTTGCGTCCCTGAAGGGGTTCCGGTCGCCGGAGCCCCCCGGGGGCAAGCCGATGCCAGCCGCAGGCGAAGCGGCCCACGTAAGGCGACTCTTGGTCGCTCGATCACGGTGCGGTTTAGAAGTAAGTCCTGCCCTGCCGATGAGACACAGTGCTCGTCGATCCAGGAGAAGGGGAGTAGTCGCATAATGCCCGACCGGGCGCGGCGAGACCCTCAGCAGGCGATTGTGGGGTCGAAGACCAGGTCGGCCGGACGGGTGTCGCACTGCATGTTGTTGTTCGAAGTACGCGAGAAGGAAGGTGACGTCGCATGAGCACCATGAACTCGCCCGTCGACATCGTCGTACGTGGCCGGCATCTCGATCTGTCCCAGCGATACCGGGACCATGTCGTCGATAAGCTCGGTCGCATCGACAGGTTCGGCGTGACCCTCTCGCGCATTGACGTTGAGGTGAGCAAAGAGACGAACCCGCGACAGGCCGATCGGGCATTCGAAGTCGAACTCACCTGTGTCGGCCGTGGTCCTGTGATCCGAGCTGAGGCGACGGCTGCCGACAAGTACGCAGCACTCGACCTGGCCTACGGCCGTCTCGAGGACAGGCTGCGACGGGCTGCTGAGCGCCGTCATACCAAGAACCACAAGGGTTCTGCGACGTTGAACGACCTTCCGGGTCTTGTGGCCCCGATAATTCAGCCCACGCCTGACCTGGACGAGGTCGAGCCAGATGTGGTCTATGAAGACGGGCCGATCGTCGTGCGCGATAAGACCCACCCGAGTAGTCCCATGACGGTGTCCGAGGCGCTCCACGCACTCGAACTCGTCGGCCACGACTTCTTCCTGTTCCACGACGTCGACACCGGACTCCCCACGGTGGTCTACAAGCGCCGCGGCTACGACTACGGCCTGCTGCGTCTCGAACTGAGCGATGCCGACGAGCACGGGGTCGCCTCGTAGGTGGTGTGGGCACGTTCGCGGGGGCGGCAGCGGGATCTCCGTTGCCGCCCCCGCGCTGTTCGGCACCGTGTGCGACGCGGGCGTCTGATCGAGCGCCGCGGCCCGTCGTCGCCGTGCCATGATGCGAGCGTGGCTCAGCGCAGCGGTCCCCTTGTGCGGGTGCTGCTCGCCGACCGTCAGCCGTTGTTCCGTCGAGGCGTGATTGAGGCATTCTCCGGTGAGCCTGACCTCGAGATCGTCGGTGAGACTGACGACGGGAGCAAGGTGCCCGACCTCGTCGTGTCATCCGGCGCGGATCTTCTCCTTCTCGACCTCGGGATCTCAGGGGGCGGCGTCGAGGTCTGCGCCCTCGTTCGCTCGGCGCGTCCCGACGTCCGGGTGGTGGTCCTGGCACATGCCGACGACGATGCAGCGCTCGCCGGAGCGGTGAGGGCCGGTGCTCGCGGCTACCTGCGCAAGGACACAACAGCGGAGGAGCTGCTCGGGGCGGTGCGCATGGTCGCTGCTGGCAACTCACTGCTGTCGCCAGCGATGACCTCCCGCCTGCTCGACGAGTTCGCTGTGCTTGTCCGCCGACACGAGTCACCGTCTGAGGGCACGACTGCTCTCTCCCGCCGTGAGCTTGAGGTGCTCACCCTGGTCGCCCAGGGTCTGAACAACCGCGCCGTTGCCTCGACGTTGTTCATCAGTGAAAACACCGTGAAGAACCACATCCGCAGCATCCACGACAAACTCCATGTCCACTCCCGCATGGAAGCCGTCCTCCGCGCCGCCCGCGCCGGCCTCCTCCACATCACCTAACCGCCCCCATACGAGGTGAATGTGCCCTGGGCGGCCCTAGGGGCCGCCTAGGCTCCCCACTGCATCCACAGGGGCGGCGTGTCGCGGCCTGTTGACAGACTGCCGCGGAATGTGACCGCGTAGGACTCGCCTCAGGCCAGTGCCAGCCCGAGCCCGCCGACCGCCCACCTGCGCACCACCTCTGCGGCCTGCGTGATGTCTGCCGCTGCCGTGACCCCCGGACGCACCCACAGATCGATCGACGCCAGGTCTTCCTCGCTCACGATGACACTCACCTCCGCGATGCTCGCGCCGGTGGTGATCTCACGCACGGCGAAACCGAGCAGGTGGCCGCGAGCCCAGCCCTCGAGCCGGGCCTCACGCTCCAGAGCCCGGGTGCTCGCGTCGGCGGCCGCGAATCGTTCGGCAAGTAGATCCTCGAGATCGGCATGCGCGGTGGGCCAGGGACGCAACTGCCAGGAACCGGCGACGAGCTCGGTGAGGTCGAAACGGGTGCTGGGGCCCGAGTTCGTCGGCATGGGCGTCATCGTCGGTGCCTGTTTGCTGTCAGGGCTCATCTGCCCATCCCACATCATCGGAGAGCTCGATGTCAGCCGGGCCGGACCTCTCGCACTCCCGGCGGGCACCGGTCAGGCCGCCCGGCTGCCGCAATCGTGACCGAATGGTTACCATGACCGCGGCGGGGAAACTTCCGCCCGCACCCTCGCGCCCGTTGTCGGGTGGGTGCGTAGATCCTGACAAGGACGTTCCTGGTGTCGCTCCTCGACAAGATCCTCCGCGCTGGCGAAGGCCGTGTGCTCAAGAAGCTGGAGTCCGTCTCCGAGCAGGTGAATGCCCTCGAGGAGGACTTCGTCGACCTCAGCGACGCCGAGCTGCGTGCGAAGACGGACGAGTACAAGGAGCGTTACGCCGAGGGCGAGTCACTTGACTCCCTGCTTCCGGAGGCCTTTGCCACCGTGCGCGAGGCCGCAAAGCGCACACTCGGTCAGCGCCACTACGACGTCCAGATCATGGGCGGCGCCTCGTTGCACCTGGGAAACATCTCCGAGATGAAGACAGGTGAGGGCAAGACCCTCGTCTCGACTCTGCCCGCCTATCTCAATGCACTGGCGGGCAACGGCGTGCATGTCGTCACGGTCAACGACTACCTCGCCGAGCGCGACTCGGAGTGGATGGGACGTGTGCACCGGTTCCTCGGCTTGAGCGTCGGCGTGATTCTGGCGAACATGAGGCCGGACGCGCGACGAGTGGCGTATGCGTGCGACATCACCTATGGCACCAACAACGAGTTCGGCTTTGATTATCTGCGCGACAACATGGCCTGGGCGATCGACGAGCGCGTTCAGCGCGGCCACAACTTCGCCATCGTCGACGAGACCGACTCCATCCTTATCGACGAGGCCCGCACCCCTCTGATCATCAGCGGTCCGGCCGACGCCGCGACCAAGTGGTACAACGAGTTCGCCCGGTTCGTCCCCCGCCTCAAGCGGGGCGACGAGGACAAGGGGATCGACGGCGACTACGAGATCGACGAGAAGAAGCGCACGGTCGGGATCCTGGAATCAGGCGTCGCCAAGATCGAGGACTGGCTCGGCATCGACAACCTGTACGAGTCGGTCAACACGCCTCTGGTCGGATACCTCAACAACGCCTTGCGCGCGAAGGAACTGTTCAAGCGCGACAAGGACTACGTCGTGATGGAGGGCGAGGTCCTGATCGTCGACGAGCACACCGGGCGCATCCTGGCCGGCCGTCGCTACAACGAGGGAATGCACCAGGCGATCGAGGCCAAGGAGGGGGTGGAGATCAAGCAGGAGAACCAGACCCTCGCCACTATCACCCTGCAGAACTACTTCCGCCTCTACTCCAAACTTTCGGGCATGACCGGCACGGCCATGACCGAGGCCGCCGAGTTCGACCAGATCTACAAGCTGGGTGTTGTGCCGATCCCCACCAACCGTGCGATCGATCGGGCCGACGAGCCCGACCTCGTCTACCGCACCGAGCAGGCCAAGCTCGCTGCAGTGATTGAGGATCTGGCCGAGCGGCACGAGAAGGGCCAGCCCGTTCTCGTGGGTACGACGAGCGTGGAGAAGTCCGAGCAGCTCTCGGCCCTGCTTCGCAAGCGCGGAGTTCCACACGAGGTCCTCAATGCGAAGTATCACGAGCGCGAGGCCGCGATCGTGGCACAGGCGGGCCGTAAGGGCGCTGTCACCGTTGCCACCAACATGGCCGGCCGTGGCACCGACATCATGCTCGGGGGCAACTCCGAGTACATGGCCGCAGCCGAGCTCGCCCAGCGTGAGTTGAGTCCGGTCGACACGCCAGAGGAGTACGAGGCCGCGTGGCCCGAGGCTCTGGAACGTGCGAAGAAGGCGGTGGCAGCCGAGCATGACGAGGTCACATCACTCGGCGGGCTCTACGTCCTGGGAACCGAACGGCACGAGTCGAGACGTATTGACAACCAGCTGCGAGGCCGCTCGGGTCGTCAGGGCGATCCCGGTGAGACCAGGTTCTACCTCTCGCTGCAGGACGACCTCATGCGCCTGTTCAAGGCGGACATCGTCGATGCCTTCCTGCGGCGCTTCAATGTGCCCGACGACGTGCCGATCGAAGCCAAGATGGTGAGCAATGCCATCCGATCGGCCCAGACCCAGGTCGAGGCGCAGAACTTCGAGATCCGCAAGAACGTCCTGAAGTACGACGAGGTCATGAACCGCCAGCGAGTCGTGATCTACGAGGAGCGTCGACGAGTTCTCGAAGGCGAGGACCTCCACGAGCAGGTTCGCGGTTTCCTCGACGACACGATCTCTGGCTATGTCACCGCAGAGACGAGTGACGGCTACGCGGAAGACTGGAATCTCGACCGTCTTTGGGCGGCGCTGAAGACGGTCTACCCCACTGGCGTGACGCCGCGCGAGATCATCGAGCACTCGGGGGGCGGTAAGGACAGCCTCACGCAGGAGTACCTCGTCGAAGAGCTCCGCGCCGACGCCCAGGCAGCGTATGACCGCCGCGAGGAGGCTCTCGGTGACGAGGTCACCCGAGAGCTCGAGCGGCGCGTGGTGCTCTCGGTGCTTGATCGAAAGTGGCGCGAGCACCTCTACGAGATGGACTACCTCCAGGAGGGCATTGGGCTTCGCGCGATGGCCCAGAAGGATCCGCTCGTGGAGTACCAGCGCGAGGGATTCATCCTGTTCAACGCGATGATGGACGCGATCAAGGAGGAGTCCGTCGGCTTCCTGTTCAACGTCGATGTTCAGGTCGAAGAGGCGGCGACACCCGCCGTCGAGGAGGGTGTGACTCCTGGCTTGCCCGCGGGCGAGGCGTCGGAGCGACTCCTGTCGGAGGCGCCACCGGTGGCACCCCTGAGCATGGCGCCTCGGGACTCCCCACCTTTGATCAACGCGCCGCTCGTGGGTGCGCCGGCGATCTCGGCCAAGGGCCTTGCCCCGAGACGGCCTCAGCACCTCGAATACACCTCACCCACCCTCGACAGCGATGCTGGTGTGGTGCATTCGGCCGAGGACTTCGGGCAGGAAGTCGATGTCGACCCCAACGCCAGTCGCGCCGAACGTCGGCGTGCCGAGCGCGCCTCGCGCAAGCGCAATGGGTGAGCGGGGAACCTTCTCGGCCTAGGTAAGCACCGGCGAGTCCGAACCGGTTCCTCGCGCGCGGGCCACTGCGTGTGATAGACGACTACTCACGCGCCACGACCACAGGTCGACCGGGGGCGGCCCCACCGACGACCGGAGGTTCTTGTGAGCATGTCTCGCACTCGGATGCGCGTATTCGTCACCGCGGTCACGCTCGTGGGTGCGCTCGGCGCCGCTGCCTCGGTCTCGGCGTGGGCCGACACGAGCTCATCGCCCCTCAGTGCCGAGCCAGTATCTGCGGGTGATCCTGTTGTGTTCACCATCGGCGTGACCCAGGACATCGACTCTGCCAACCCTTTCACCGGGCTTTCCTCCCTGGCGTACGAGGTCTTTCAGATGCAGTACCCGCTGCTGACCCAGTACGGCGCGAAGGACTTCTCGATCGTGCCGGGTATCGCGGACTCCTGGCAGGAGTCCGCCGACAAGACAACGTGGACGTACAAGATCCATCCAGGTTTGGTGTGGTCGGACGGACAGCCGATGACGGCTCGCGATGCCGCGTACACATTCAACCGAGTTCTCACGGGCGAGTACGAGAAGACCAACTACGGCTCGTATATCGAGAACATGACCAAGGCTGAAGCGATCGATGACACCACCCTCGTCCTCACGGTGTCGAAGCCCTCCCCGATCATGGAGCATCTCTACGTCTACATCCTTCCGCGGCACGTCTGGGAGAAGATCGACGAGAAGACCGTGACTGGCTTCAGCAATGAGGGCACCCTTGAGTCGCCGACGGTCGGCGGTGGCTCGTTCTACATGATCGAGCGCAGGGTCGGGCAGTTCATTCGGATGAAGGCCAACCCGACGTTCTTCCGCGGGAAGCCGGGAGTCGACGAGATCGATTTCAAGATTTTCAAGAACTCCGACGCACTCGGGCAGGCTCTGAAGAAGGGCGAGATCGATTTCGCCGAGGGTCTCGAGGCCAATGTTTTCGCCTCGCTGAAGGACGTTCCAGGTATCACGGCGGTCGCGGCCGCGCCCGCTGGATACGACGAGCTCGGGTTCAACACCGGTGCTGCGCTCGCCGACGGCACCGCGATCGGGGACGGCAATCCGCTCTTGCGCGACAAGGCTTTGCGTCAGGCGCTCGTCTACGCGGTCAACAGGGAACAGATCGTCGAGAAAGTTCTCGGCGGAGGTGGGCTCCCTGGCTCGACGGTGATCCCGCCGCTCTACAGCGCTTGGCACCTTGAACCGAGTGCGCCGGCGTCCTACGACCCGGCCAAGGCACGGTCGATGCTCGACGCTGCGGGCTACACCGTGGGCGCAGATGGTGTCAGAGTCGATTCGAAGGGCAAGCGCCTCAGTTTCCGCCTGTTCGGGCGTACCGAAAGTGCGACGTCGCAGAAGTCCGTCCAGTACCTCAAGGGATATCTCGCCGCGGTGGGCGTCGAGGTGACGGTGAAGACCGTGTCCGAGGATGTGCTGACCGAACTCGTGGGTCAGGGCAACTTCGACATGTTCGAATGGGCGTGGGGGGTCGAGCCTGATCCGAACTACATGCTCTCGACCTTCACCTGTGCCAACCGCAGCTACCAACAGGATGGCGCAACCTATGCCAACCTCTCGGACTCCTTCTACTGCAACCCGGCCTACGACGAGCTCTTCGCCCAACAGGGTGCCGAGACGGACGCCACCAAGCGAGTGGCCCTGGTCAAGCAGATGCAGCAGATGCTCTACGACGACGCGCCGTATGTCCTCACCTACTACTACGACAACTACGAGGCCTACCGGTCGGACAAGTTCGAGGGTTTCGTGCACCAACCTCAGGGCGATGGAACGATGCTTTTCCAGTGGGGTGCGTGGACTTACGAGAGCGTGAAGCCCGTCACCGCGACTCCCGCGCCGACTGGATCCTCTTCTGCCGAACCGGTGTCGTCAGGCGCATCGGATCAAGGCGCGGCGAGTGGCTCGGGCTCGTCGAGTGCTGCGCTGACAATCGGCCTTGTGGTGGTTGTCGTGGTCGTGGGTGGCGGCCTGATCCTCATGCGTCGTCGACGTGGTCCGGCGGTCGTCGACGACCGTGAATGACGGCGCCGTGAATGACGGCGCCTGAGAATCGGCGCGCGTGAGTCACGAGTAGGGGCATGCTCGAGTGCGCGTGTCCGATCATCCAAGAGAGGTGTGCTGTCGTGCCGATACTCCAGGGTTCGCAGGCCGCGATCCACTACGAGCAGAGGGGCTCTGGGCCCGACATCGTCTGGGTCTCCGGCGGCGGCGGCACGGCGGGCTCATGGGACGCCTACCAGCTGCCGTATTTCTCAGAGGGTTTTCGCAACACCACCTTCGACGGACGTGGTGTGGGAACCACGGTGTGCGACACGCCCCTGCCCTGGACGCTCGAGGATTTCGCACGTGACACCGCGGAACTGATCAAGGCGGTGTGTGACGGTCCAGTGGCGCTCGTGGGGCTCTCATTCGGCGGCGGAATTGTTCAGCAGGTTGCGCTCGACTATCCCGAGTTGCTGACCTGCGCGATCGCGATGGGTACCGGGGCCGTGAGCCTGGGCTGGACGTGGGATTACCAGATGGCCGAGATCGAATACAGGCGCGCGGGCGGGCGACTTGACGGCATGATGGCGGTTACCCACTACGCCGCGATGTACTACCCCGCAAGGGTTCTCGGCGATCGAGAGTTGTGGCCCCGGTTACGTGCTGAGCTGATGGAGTACTACGAGACTGACACGAATGAGGAGTCACTCATCGCCCAGTGGGAACCTTGCGTGTTGTTCGATCAGCGAGAGCAGTTGCCCCAGTGTCGGGTTCCTCTGCATGTGATCGCATTCGACCAGGACGTGCAGGCGCCACCTCAGGATGGGGAAGAGGTGGCGGCACTTGTGCCCGGCGCGGAGTTCCACCTTTTCGAGGGGATGGGGCACTGCTCGATCTACGGGCATACCCACGAGGTTCTCAACCCGTTCATCAGGAGCCTGGTCGAACGCCACCTATAGGTGCCGAGGCGATCGTGGGCGAGAACCGCCACACGTGGTTCACAAGATCGCCAGCCGGGTGCAGCGCCACCGGCCATCCCACCCTTCTAACCGTAGGGCGACCGCGCGCGCCCGCCGCCCGCCCACCACGACGGCCGTCGCCTCGACCACTCCGTCGGCGGGCTCGAAAATGTGGACACTGCTTACGGTGCGACGGGCACGTCCCGGGGAAGTGGAGCCGGACCCGCGGGGGCTTGGTGTGACTCGTCCCGGCGCCGCTGCGATATGTCTGCTCAGGTCGGCGTAGACCTCCGCTGTGAGCCACCGCACGAGTTGCTGTCGTGGACGTTCGAGCGCGAGCACCTCAAGCACTGCTTGGACGAGTTGGCCCGTCCAGGGCCCGGGGTCCGGGAGCGCCGAGCGAGGTGTCGCAACAACGGCGACAGCTGGATCGGTGTCCCGGTCGAGCGCGGGCTCGCGTGTGAGCAGCCGCAGCGAACGATCGGGTGAGGGCACGGCATCGAGCTCGCCCGGGAGTTGCCATTGCAGGGCGAGGGTTCCTTGGACCGGTACGACCGGTGGTCGGGTGCGAATCCTGCGGGTGATCGCCATCGCGGGGCGCAGTAGGGGCTGAGACTGGGGGAGGGGCATGGTTCACCGTCGATCAGGGTCCAGGGATCGGGCCACGGCGCCGGGGGCGTCGGAGGAGGCCTGTGGGCGGAGGTGCTGCGACGTCGACGTCCCTGCCGATCGAAGGTCCGGAACGCGCAGGCGCGTGCCGGGACGTATGAGTGAGGGATCTGGGCCGATCAGTTGCCGGTTCGCGCGGTACCACCTGGGCCAGGCGCGGGCGATCGCTGCAGCCGTGGCCCCGGACGGCAGACCACGTGCGGCGATATCCCACAGGGTGTCTCCCGGGCGGACTCGGACGTAGTGATCGGCTGACGGTTGCGGGGCCACGCCTCGCGGCGCGGCCGATACCCACGGTGCGCCCGCTGCGGTGGCGGACTGCTTGACGAGGGGACTGGCCCCTGCGGTGCCGACAGACGCGAGGGTCGGGATGGCGAGACCGAGACTGGCCGCGACGAGGCGACGGACGATGCCGGGGCGGATCGCCTCTCCGAACGCGCCCGCCCACCTTCCCAGGGCTGTGATGTGCCCGGCGGCGCCCCTGAGGGCGAGGAGGGCGACCACCACCACGC
Organism: Actinomycetota bacterium; assembly: GCA_009697815.1. Classification (GTDB taxonomy): domain Bacteria; phylum Actinomycetota; class Actinomycetes; order S36-B12; family CAIYMF01; genus Longivirga. Next base: position 13,337 of record WLRQ01000045.1, read on the forward strand.
GGCGACCAAGGACGAGTGCCCCGAGAATCACGACGGCGCGTGTGAGGGAATCGCCTGGGATCGCGGCCCATGATGAGTGCCACGGGAGCGTCAGGGCCTGCCCGATTGACGGGGCGTTGGCCATGTCGAGCGCTGAGAGCAGGCGAGACACGGTCACCCCTTTTAGTGTGTTTGCGTGTGTTTGCTTATGACAGCCTGTACTCATCGACGTTGTCAAGGGGCAACCGGGCACCTGTGTGGACGACCATGGAGGAGCGGCCCTGCCGTCGGACCGCGGGAGGTGGCGCTGTGCCCGACCAGCAACCTGAACTCATAGCCGCGTTGGAGGCCGACCTGGCATCTCTCGCGGCGGCCAGTGCCGATCTCGAACGCGATGCCGAGGCCGCGGAGCGCACTCGAGCCGAGCGGAGCTCGATCACTCTGCTCGAACGCCTTCGCGCGGCCAGCGGTGCTGTCGAGATGGCCACCCGCGACGGCGGCCGGCATAGTGGTCAGGTCCTAGAGGTCGGGGCCGACTGGATCGTCATCGCCCATGTGCCCTCGGGACAGCGGATGGCGACGGCGGAACACCTAGTTCCGCTCGACGCGGTGGTGGCGGTGCGGGGTTTGGGTCGCGCGGTGGCGGTGGCCACCGGAGTCCTACCGCCGAGATCGATGGCCGCGCTTCTGCGTTCGTGGTCTCGTGACCGATCCGAGGTTGCCGTCCATCTCGTCGACGGCACGGTGTTGGCGGGCAAGGCATCCGCGACATTCGCCGACCACGTGGAGATCTCGACGAACGGGGGCGGCACGGTGCTGGTGCCGATGAAGGCGATCTCAGTGATGAGCCGCTGACGACGTGCGGCTAGGCCGTGCCGTGGCGGACTAGGAGCCCGTCGCGTCCTCGCGCCCGAGCGGATGGGTGCGAACGAAGTCAGCGGTTTCGGCGTACATCCGGGTGATGTAGGCCTCGAGTTCCGCGGTCTCGACGCGCCATTGGCCTCGCCCGCCCACCTTGATCGCCGGGAGTTCGCCGTTACGCACGAGTGCGTACGCCTGCGAGGCCGAGATGCTGAGAGTCTCGGCGACATCCGCGAGTGTCAGGAACCTGGGGGCCACCCGGACATCCTCGCATCGGGTGACGCCCAGATGGGTGACCTCGGGGTGCATGTGGACTGTGACAGGCGCACGATCGAAGACGTGGAAGAAGTGAAGCCCCCACCCGCCCGAAGGTTCCGCTCCGATCGTCGCGATATTCGTCTCGGTCTCGGCGTCGCGCTGGTCGTGCTGTCGGTGGTCGTGGGCAGTCGCGCTCTCTCTAGTTCTGATGACCGTACGCCCGTGTGGTCCGTGCGGACTGCCCTGGCGTCAGGGACTACCCTCACCGCCGATGATCTTCTCGTCACTGCGGTGGCCGTCGAGGACCTCACGACCTATGTCCCGACGTCCACAGAGCTTGCGGGAAAGGTGCTCACGCGGGATATCGGTGCGGGAGAGCTGATTCCAGCGACGGTGCTGGCGGACGCCCTACCTGCGGACCGACGGATGGTGACGGTCCCGGTCGATCTGCTCCACGCTCCTCCGTCGCTCGCGCGGGGCGAGCGGGTGGACGTCTACGTGTCATCTCAGGACGGCACGGCCGTAACGCAGGATGCGATCGCCCCGCTGCCTGAACTCATCCTGGCGGGTGTGCTCGTAGCCGACCCCGGGCAGGTCGATGCGATGGGTGCCAACGATCAGATGGGCGTGGTCCTCGACGTCGCGGCCAAGGACGCTGATCGCGCGGTTGCTGCAGCTCGCGGCGGCGACGTGGACCTGGTGCGCATCGGCTCGGGATCCTGAGATGGCAATGTCGGACCCGGTGCTCGTCCTTCTCGGCCCCACGCCATGGGAGGGGTCCCTGATCGCCGGCCTCGCGCATCCCTCGAGTCGGGTCACGATCGCGCGGCGATGTCTCGACACAGCCGACTTGCTGGCGGCTACGTCGGCGGGTCTTGGGCGGGTCGTCATCGTCGGAGCCGATGCGGCACGGCTGGATGCCGATGTCCTGCAGCGGATTCGAATCCTCGGGGTGGGGGTCGTGGCTGTTGTCACTGCGGGTGACCACGACTCGGCGAGGCGCATGGAGCGATGGGGCGTCGACAGCGTGGTGCATGTCGAACCCTCCGATCTCGGGATCGCGGTTCGCGCGATCGCACTCGCCGTCGACCGTGCGGTGCGACCCGAGGCAGATCTCGAAATCGACGACTCGTCGCCGGAAGAGCGAGGTCGTCTCGTGGCCGTGTGGGGACCTGCAGGGGCCCCTGGTCGAACCTCGGTTGCTCTCGCGATCGCAGACGAAGCTTCTCGAGCGGGCGTGTCGACGTTGCTCATCGACGCCGACACCTGGGCTGCCTCGGTGGGTATCGTGCTCGGACTGGTCGACGATGGGGCGGGCATCGCCTCCGCGTGTCGGCGCGCGCTCGGAGGTGCGCTTGATCCTGCGGCCCTTGGAGAGCTGACTCGACAGGTGCGTCACGGGTTTCTCGTCCTTCCCGGGCTCCCCCGAGCCGGGCGTTGGACTGAGGTTCGGGCTGCCGCAATGGTCGAGCTTCTCGACGTGGCGCGGCAGATCGTCGACCTGGTCGTCGTCGACTGCGGGTTCTCACTTGAGTCCGACGAGGAACTCGTGTTCGACACCGAGGCGCCGCGACGCAACGCAGCGACATTCGCATCTCTGGAGGCGGCTGATGTCGTCTTTGCCGTAGGTGCCGGCGACCCGGTTGGCCTGGTTCGGCTGGTTTCTGGGCTGTCGGAGCTCGCGGACGTGGTGCCGGGATGCGACAGGCGCTTGGTGGTGACGCGCGTGCGTGAGGCGATGCTCGGGAAGCGCGCCGAGGCCGCCATCGCCGACTCCCTGCTGCGGCACGCGGGCGTTGACGCCGTGTGCTGTGTGCCCGACGACCGTGGCGCCTACGACGCCGCGTTGCGCCAGGGTGCGACCTTGGCCGAGATCGCCCCGTCGTCGCGGGCGAGGCAGGCACTGCGCAGCGTCGCCCATGAGCTCATTCGCGATCTGGGCCTATCGCCAGCACGCCCGGCGCGGGCCGCGAAGGTCGGTTGATCGGTCGGCGTGACTCGACGTCGGATGTGGCGAGCAGGAGTCCGCCTCGAACCCCGGATGGGCACTCGTTAGGGTCAGCGACGTGGCTGAACTCCGTGCGCTCATCGTCGACTGGGGCGGCGTGCTCACCGGTGACATCAAGACTGCGGTTGAAGTCTGGGCCGAGACCGAGAGTGTCGACCTCAAGACCTACGTCGAGATCATGCGCGATTGGTTCGGCGCGCCTTTTGGCGCGGAGGCGAGTGTGAACCCGATCCACGCGCTCGAACGTGGTGAGATCTCCATGCCTCACTTTGATGTGAAGCTTGCTGCGGAGCTCACCGCCCGCACGGGCCATCCCTATGTGGCAGAGGGTCTTCTGGCCCGCATGTTCGACTGCTTTGTGCATGTTCCTGAGATGACGGCGCTGGTGCGGCGGGCTCGTTCAACGGGCCTGCGAACGGCACTGCTGTCCAACTCGTGGGGCAACGAGTATCCGCGGGACGCGTGGGAAGACGTCTTTGACATCCTGGTGATCTCTGGCGAGATCGGCATGCGCAAGCCCGAGCCCCGAATCTTCGACCACACCCTTGAGCGGCTTGGCCTCGAGGCTGGCGAATGCGTGTTCGTCGATGACTTGGCCGCCAATATCGATGCGGCCGCCGCGCTCGGCTTCGTCGGGGTGCTCCATCGGTCGTACGAGGAGACCCGCTCAGAGCTCGAGATCCTCTTCGGGCGTGACCTGTCCTGACGTGACACCATGGCGTGGAGGCTGATCCGACTCCCGTTGACGCCCGGTGCGGACCCGAGGAGATGTGATGGTCGATCGACTGAGCCCCCTCGACGTCTCCTTTCTCTATCTCGAGGAACCGACTACCCCGATGCATGTGGGTGGAGTAGTCCTCTTCCAGGGCACCTCCGAGACATTCGATCTCGATCGCCTCGTGCACCTGATCGAGGAGCGCATCGCACTCGTGCCGCGCTACCGGCAGAAGATCAAGTGGATCCCGGGCAGGCTCGCGAACCCGGTGTGGATCGATGACGAGGACTTCGACGTCACCTATCACGTGCGCCGTTCGGCACTGCCGCGTCCGGGTACCGACGCGCAGCTTCGCGAACTTGTCGGCCGGATCATGGCACGGCCGCTAGATCGGGCGCGTCCCTTGTGGGAGATGTACCTCGTGGAGGGGCTTACGGGCGGCCGGTTCGCGATCCTGACCAAGACGCACCATGCGATGGTCGACGGTGCAGGGGCGATCGATATCGGCCAGGTGATCCTCGACGTCACACCCGAGCCGCAGCGCGCAGCGGCGCAGCACTGGACGCCGAGACCGGCTCCCAGCGACGCCGATCTAGTCTCGGCGGCGGTGAGTGAGATTCTCCGCAGCCCTGGGGCGGCCATCGACGCCCTGCGTTCGGGCGCCATCGACGTGCGCGAGACCGCCGAGAGGATTGGTCGCCGAGCCGCCGGTCTCGCTGCGGCTGCCCTCACGATGGCCCGCCCACCCGCGCTGAATCCGCTCAGCGTGCCGATCGGTGAGGCTCGACGATTCGGGATGGCGTCGATGAGCCTTGACGACTTCAAGTCGATCCGGCGATCGCACGGCGGCACGATCAATGATGTTGTGCTCGCGGTGGTGGCCGGTGCACTGCGCGAGTGGTTGATGACTCGGGGGGAGTCGGTGTCGTCCCGTTCCACGGTTCGTGCTCTCGTACCGGTCAGTGTGCGCGTCGGGGAGGAGTCTGCGGGCAATCACATCGCGGCATTTCTCGTCGACCTGCCGGTGGGCGAGCCGCAACCGGTCGTACGACTTCACCGGGTCTCATTCGAGATGGATCAGTTGAAGGCGACGGGGCAAATGGTCGGAGCCCAAGCGCTGGTGGGCATCGCGGGCTTCGCTCCGCCGACGCTTCACGCGCTGGGTGCTCGTACCGCCAACGACCTGGCCCGCCGCATGTTCAACCTCGTCGTGACGAATGTGCCCGGCCCCCAGTTTCCGCTCTACGCCGCGGGCGCCCGGATGCTCGGCGCGTACCCAGTCGTGCCCCTTGCCAAGGGGCAGGCGGTGTCGATCGGCCTCACCTCGTATGACGGCGGAGTTCACTTCGGCCTTAACGCCGATCGTGATGCGATGCCCGACATCGATGTGCTGGCCGACTGCCTCGAGTCGGCTTTGATCGAGCTGCTCGACACGGTGCCCGCCACTGACAGAGCCGCGCGCAAGGGAACTGGCAACGATACCGGCCCTCGGCGACCCCCGGCGGATGCCGACTCTGCCTGATCACTAGGGCATGCTGAACCCGTGCGCGTCTACCTCCCCCTCACCGTGACCGATCTGGCCGACCTCCACGCAAGGGGTCGGATCGCAACTCCGCCGTTCGTGGCGCATGCGGTCACACCGTCCCTGCGGCTCGCGTGGGCCGATTCGGACGAGGACGAGCTCGAGTACGCCGTCCTGATGGCGGCGGCTTTCGGCTCGCTGACGCGGATCGCCGACACCGGGGCGCGCCCTCGTCGAGTGGTCGTGGTCGCTGAGGTCGATGAAGCGAACGTTCTGGTGGGCGACGATGAGACCGAGGTTGTCGTCTCTGCCGAGATCCCTCTAGCGCGCTGCACCGCGGTTCACGTCGACGACATCGAAGCCGAGGCTGACGTGGCGCTGGCGATGACGCTCCTCCCGCAGGCGGCAGAGGGCGATGGTCGGGCCTTGGCCGCCGTGTCGCTCATGGAACACGAGCTGATGTGGTTCGCGACGCAGGAGATCCCGGACCTTCTCAACTGACCGGCGCTTCGCCCGCGTCGGCGCGGGAAGATGGTGTGAGCGACGTATCGCGTCGCGACATGGCACTCGTCCTGAGGAGCGTTTCATGGACGCCAGCACCCGCACTCCCACAGCGGCCAACGAGTTGATCCGTGGCTACGGACCGGATACGCCGCAGCGAGCAAGCCTCGAGAAGCGCCTGTCAGCGCTGGCGTCTTCGCCCGTCGAGCTGACCTCCACGATCGGTGGTCAGCAGCGGCTCGGTCACGGCGAGCCGATTGACGTTGTGGAACCGCATGCACGTCGACATGTCCTGGGCACGATGCGCGGATCGACACACGATGACGCACGCGAAGCGATGGCGGCGGCGAAGGCGGCCGCACCTGGGTGGCGCGATCTCGCTTTCGAGGATCGGGCGGCGATCTTCCTCAAGGCCGCGGACCTTCTCGCTGGCCCGTGGCGCGACACCCTCAACGCCGCGACGATGCTCGGACAGTCGAAGACGATCTTCCAGGCCGAGATTGATGCGGCCTGTGAGTTGATCGATTTCTGGCGCTTCAATGTGGGATTTGCACGCCAGATCTTGGATGAGCAGCCGATCTCCTCTCCGGGTGTGTGGAATCGCGCTGACCACCGTCCACTCGAGGGTGTGGTGTACGCGGTCACGCCATTCAACTTCACCGCAATCGCCGGCAATCTTCCGACGGCTCCGGCCCTCATGGGAAATGTTGTGGTGTGGAAACCAGCCTATTCCCAGCAGTTTTCCGCCCATCTGCTCATGCGACTGCTGGAGGAGGCCGGGCTCCCTCCGGGCGTTCTCAACATGGTGACGGGCCACGGGGTGGAGACGAGCGAGGTCGTGCTCAGCGATCGGGATCTTGCGGGCATTCACTTCACTGGGTCTACCCAGGTTTTCCAGCGGCTGTGGCGCACGGTGGGGGAGAACATCGCGTCGTACCGTTCCTACCCGCGCCTCGTCGGAGAGACCGGTGGCAAGGACTTCGTGTTGGCGCACCCTTCAGCCGATGTAGACGTCCTGCGCACTGCTCTGGTGCGCGGGGCTTTTGAGTACCAGGGGCAGAAGTGCTCAGCTGCGTCGCGCGCATACGTACCGCGTTCGCTGTGGGCCACGTTGCGAGGTGAGCTAGCCGATGTCGTCGACGGCCTTTCCGTTGGTCCGGTCACCGATCTGTCGAACTTCATGGGAGCCGTGATCGACGAGCGCGCTTACGTGCGGGTTACCGACACGATCGAACGTGCCAAGGCCGATCCCACGGTGACGATGGTCGCTGGCGGAACATATGACGCCACCGCGGGCTGGTTCATCAGGCCGACCGTGATCGAGTGCAGCGACCCGTCGAGCGAGTACTTCTCGCGTGAATACTTCGGACCGTTGCTCGCGGTCCATGTCTACGAGGATGCCGAGTTCGAAGACGAAATGGCGGCGATGGAGTCGGTGGCGCCATACGCGTTGACGGGGTCGATCCTCGCCCAAGATCGGGAGGCCGTGGCTCAAGCGACGAAGGTGCTGAGGTTCGCTGCCGGGAATTTCTACATCAACGACAAGACCACGGGTGCTGTCGTGGGGCAGCAGCCGTTCGGGGGTTCGCGCGCATCGGGCACCAATGACAAGGCGGGGTCGCCGCAGAACCTGCGGCGATGGGTTTCCTCTCGCTCGATCAAGGAGACCTTCGTCCCACCTCAGGTGGCTTTGGGGGATTCCTTCCACGGCTGGGGCTATCCCACGCCGGACGAGTTTCCGCGGCCCTAGCGGGTCGTTCCGACGCGCGGCTCCGTATCGTTGCGCGCGCGGGCGATGGCTGGATCGAGGAGCGAAAACGATGGACATGCGCTTGGCACTGATCCCCCTCCCCACCTCTGACGTGGAGCGGAGCAAGGAGTTCTACATCAGCCGCGCGGGATTCAATCTCGACCACGACGTGGCGCCGGGCAACGGCATGCGGGTGGTGCAGTTGACCCCTCCGGGATCTGCGTGCTCGATCGTTTTCGGGATCGGAATGCTTGACCCGAACGCAGATCGCATCCGCGGCCTGCACCTCGTGGTCGACGATGTCGAGGCTGCGCGCTCTTTGCTCATGGGAAACGGAGTCGAGGTCTCGGGGGTCACCGACATGGGTGGCGTGAAGTACGCCTACTTCAGTGACCCGGATGGCAACTCGTGGGCGCTCCAAGAGATCCCCTCAGGGGGGGCTGACACAGCCGACGGGGACGGCCACTCGTAGGCCTTCGATACCGACGATCCGGCCGCGGGGTGCGGCTGGTTTTCCTGATGGTCTGTGATCGCTGTGGGCGTAATTGTTCTTGTGTATCAACGGGTTTCGGGGGCCTGTTTGGTGGGGGCACTGTCAGTGGTGGTGTTTAGGGTTGTCTCATGTCCTCCTCCTTCTCCCGCTCCGGTTCGGGGTCGCCGGGTGATCCGGGTGTGGTGATGGCGGGGTTGGTCGC
>WLRQ01000046.1 GCA_009697815.1 Actinomycetota bacterium
ACGCCCCGCGGCGCTGCGCCGATGCGAGGGCGATGGCGTTCTCGGCGTAGGAGGTCGACTTGAGCCCCACCAGTGCAGAGCGTTCATTGCGCACCCACGGCACGGTCGCGACTGCTGTGCTCTGCGGCCACCTCTGGGTAGGCGTCAGAGTGACGATCAGAGTCGGCGGACCGTCGCCCCGCTCGCTGCCGAGGGGGCCGCTGCCCGAGGTGACCGTGACACGCAACCGCGCCCGGCTCGCTTCCATGCCGGACCGGGAAATAACAGCTGCCACGGCGGCACGTACCGATGAAGGGTCGGGGCCGGCGAAACCCATGCCGGCCAACGACCTCCCCAGCCGAGCCAGGTGTCGGGTGAGTGCGAACGGCACGCCGTCGCGCACGAGCAGTGTTTCGAACACTCCGTCGCCCACCGTGAGCCCATGATCGAGCACAGAGATCTTCGCGTCATCCGCATCGACGATCGAGTCGTTGAGCCAGTAGATCGTCATAGCGACTCCACCTCCCTCGACGATGCGACCGATGTGCCAGCAGCAACTGAGAGAAGAGTCTCCGCCTTCAACTCGGTCTCGTCCCACTCTCGAGCCGCGTCACTCCCCCAGGTGATTCCCGCTCCGGTGCCAAAGTGCACGCGACCCTCGCGGAGCCAAAATGTTCGGATGGCCACTGCGAGTTCGGCTCGCGCTGCATCCGCGTCGACCCATCCCACCGCACCGCAGTATGGGCCGCGCACCTGCGTTTCCACCTCGCTGATGATCCTGACAGCACTGGACTTCGGGGCACCCGTCACAGACCCCGGAGGGAATGTTGAGGCCAAGAGACGACCCCACGAGACTCCCTCGGCCAATTCGCCCCGAACGGTGGACACCAAGTGCACAAGTCCAGGATGGGCCTCAACCGCGAGCAAGGAAGGCACGGTGACACTCCCGGTACGACAGACCGCGCCGAGATCATTACGCATCAGATCAACGATCATCACGTTCTCGGCAGAGTCCTTCGCGGTGAGGTCCGCCGCGGTTCGTCCCGTTCCCTTGATGGGTCCCGATTCGACCATGCCCCGCTCGAGGCGTAGGAAAAGTTCGGGAGATGCCGTCACCACCGCGACCCCGTGTGCCGGAACGGCACGATGAGAACCTGAAGGCAGGTACACGACCCCCGAATAGGGTGACGGATTGCCTTGTGCCAGCAGTGTTGCCAAGCCCATCACGTCCGACGCACCCAGGTCAGGCAGTTCCGCTGAGAGAATCCGGCAGACGTTGGCCTGGTACACGTCGCCCAGCGCGATTCGCGATCTCACCAACTCGACAGCCCTGACGTAGTCATCTCGTGACATCGAACTTGTCCACGAATCTGCAGCAGGCCCGACCCAGTGGCCAACAGGCAACGGGGACGCCCGAACATCCTTGAAGCGGGCGAACACCGGCGGGTCGTCGTAGGCGATCACGGCCGCCCACCAACCAGCGGAGTCAAGGCACGCCGGATCGGAAGTGACATCGAGCAATCCGGTGGCCAACCGGCCGTCGAGGTACGCGCACGCACCGCTCACGTCGACCACTCCTGCCTCATCAGGGGAAACCCTAGACGCGTCCGTGTCGAGACGCGGTCCTGACCCGGCGGCGCCTTTCCATGCCGGGGATGGAAGGTCTCCGCATCCGAACCCGCACTCTTGTTCGCGCAGGGCTAGGCCCGAGGTCCCGCTTTGGAGCGCGGGGTCGGGATGGGTTAGGGTTTGGACCCGCAGCAAGGAGAAATCATCCGCGCTGCTTTGCGGACGTGGCTCAGTTGGTAGAGCATCACCTTGCCAAGGTGAGGGTCGCGGGTTCGAATCCCGTCGTCCGCTCGAAAGGCCTCTCCGGGGGTCTGCTCGGTGGAGTGGCCGAGAGGCGAGGCAACGGCCTGCAAAGCCGTGTACACGGGTTCAAATCCCGTCTCCACCTCGGTGATCCGAGTAGTTCGGCCCCCTCGGGGGAGCTTGTGAGAGACATAAGTGAGTACGGGGATCCGGCCGCACGGCGCATCAGCCCACGACCCGATCCCAGCAAGGACGCGTAGCGCAGATGGTTAGCGCACCTCGTTGACATCGAGGGGGTCGGAGGTTCGAGTCCTCTCGCGTCCACCCGGGTATCTCCCCCGCCGCCCCTGCATCTGACGGGATTGAGCGCGCATCGGCAGTCAAACCTTCGGTAACGTAACCGTCGGTTGTGATTCGACAGCCCAGCGCCGCCCCTCTGGAGCAGACATGGTCACCACCCGTCAGCCGCGGATCATCCAAGGCGGTATGGGCATTGCGGTGTCGTCCTGGCCTTTGGCCCGGGCCGTCAGCGTCACGGGTCAACTTGGGGTTGTGTCAGGCACCGCCCTCGACACGGTATTGGCCAGGCGCTTGCAGGACGGAGACCCCGAGGGAGATAGCCGGCGGGCGATGGCGGCGTTCCCCATACCCTGGGCCGCTGCCGAGGTCCTGGATCGTTTCTTCCGCGTGCGAGGTCGGGCAGCATCCGAACGCTACGCCCCCGCATCACGTCCATCACTGAATCCGGACTTGCGCACACAGCGACTTCTCATCCTGGCAAGTTTCGTAGAGGTCTGGCTCGCGAAGGAGAATCACCGAGGTTCCGTGGGAATCAACTACCTCGAGAAGATCCAGATGTCGACCCCATATGCCGTCTACGGAGCGATGCTGGCCGATGTGGACGTCGTGTTGATGGGCGCGGGAATTCCCGCTCACATCCCGCGATTGCTCAACGACCTCGCGACGCATACGGCCACCGAGCTTGCGGTCGATGTCGAAGGAGCCGGGCCCGGGCAGGCCTACGCTGTGAGATTCGATCCCAGGGAAGCGCTCGGCGCAGATCTGCCGCCGGTTCATCGCCCCACGTTTCTTGCGATCGTGGCAAGTCATGTCCTGGCCGCGTACCTCGCACGTGACGAAGCCACGCGTCCTGACGGCTTCATCGTGGAAGGCCCGACGGCAGGCGGACACAACGCCCCGCCGCGTGGAGCTCTCACAGTCGATGACCTCGGGCAACCCGTGTATGGACAACGCGATGTCGTCGACACGAGCAAGCTCGCTGCACTCGATCTCCCGTTCTGGCTGGCGGGCTCCTACGGAACCCCGGAGAACCTGCGCGTCGCCGAATCGCTGGGAGCCTGCGGAGTCCAGGTGGGCACGCTCTTTGCGATGTGTCGGGAGTCCGGGCTCACCCCGGCGCTGCGTGAACAGATGCTCACACTTCTGGGCCGCGGCGAACTTCACAACCACACCGACGCACACGCATCGCCTACGGGCTTCCCGTTTAAGGTCGCGTCGCTCCCAGGCACACTCTCCGATCCCGCGGTGAGGCGTCGGCGCCAGCAGCTATGCGATCTCGGCCATCTTCGAACACCCTTCATCAAGCTCGATGGTGCCGTCGACTATCGGTGCCCGGCGGAGCCCGCCGCCATGTATGCCCGAAAGGGTGGCGACCCAGAGTCATCGGAGGGACGAGTCTGCTTATGCAACGCTCTCTCCGCCAGCGTCGGCCTGGGGCAAACAGCTATGGATGGCTCGCCGGAACCGGCGATCGTCACACTGGGCGACGATCTTGTGGGTGCTTCGGCGCTTCTGGCCGCCCACCCTGATGGCTGGTCGGCCCAGCAAGCTGTCACCTGGCTGCTGAACTGAGTGGGCTGGCAGCACGAGTGAGAGAATCGGCTGCGGCGCGCACGTCAGAACCAGCCCAACTCCCGGGCGTGCCAGACTCGTCCCGTGCGCATGCTCCTGCCCCACGTCATCGATGACCTGTCCGATGCCCAACTCGACGACGCCTACGGCTGGCCGGGCTGGCCCGATCCCACTCCCTGGCTGCGCGTCAACATGGTGGCGACTCTCGACGGAGCGGCACGTTCGCCCGACGGACTCACCGCGGCTATCTCGAGCGACGCCGATCGACGGGTCTTCGGGCGCCTACGCGGCCTTGCTGATGTGGTGCTCGTCGGTGCCGGAACGGTCCGCGACGAGGGCTACCGGCCCGCTCGAGCAAAGCCAGAATTCGCAGCGCGCCGCGCCGATTCGGGGCAGCGACCCGTGCCGGTCATCGCGGTGGTGAGCCGATCCTTGAGGCTCGACATGTCGTCGGCCCTGTTCTCCGACCGTGAGACTCGCCCCATAGTCATCACGTGCGCGGCCGCCGACTCCGTCGACCTCGACCGAGTGTCCGAGCATGCCGACATCGTCATCTCGGGGGCCGACGAGGTCGATCTCGCCGTGGCCTTGCGTGCACTTCGCGAACGGGGGCTTCACCGGGTTCACTCCGAGGGCGGACCCGCACTCCTCGCGGACATCGCAGCCCAGGGGCTACTCGATGAAGTGCTCCTGACGGTGTCTCCGCTGCTGGCCGGGGGCGGATATGCCGGTGGTATGCACATCCCGCGGATCATGGCCGGCTCGCCGCTGCCTGACGCGCCAACAGCGATGCGTCTTCACCAGATCATCGAGGAAGACGGCACGCTCTTCGTGAGCTACCGGGCGTCCTGAGCTTCCGTGCTGCCCGCCGCTTGGGCAGCTGGAACACCTTTCCCCGCTCGGTCCGCGAGTTGACCGAGTGGCTCTACGGCGCCGATGCCCGTAGTTTTGCCGACATGGCAGCGCACATGGATCCCATGCCCTCGGTGACACCCGATGGGGCTTCGTTCCCGCTCGTCCGTCCCGAGAGCGAATGGAGGGCAGAGCTGAACCCCGACGAGTACCACGTCCTACGCGAGGCCGGAACAGAGAGACCCTTCGTTGGTGAATACACCGACACCAAGACCGTAGGCACCTATGCCTGCCGGGCGTGCGGTGCAGATCTCTTTACCAGCGAGACCAAATTCGATTCCCATTGCGGCTGGCCCTCGTTCTGGTCGCCGCTTGCGGGCGAGGCGATCATCGAGATTGAGGACCGTTCACTCGGGATGCGCCGAGTCGAAGTTCGGTGCGCGAACTGCGGCAGCCACCTTGGACATGTCTTCGAGGGTGAGCAATACGGAAACCCCGTCGACCTTCGCTATTGCATCAACTCGATCAGCCTGACGCTCTCGCCTTCAGCGCTGCCGCAGGAATGACCCTGCAGCCACACATCGAGTATCAGATCAGGTCAGCCACGAGCTCCGCAACGGAGCGACGCCTGCCGGTGTAGAACGGGATCTCCTCGCGCACATGCATACGGGCACGTGACCCTCGCAGATGACGCATCAGATCGACGATGCGATGGAGTTCCTCGGCCTCAAAGGCCAAGATCCACTCGTAGTCCCCAAGAGCGAACGACGACACCGTGTTCGCCCGGACGTCGGGGTACTCGCGGCCCATCTGGCCGTGCTCCATCAACAACTCGCGACGTTCCTCGTCCGGCAGCAGGTACCACTCGAAGGACCGGACGAACGGGTAGATGCAGACGTAGGCGCCTGGCTTCTCGTCGGCCATGAACGCTGGCACATGCGACTTGTTGAACTCGGCCGGACGGTGCAACGCCATTTGTGACCAGACCGGCTCGAGCGAGGAGCCAAGGGCGGTGCGGCGGAACCGGTGGTAGGCGTCTTGGAGGTCGTCGGATGATTCCGCATGCATCCAGAGCACGATGTCGGCGTCCGCGCGCAAGGCGGCTACGTCATACCAGCCCCGCACGACCACGTCCTTCAGCGCCAGTTGCTCGACGAGCGCCTCCACTTCGCGCACGATGCCGGAGCGATCGCCGTCGCTCAGCGTCCGCACGGCCCGGAAGACCGACCACGTCGTGTAGCGGACTTGAGCGTTGATCTCCCGCGCGGCCTTGCCCTGCTGCGGCCTCTTCCCGGCTTCGACGACATCCGGAGCCACGGTGCCAGGTTGGTTGTCGGTGCCAGATGAGCCGGGCGAAGCGGTGTCAGTCATGCTGCCATTGTCCGTCCGCTCCGAGCCGGCGGACAATCCGGGTGGCGGCAGAGTCGGCACGCGCCACGCACGCGGCGATGCCAACCCCCTCAAATGCAGCACCGCACGCCACCAGGCCTGGGAGAGCCTCTAGGGCATCATCTGTGCGCGCAACCCGGTCCACGTGGCCAACCGCGTAGCGCGGAAGTCCTCCGCCCCAGCGAGACACACGCGCAGCGACAGGACGGGCCCGTCCCAACCGGGCCACGAACGCCAGATCCTCCGCTGCCACCTTGACGAGGTCGGCGTCGTCGCGCTGAAGGATCTCGATATCGTCGGCATGGCCAAGGGAGCACCGCACCGCAATGAGCCCCTGTGCGGCTGCGGCTTCACCGATCCACTCCCACTTGTGCGAGACGAACGTCGAGGCCTTCACGGGCCGACCCTCGGACGGTGGCACGAGATACCCACTACCTGCCGGAAGATCACCACCAGGTAGGTCCCCCGCACGGTAGAGCAACGTGACCACGGCGACCGAGGTCATACCGATCTGGCCTAGTTCAGATTCTGCCTGCGTCGACACCCCTCGCAGGAGCTTCGATGCGGCGGGGGGAGGGACTGCCAGCACCACCGCGTCTGCGTGGACGACGCGCTCGTCGCTCGTTGGGCCCACCACCAGAGTCCACCCCTGAGGTGCGCGACGAAGGGCCCGCACCGTTGCGCCTGTCTCGATCTCAACTCCTGCTTGGCGAAGTCGCTCTGCCAGCGCAAGGGGAAGCCGCCCAACCCCGCCGCGGATTCCGGCGAACACCGGTGGCCGTGGGGCATCGGGATCCGACGGCACCCCCCGCGCGATCTGAGCGGCATTGAGTAGCGATCGCTCTCCGAGGCTGGCCTCGAACAGTTTGGGTGCGGCAGCCCTCATCGACACGTTGCTGGCGCGGTCGGCATAAACACCCATGAGGAGCGGAGCAACGAGTCGATCGACAACCTCAGCGCCGAGACGACTCCCCACGTAGTCACCGAGGGAGACGTCCTCACCCAGAGGGGTCGCGGCCATGACGTAATCGAGCGGGATACGGGCGAGTCCCTGAGCGGAGAGAACTCCACTGCGTGCAAGGGCAGCGAGGTCGGTCGGGACTCCCAACACCGTGCCAGTTGGCATCGGCACAAGATCACCGCCAATGACCAAACTCGGCGAGATCACTGACGGATGAATGAGGTCGTCGGCGAGGCCCACCTCGCGAGCCAAGCGAAGAGCTTCGGGGCGAAGCGCGAGAATGGACTCGGCTCCCTCGTCCAGCCAGAGCCCCTCGAGTTCGCTCACGCGCAGCTTCCCACCGACCCAAGGACCCGCCTCCAGGACGGTGACGTCAATATCGTGACGCTCACGGCACAAACGCCACGCCGCAGCGAGGCCGGAGATGCCCGCACCGATCACGACCACGTGCGGTCGGCCGCCGCTGGCCCTCTGGGACGACCCTGATGGGTCGATATGCGCCTCGGTCACGTGTCCACCCTGCCATCATCGACACGCTGCCGCCCGATCGAGACTCGCACTCGCGGGAACCACGGGCTCACAGATCGCGTCCTACCCCACACGAGGGCCGGTTGCGATCAGATCGACCCGCTCAGGGAACGGCCCAACAGGAGGACCAGATGTCCCGGACGTCGCACATGCTCGTCCGCCCCATCAACCGGCTGGCCACAACGGCGTCGGCGTCAGCCCTCTCGGGTCGCCGTCGGTCGCGGACCGCGTTGCTGGTCCTTGTCGGCGTCGCAGCACTGACCCTGGCGGGCTGCTCGAGTTCGGGCACGATGAGTTCACCCGCGATCGATTCGGGGGGCATGGGCGCTCCGATGTCCGAGGGCGTCGACCCCACGGCCCAGGACAGTTCTGGCGCCTCGGCCAACCCGCCGACCAGAGATGGCAAGTCGTCCACGGACTTAACCTCAGCCACGGGGATCGCGCCTCTCACGGCTGATCGATCGATCGTGGTACGAGCGGACGTCTCCGTGCGCGTAGACGATGTACCTGCCTCGACCGCCAACCTCGCCACGATCGCATCGCGCCACCGAGCCACGATTGCAAGCCAATCCACCTCAAGCGGATCCACGTTTCCGACGGATTACCAGGCGACCAAGGAATCCTCGCAGCCCTGCCCCGGTATGGGTTGCCCCACGCCGTACGCCTCGTCCACCACGATCCTGCGCGTCGACAACTCCGAAGTCGACGCACTTCTGCGCGATGTCAACTCCCTTGGGAATGTTGAGGCCTCCAACCGGACGAGCGACGATGTCACCGCTGAAGTCGCCGATGTCAATGCCCGCCTGGCCAACGCCGAGGCTTCGTTGGCGAGGGTGCGGTCGCTGATGTCCCAAGCGACGTCGATCGGCGACATCGTGAATCTCGAAGCTGAGCTGAGTCGACGTGAAGGTGATCTCGAAGCACTGCAAGCGCGTCAGCGGGCGCTCGTGGATCAGACGGCCCAGGCCACGGTGACGGTACGACTCTTTGACGAGGGTGCCCCCGTGGTGGAACCGGATGATGGCAACGGGTTCATCGCCGGGCTTCGATCCGGATGGAACGCATTCACCAGCGCGATGGTCGCAGGCCTGACCGTTGTAGGCGTTCTGGTGCCATTCCTGATCATTGCCGTCCCTGTGGTGCTGGTGATCTGGTGGATTCGACGTAGGCGTCGCAACGACAACGCGGTGTCCCAAGCCGCAGGCCCGAACCCCGATGGCGACGCAGCGTCGCTCGCGCTCGGTCTTGAGGATCTGATCAGCGGAGCGTGATCTCGTGAACGAGGTCGACGACGCGGTGGAGCACATCAGGATCGGTGCTCGGCAGAACGCCGTGGCCGAGATTGAAGATGTGCCCGGATAGGTCCTCGGCGTCACTGAGGACCTCTCGCACCCGTGCTTCAACCGCCTCAGGCCCGGCGAAGAGAGCAGCAGGGTCGAGGTTGCCTTGGAGCGCCACCTCGTTCCCTACGCGTCGTGCAGCCTCACCGAGAGGGACGCGGAAGTCGACACCCACGACGTCAGCTCCTGCGTCGCGCATATCAACCAGCAACTCTCCGGTGCCGACACCGAAGTGGATCCGCGGCACGTCGAGATCGGCAACAGCTGCCAAGACCTTGGCCGAGTGCGGTTGGACGTACTCTCGGTAGTCGCGCGCGGGCAACGCCCCCACCCACGAGTCAAAGAGCTGAACGGCGCTTGCTCCGGCCAGTACCTGCTGGCGGAGGAACTCCCCCGCGATCCCGGCCAACTTTTCGAGAAGTGCGTGCCAGACATCAGGTGCCCCGTACATCAGGGCCTTGGTATGCGCGTGGTCCCTGCTGGGGCCGCCCTCGACGAGATAGGACGCCAACGTGAAGGGTGCGCCGGCGAATCCGATCAGCGGCGTTCCGCCCAGTTCTTTGGTCAACTCGGTGACCGCCGCAAGCACGGGCAGAACGTCGTCGGATGTGAGATCACGCAGCCGACCGAGGTCGGCCGGCGACCGGAAAGGCTCTTTCACGACAGGTCCGACGCCTTGCACAATGTCGAGGTCGACACCAATTGCCTTGAGGGGCACGACGATGTCGCTGAAGAAGATCGCCGCATCGACTCCGTATCGACGCACGGGCTGCAGCGTGATCTCCACGACCAGATCGGTGGTGAAGCAGGATTCGAGCATGGCGGTGCCAGCGCGAAGGGCCCGGTACTCCGGCAACGACCTGCCCGCCTGACGCATGAACCACACCGGCGTGTGGGGAACGGGCTGACGCCGCGCCGCGAGCACGAGCGGGGAGCCAGCAGTTCGACCGTCGATCAGCGGGTGCGCGGCGGGCAGTCGCCCACCAGCGAACGGCCCCATCGAAAGACTCACGGGGGTCCCTGGCTCGGCTGTGTTGGTCACGCGGGAGATCGTCGCACCGGCTCGAGGCTCCGTCGAATCGGCACCCCACGGGCTTGGCCGATCCTCCGATGCGCATCGACGCGCCGAGACCTTCGGCAGATCCCCGGCGAGGCAGTCCTATCGACCTAACCTCGGGACATGAGTACTCGTCGGCGCGACCCAGGACCGGACGTTCCGCCGGCCCTTCCGCCAGCGTCGTTCCAGGAGGCGATGGCGAGTATCCGTGGCGTGTCCCTGCGATCAGAGATAGTGCTGGAGGAAACCCCGGCACCTCAGAGACTTTCGCCCTATGCGGTCGCAATCCAGGCCGAGGTGATCATCGATGACGACGAGGCAGCCAGCGGTCGATTCGTGCTGCTACATGATCCCGCGGGCCAGGAACCGTGGGACGGCGAGTTCCGTGTTGTCACCTTCGCCAAGGGAATGGTCGAACTCGATATCGCCCAGGACCCCATGCTGACCGAGGTCGCCTGGTCGTGGTTGATCGAGTCGCTCGAGGCTTCGGGCGCCGGTTTCCGAGCCGAATCGGGCACGGTGACGCGAACCGCCTCGCAGTCTTTCGGCTCAATTTCTGACAGACCCCCCTCGGGAGATGTCGAGATCAGGGCGTCGTGGACTCCCACGGGGTCAGACGCCGGCGCCCACCTCCAGGCCTGGGCCGACGTGCTCGCACAGGTCGCCGGACTCCCCCCGCTGCCGGCGGGGGTGGCGTCACTCACGACCCTGCGCCGCCGCTGACCTGTCGATGTGAGCGCCATCACATCGATTTCACCGGGGAACTGCTGTGTCAGGCGCGTCAAGACCGCGATTCGCACCGCCGATAGGTAGTCATAGGCCGGACCACGGTGGTGTCCGGCGCGGCGATGTGAGGAGGTCTGCAGTGGTCGCACTCATCGAGCGTCCTGTTGCAACCTTGCCCCTTCCGAGGGCCCGATTCACCGCGCTCGTGATCGCGGAATCGACCACGCGCAGAGCCGAGATCTGCGCGCGGTTGCGCGGCTTGGGCGCCAGGGAAGTCATCGAGGCAGCAAGCGGCCGTGAGGCACGCGTGCGGGCTCAGTACGAGGGCGAGCGTGATCTCGTGCTGATCGAAGGCGGCCTCACCGACGGCCCCACGCTCCCGCTTCTGGCTGACCTGCGTCTGGCCGGATGGCGTCGCGTAGTACTTCTCACCGTCCGCGATGACCCGTATGCGGTGCGCGCCGCCATCAGCGCAGGTGTCCGCTGCTACGTCGTGACCCCAGAGCTCGCAACCCCTGAGCCAGAGCCGGTGCTGAGCCGCTATCGACCACGGAGCGGATCGCCCGATGAGATGTCGGCCCGCGAGGTAGAGGTATTGCAGTTGGTCTCCGAGGGTTGCTCCAACAAGGACATCGGGGACGTGCTCGGACTTTCGTCACTCACCGTCAAGAGCCACCTCGCCCGCATCGCCCGCAAGGTCGGAACTGGTGACCGCGCAGAGATGGTGGCGCACTCCATGCGCGCTGGGCTGGTCCGCTGATCGCCGGGCCAGAACCCGTGTCCTCGACACGGCACCGCGAGCGGTAGCGACCCCGAGGTCAGAAGTCCGTATCCTGGCGAGGTGCAGGACGCAGAGGGTTCGAACATGGAGTCCTCCGCCGACCCCCTAGGGGCGGTGCCGGTACCTGACGAGCCGTCGATCGCCAGCGTCGACGAACCCACCGAAACGCGTCCGGCGGCCATCCCCTTGCTCACCCCGCGCGAGGGGGTGCCTGTGGTGATCGAGACAGCAGACGCCTTGCGCGTGGCGTCCGATGCACTCGCCGCAGGCACCGGACCGGTTGCGGTTGATGCCGAACGAGCATCCGGCTACCGCTACGGACAGCGTGCCTACCTGATTCAGCTCCGCCGCGAAGGCAGCGGCAGCCACCTCGTGGATCCGATTGCCGTATCGGACCTCTCGATCCTCTCGACCGCGCTGGAGGGCACCGAGTGGGTCCTCCACGCAGCGTCCCAAGATCTGCCCTGCCTGCGCGAAGTCGGCCTCGCGCCGCAGTCGCTCTTCGACACCGAACTTGCGGGCCGACTCCTCGGCTATCCGCGCGTGGGCCTGTCGAGTCTGCTGGAAGAGGTGCTCGGGTTCTCGCTGGCAAAAGAACACTCGGCTGCCGACTGGTCGACCCGGCCGTTGCCCGAGTCATGGCTGCGCTATGCCGCCCTCGATGTCGAACTGCTGGTCGAACTGCGCGATGCCCTCGAAGTCGAGCTTCGCCAAGCCGAAAAGTGGGAGTGGGCCCAGCAAGAGTTCAACGCCGCCCGGGACGCACCCCCGGCCGCCCCTCGCGTCGATCCGTGGCGTCGGACATCGGGAATGCACAAATTGCGAAAGCCCCGTCAGCTAGCAGTCATTCGGGGGCTGTGGCAGCAGCGCGAGGAGATCGCCCGCAAACGCGACATCTCACCTGGCCGGATCCTCCCTGACTCCGCCATCGTGGCAGCGGCCACCACCCCGAGTTCCTTGCCCGATTACCTCACCACGGTTCCCGCCTTCGCTGGCCGTGGCGCGCGGCGTCATCTCAGCGAGTGGCAGACGGCCGTCTCGACCGCCCTCGCCCTGCCAGACGATCAACTGCCTGCCATAGCGCTGGCTGCCGAGGGGCCGCCGCCACCTCGCGCGTGGCCTGATAAGGACCCAGCTGCGGCAGCGCGGCTCTCAGCGGCGAGAGCTGGGCTCGGCGCGGCCGCCGAGCGCCTCAGCCTGCCGGTGGAAAACCTGATCTCACCCGACCTTGTCCGCAGACTCACCTGGGCCCCGCCGAGCAGCCTGGAGCCCCCCGCTCTCAGGGCCTTCCTCAACTCCGGCGGTGCACGACCCTGGCAGATTGATCTCACCCTGCCGGTTCTCGAGATGGCCGTGCGTGTGACCTTGGCCGACACCGCGCCCGAGTCGCCTGTGGCGGTCGAGACAGCTCCCGGCCCCTGAGTGAGTGTGGCGCACACCACGTCGTTCGAGTTGAGTGCGCGCCGTCGCTCTGCTTAGGTAAGCCTTACCTGACTTTGGAGCTGAGAGATGTTCGCCAACTACCTGATCGGCCTTCGCGAGGGCCTCGAGGCCGCCTTGGTCATCGGCATCCTGGTCGCCTACGTGGTCAAGACCGGTCACCGGGATCGTCTGGGCTCGATCTGGATGGGTTCCGCCCTTGCGGTGGCGATCTCCGTCATCTTCGGGGGCCTTCTGACCCTCACCTCGCGATCGCTGTCTCCCCAGGCCGAGGCGGCATTCGCCGGAGTGATGTCCGTTCTGGCGGTGGGGCTCGTCACCTGGATGGTCTTCTGGATGCGACGTACCGCGCGGGAGATGCGCGGCGAACTGCACGGCCGCCTCGACAAGGCCATGAGTACCAGCGGAATCGCACTCGGTGTCGTCGCCCTCGTGGCTGTCCTGCGTGAGGGACTGGAGACCGCCCTATTTCTGTGGGCCACGACATCTGCCTCCACCGGACCGGGCGCCGCGCTCCTAGGTGCACTGTTGGGCATCGCCACAGCCGTCGCGATCGGGTGGGGAGTCTTCCGCGGCGCACTCTCGCTGAACCTGGCCACATTCTTCACCTGGACTGGGGGTTTGCTGATCGTGGTGGCCGCAGGGGTGCTGGCCTACGGCGTGCGCGATCTTCAGGAGGCCGGGTTCATCCCGGGCGGTTCCACCCTCGCCTTCGATGTCAGCTCGAGGCTCGACGAAGACGGGCTCGTCGGAACCCTGCTGGGCGGCTTCTTTCACTTCGACCCGATCACCACGTGGCTGCAGCTTCTGGCGTGGTCGGCCTATCTGGGCATCACGCTCTGGTGCTACCTCAGGCCTCGGCGCTCGTCGGGCACTGCAACACCGGTCGATCGGGATCGAGCCCACGCCTGAACTCGTGTGCCGTTTCTACGTGGGATCGTGAGTCCGTCGTGAGGACGGGAGCCCACAGCCCGGATAGCATGTGGCGTTACCCACGGGTAACCACGGTCATCCCTCCGTCGGCAGGAGTCCCGAGTGCCCTCGCCCCGCACGCCTCAGATGTCTCCGGGTCGTCAGGTGAGATCCACCGTGCTCGTCGATGCAGTCCGCACCCCTTTCGGCCGCGCTGGCAAGAACGGGATGTACGCCGAGACCAGAGCCGACGACCTCGTGGTGTCGGTGTTCCGCGAACTGCTTCGCCGCAACCCCTCACTGCCTGCCGAGCGCATCGACGATGTGGCTGTCGCTGCCACGACGCAGATCGGTGACCAGGGTCTAACCCTGGGCAGATCAGCGGGCATTCTCGCGGGCTTCCCACGTTCGGTGCCTGGCCAGTCCGTCGACCGCATGTGCGCGGGAGCCCTCACCGCCGTGACCAATCTTGCAGGCGGGATCGGGGTGGGGGCCTACGACATCGTCATAGCCGCGGGTGTTGAGCACATGGGACGTCATCCGATGGGAGAGGGCGTCGACATCAACCCCCGTTTCATCTCGGAGAAGATCATCGATCCTGAAGCCTTCGTCATGGGCAACACGGCCGAGAACCTTCACGACCGGTTCCCCCACCTCTCTCGTTCGCGCGCGGACGAGTACGCCCTCAGAAGCCAACAGAAGACCTCCCAGGCTTATGCCGACGGACTGATCCAGCCTGATCTTGTCCCGATTGCCCTGCGGAGCGCACAGCACGGATGGGGCCTTGCCACGCGGGATGAGCCCCCGCGCCCGCACATCACGATGGCCGAGCTTGCCGCTCTGCCTGCGCCATTTCGCCCTCATGGCCGCGTGAGTGCGGGTAACTCGGCCGGACTTAACGACGGGGCCTCGGGAGCGCTTCTGCTCGCCGAGGAGGTCGCCGACGAAATCGGCCTGCCCAAGCGAGCCCGTCTCGTGTCCTACGCATTCGCGGGCGTGGAGCCCGACGTGATGGGCATGGGGCCTGTGCCCGCGACGGAGCGCGCCCTCGCATTGGCCGGTCTCACGATGCAGGACATCGGATTGATCGAGATCAACGAAGCATTTGCCGTGCAGGTCCTGGCGTTCCTCGATTATTTCGAGATGGCCGACGATGATCACCGAGTAAATCCCTTCGGTGGCGCCATCGCCGTGGGTCATCCACTCGCCTCGTCAGGAATCCGCCTGATGAGTTACTTGGCGCTCGGATTCTCGGCTCGGCCTGACGTTCGCTACGGGATCACCACGATGTGCGTCGGCATGGGTATGGGAGCCACGGTGGTGTGGGAGAACCCTCACCATCCCGGCCAGTCCACGGGAAGGAGGCGCCTGACATGAGCCAGACTCCTGAACCCACGACCCCTGAAGTCACCTCCGCGCCTGCCATTGATGAGGTCGTCACGCAGGCCCTGCTGCGGATAGTGGATCTACCCGAGAACTCCGGCCGCATTGCATTGATCACTCTCGACAATCAGCGCGACCATACGAAACCCAACACCTTCGGCGTTGCGGGGCTGGCCTCCCTTGACCGGGCGCTCGATGGCGTCGCCGCTGCAGCAGAGACTGGTCAGGTGATCGCGGTCGCAGTGACGGGGAAACCGTTCGTCTTTGCAGTCGGGGCAGACCTGACCGGCGTTCAGCACGTTCGCACTAGGGAACAGGCCCATCAACTCGGCGTCATGGGGCACGGGGTCTTTCGTCGATTCTCAGACCTCGGCATTCCCTCGTTCGCCTTCGTGAACGGAGCCGCTCTCGGAGGCGGACTCGAGCTAGCGCTGCATTGTGACTTCCGCACGCTGTCCACCGCAGCAGGGCTGCTCGGGCTCCCCGAGGTCTCCCTCGGTCTCGTCCCTGCGTGGGGTGGCGCCTATTTGCTGCCACAACTCATAGGGGCGAGAAAGTCAATCGAGGTGATCGTCGAGAATCCGCTCAACCAGAACCGCATGATGCGGCCCTCCCAGGCACTCTCACTCGGTATCGCCGACGTCGGGCTCGACCCGGCCGACTTCCTCGCGGAGTCATTGCGCTGGGCGGGGCGGGTCATTCGCGGGGAGATCTTGGTCCAGCGAACGCCTGTTGACCGGGGCGAGGAATGGGAGCACGCCGTGGGTGAGGGGCGCGAACTCATCGAGGCCAGGCTTCACGGTTCTGCGCCGGCAGCGGCTCGGGCACTCGATCTCATCGAGGCAGCCCGGACGTCTTCTCGCGATTCGGCCTTCGCCGCCGAGGACACCGCGCTCTCCGACCTTGTGATGGGCGAGGAGCTGCGCGCGAGCCTGTATGCCTTCGATCTAGTGCAGCGCAGAGCAAAACGGCCGACCCACTCCCCCGACATGTCAATGGCCCGTTCCGTGACGAAGGTGGGCATCGTCGGCACTGGCCTGATGGCGAGCCAGTTGGCGTTGCTGTTCGTTCAGCGCCTGCAGATTCCCGTGGTTCTGACCGATCTTGATCAAGATCGGGTCGATGCGGGTCTCTCCCGCGTCCACGATGACATCGACTTACTCGCCGCTAAGGGTCGCATCTCCGCCGACAAGGCCAACCGCCTCAGGGCCCTGGTGACCGGCTCCATCTCTCACGAGTCCTTCGTCGACGCCGACGCCGTCGTCGAGGCGGTCTTCGAGGACCTCTTGGTCAAGCGGCAGGTGTTTGCCGCCCTCGAGTCCATCGTCGCGCCTACCTGCGTGCTCTTGACTAACACCTCCTCCCTGTCCATCAGCGCGATGAGCGAGGGACTCGCACATCCCGAACGTGTGGTGGGGTTCCATTTCTTCAATCCTGTTGCCCTCATGCCACTTCTCGAGATCGCAACCACGCCCGTGACTGACGACGTGTCGCTCGCTACGGCGTTCAGTCTCGGTCGCGCGATCGGCAAGTCGTGCGTGCTCGTCAAGGATTCGCCCGGATTCGTCGTCAACCGAATCCTGGCACGACTGCTGGGCGAGGTCACGGCGGCCTTCGACGAGGGCACGTCCTTCGAGGTGGCCGACAGTGCGCTCGATCCACTCGGATTGCCGATGTCGCCCTACCTGCTGCTGCAGATGGTCGGGCCCGCGGTCGCATTACATGTCGCAGGGTCGATGACCACAGCGTTCCCCGACCGCTTCCACGTCTCGGAGAATCAACGGCGCATCGTCGATGCCGGGATCACACAGCTGCTGACATGGGACGGACCGACACCAAGGCTGACGAACGACGTTGCCGCACTACTCGAGGTGGGTACGTCCTCGTCGTCACCTGCGGCCGTTCTGCAACGTGCCGTGGACGCCCTCGCGCAGGAGATCGGGATCATGCTCGAGGAGGGCGTGGTGACCGAGGTCCAGGATCTCGACCTGTGCCTCATCCTTGGTGCTGGCTGGCCCTTCCACAATGGCGGAATCACCCCGTACCTCGACCGCTGCGGCGCCAGCGAGCGTGTCAATGGCCGACGGTTCCTGGAACCCGGCATTGCAAGCGTGCCGAGTCAGCAGCCCTGATGGATGCGCTCCGGCCCGAGGGCTCGCACTGCGGCCCTGCGGGGTGTCACGGCCGAAGTCGACGGTGTGAGGGTCGTCCAAGCCGTACGGTTTACCCGTGACAGATCTGACGTTGCCCGTTCCCGTGCGCCGAGCGCTGCTCGCTGTCACCCTCGTCGACAACAGTGTCCTGTCAGATCTCGAGATCCTCGACACCGGCATCGTGTGTCCCGCGGCACCGAACCGAGAGCCGCTGCTGATCAATTGGCATGAGCTCCTGACGGCTGCAGGCGATCCGCAGCAGCCCCAACTCGATTCGTGCCTTCAACGCCGCATTGCGCGATGGCTGCGTCTGCGTATGGCCATTGATGGCATGGCGACACCTGATGGGACCAGTCCACGCGGGGTGCACGACCGTCTGCTCTCGCTCGTCCGACTACGTGCGCTCCCGGTCGGTCACTCTCTGCACCCAGGCCCGGAGTGGCCCACGCGCAAGGTGCTCGGCGGTGCCCTCGAGGTCGGACTCGCGCTGCGCGGCTATGACGACGACGGCCGCGTCGATCACGACGCTGTGGGCCTCATGCCCTTCCCGCTGTTGACCGCAGCTGGGGTCAACGTCGCTGCAGCGGTCACTCGCGCGGAGCGATACCTCTCCGATATGGCGGAGCTCGCCTCGGAACGGATGCGCCGTGATCCCAGCGCCGTGCTGCGTCCACTAGGCGACGCCGATGTGCTGACCCTCTTGGCATCGCCCACATTCCGCGTAGCCCTTGTCGACGGGCAGGGCATGCGATCGGCTGCCGTGCCCTCGACGACGCGAGGCTGGCTCGACCTTGGCCGAGTTGACCCCGCATTCGCCCCCGCTGCCGCCGCTCTCACAGACCCAGATCTGCGGGGTTTCGAGCGACCCATCCTGATAACCCAAGACGAGATCACTATGGTGCGTGCCGGAGGGGACACCACACGTCACTCGCTAGATCCCACGCCCCCGGCCCGTGCGCCACTGAACTGAACAATGCGCTCGGAATGCGCGCGCGACGGAGAGTGACAGGCACCTCTCGGCCCTTCGCCCAGCCGACGCCGTGGAGGGGTCAGACTCCGTCAGACCCGCTCGGGCCCGACTCGGAAGGGACTCGCCCGACCGAGTCCTGACCACGTAGATCGTCAAACTGAGCCACTGCCTCAACTACAGCCCGGGATATGTCCTGAGCAGTCAACCCCACTTGGGCGAGTAGCGCCGCACGGGAGGCATGGGGCAGGAACTCACGAGGAATCCCGAAATCCCTGACCGGGATGTCGACGCCCGCGTCTCTCAGCGCCGCAGAGATCGCAGTGCCGATCCCACCGGTGCGGATGTTGTCCTCAATGCTCACGACGAGCTGGTGCCTGCTGGCGAGATCCACGATGGCCGTGGGCACCGGCACGACCCAGCGCGGGTCCACCACCGTCACAGCGATTCCCTGATCGGCCAATCGGTCTGCTACCTCGAGGCTCATCGGGGCGAACGCGCCGACCGATACGATCAGCACTCCCGCATCTGTGTCACGTCGCAGGACGTCGACGCCTCCGACCCTCTCGATGGCCGGGACATCGCTACCCAGCGCGCCCTTGGGGAACCGGATTACCGTCGGCGCGTCCGAAATCTCCAGAGCTTCATCGAGTTCCTCGAGCAACGTGGCACCGTCACGAGGTGCGGCTATGCGCAGGCCCGGAACCACCTGGAGGATCGACATATCCCACATGCCGTTATGGCTGGCACCATCGTCACCGGTGATGCCCGCGCGATCCAAGACGAATGTGACTCCGGCCTTGTGTAGCGCACAATCAAAGAGCACCTGATCGAATGCGCGATTGACGAAGGTGGCATAGAGCGCAACAACTGGGTGCAGCCCTGCGAAGGCAAGACCCGCCGCGCTGGTTGCCGCGTGCTGCTCGGCAATCCCCACGTCATAGGTGCGCTGTGGGAACGCCGACGCAAAGCGATCCAAGCCGGTGGGCCCCATCATGGCGGCCGTGATGGCGACCACGTCGGGTCGTCGATGTCCGATCGACACCAGACCGTCGGCGAATGCGGAAGTCCAGGTCGGGCCACGGCTCGAAAGCGGCTGGCCGGTCTCAGGATCGAGGACTCCTACCGCGTGAAACCGCTCGGCCTCATCGAGTTCAGCCGGGCGGTACCCGCGGCCCTTTTCGGTGATCACATGCACGATCACGGGACCGGGAAAGGCTCGCGCCCGGCCTAGCGCATGATCGAGTGCGGTCAGATCGTGTCCGTCGACGGGGCCTATGTACTTCAGACCGAGATCCTCGAACATCCCCTGGGGAGCGATGACGTCCTTGATGCCCTTCTTGACCCCGTGGAGGGTCTCGTACAAGGGCACACCAACCAACGGGGTCCGGCCCAGGACCCGCTTGCCCCAGTCGAGGAAGCGTTCATAGCCGCGGGTGGTGCGAAGCGTGGCGAGGTGGTGTGCCAATCCCCCGATGGTGGGCGAATATGAGCGTTCGTTGTCGTTGACCACAATCACCAATGGGCGATCGGGCGCCGCCGCGATGTTGTTGATGGCCTCCCACGCCATACCGCCGGTGAGGGCCCCGTCGCCGATCACGCCGACAACGTGGCGCCGGCCCAACTGACCGGTCCGCTCAAAACCCTTCGCGATTCCATCTGCCCACGACAGTGCTGTCGAGGCGTGTGAGTTCTCCACGACATCGTGGACGGACTCTGCGCGACTGGGATAGCCCGATAGGCCGTCGGCCTGTCGGAGACGCTCGAAGCCCGCAAGTCGTCCGGTCAGCATCTTGTGGACATAGGCCTGATGCCCCGTGTCGAAAATGATGACGTCCTCCGGCGAATGGAAGACCCGGTGCAGGGCGATCGTCAACTCGACTACGCCAAGGTTGGGGCCGAGATGGCCCCCCGTGCGGGTGACCTTGCCGACGAGTTCTGATCGAATCTCAGCCGCGAGGTCCACGAGAGAGTCATGGGAGAGCGACTCGAGGTCGCGCGGCGACCTAATCCCTCGGAGCACGTTCATGACTGAAGTCTAGGGAACGTCCGCGCTCTCGCACGTCCGGAGGCGATCCCGTGTCGTACCGGCGCGACATCCTGAGCTCTCTCGATGCGCATCCACCCAACCCGGTCAAGGAGACTCATGCCGTGATCCCCCTCGGCGCGGCCCGACTGCGACCGCGTGCCGCGGCGATGACGCCCAGCGGATCCTCGAGCAGCGGCTCGAACGCGACCTCCGCCGCGCCGAGCAGTGTGGAGTCATCACCCAGCGCCGGCAGTACCAAACGCACGTGTTCGGCCGGGGCGGTGAGCGCACTCACCACGGTTGCCTCGACGATGTCGCGAGTGGCCGGAAATATCTCTCGCAACGAGCCGCCGAAGACCACCACATCGGGGTTGAAGATGTTCACCAAATTGGCAACGCCCAAGCCAAGCCATCCGCCCACCGTCTTGAGTGCCCGCCGAGCGTGACGATCACCCGCTGCAGCCGCGGCGACGATGTCCGATGTAGAGGCTCGATCGTGCGCTCCCGATCCCAGGCGTAACGCGGATTCGCCAATTTCAGTCTCCCAGCATCCTGTGGCCCCGCAGCGACAGACCCTGCCCTTCGGATTCACTCGCATATGGCCCACCTCTCCGCCGTAGCCCTGCGAGCCCATCAGGAGGCGCCCATCAATGACGATGCCGCCACCGATACCAACTTGGCCGCCGAGGTAGATCACGTTCGACGAGCCGATCGCACTCCCGCGGACACGTTCGGCAATAGCGCCAAGATCTGAGTCGTTGCCGATCACCACCGGCTTGGACGTCCCCAGAGACTGAGCCAACAGTCGACCCAGCGGGACATCCACCCATCCCAGGTTCGGGGCGAAACGCACCAACCCGTCCGGCTGGCGGACCAGCCCCGGCACGCCCACGCCCACGCCGACCTGGATCGATCCGCGTGGAGCGCTCGCCAGCAGGTCTCGGCACACATCGACGAGCTGAGAGATGATCATCGAGACACTGTCTGAGTCAGCGCCGTAGGAGTGCTCGCGGCGCTCGAGTACGTCTCCTCCGAATCCTACGAGGGCGACGATTGTGCGATCGACACGCAGATCTACCGCCAGGACGTAGGCCCGACCACGCACTGGCTCGACCCCATACGAAGGCCGCCCCACACCGCGGCCAATAGGCACTGTCTCGCGCACCAGACCAACAGTGACGAGATCGGTGATCAGACCGCCGACCGTGCTGCGATTCAACCCGGTGTGACCGACGACCTCTGACCGTGATGTTGGGCCACCGTCGTG
>WLRQ01000047.1 GCA_009697815.1 Actinomycetota bacterium
ATGAAGGGCTCGCTCGGGTCGTTGGTCGAACTCGACGTGCTGGTGTGTGCGGCCGGTGTCATGAGTGGCCGCAACTCCAAGACGCTGCGCACCGCCCCTGATGAATGGCGAACGGTGATGGGGACGAATGTCGATGGCGTGCACCACATGGTGGCCGAGTTCGTGCCGGGCATGGTCGAGCGTCGCAGCGGACGGGTAGTGACCTTGAGCGCCTGCCTGGGACGGTTCAGCGGACCCGGCACCAACGGCGGTCTCGCGTCCTACCGCGTCAGCAAGGCGGCGGTCAACGCGTACACGAAGAACCTTGCTGCCGAACTCGGGGGCGGCCGTCGAGGGGTGCTTGCGGATGCCGTGTGCCCCGCGCACTGCCGCACTGACATGGGCGGCCCGGATGCGCCGCGGAGTGCTGAGCAAGGAGCTGCCACCGCGGTGTGGCTGGCGGCGCGCTCGATGGGCGAGGGGGTCGAGACCGGGGTGCTCTGGGAGGACCGCGAAATCCTCCCGTGGTAGATCCCGCTCCGGTCGGTAGTGGCTGTCGCGGCCTGTCAGCTCACGTCACGGCGCTGCGTCGTGGCCGCGGCGATCACACCGAAGACCGCCGTGTACCCGACGAGCACCAGTGCGCCGCCCCACACGGGAAGGTAAGACGCGCCGTTGAACCCGGTGCTCTGCAGCACCCCGCTGAGCGCGCCGCCGGGAAGCCACTTCCCGACCGCGGGCAGGAACGCCACGAGGAGCGCCTCGATCAGCAGCACCCAGACCAGGATGCCCAGGATCGCGCCGATCTGGTTGCGCACCAGCGTGCCTACCGCGACCCCGAGGATCGCGAACAGTGCGCAGCCCAGGATGGATCCGCCCGCGATCTGCCACATCGTGTCAATCGGGATGTCGCCGTGGTCCTTCAGCGGCAGGAACGCGAGGGCGAGGGCGTATCCGAACACCACCCCGACGAGACCGTAGAACGCGCCAACTCCCGCGTACGCCCCCATCTTGGCCACCATCACGCGGTTGCGTCGCGGCTCGGAGAGGAGCATCGAGCTCAGGGTGCGGTGTCGAAGTTCCTGGGTCATGCCCAGTGCGCCGATCACGATCGCGAAGACGTATCCGCTCCCCGCGGTGGAGAACAGATTGCGCAGGCCTTCTGTCGTCGACAGCCTCGGCATCGGCATTCCGGGCTGTTCCGGCGCGAAGATCGTCGCCACCACGCCGATTCCGATGTAGAGCGCGACGCCGATGAGCATGCCGAGCCACATCTTGGTGCTGGTGACCTTAAGGATCTCTGCCGAGAGGAGGCTGCGCCGACGGGCGATGACTGTGGCACCCGCGGCTGAGGTGGCTCGCGTCGAGCTCATCACTGCGCTCCGCCGGTGAGTGAAAGGAAGACCTGTTCAAGGTCGGACGTCGCGGGACGCAGCTCGTGCAGTTCGATGTGCGCATCGAGTGCGGCACGGCCAACGGAAGGCGAGTCAACGTCTTCGATCAGCAGTGATCCGTCGTCCTGGCGACTCACCCTCGCCTGCGGAACCTGCTGTGCCAGAGCCGCTATCAGCTCCTCGGTCTGCGGTGTGCGAACGACGAGCCGTTGCCCGTGATCGGTGATGTCCGAGAGCGGACAGGCTCGTACCAGCCTGCCGCGAGCGATGATGACGACATCGTCGACGGTCTGCTCAACCTCGGACAGGACATGGCTCGAGATGAGGATCGTGCGGCCCTGTGAGGCCAGGTAGCGCAGGAAGCCACGCAGCCAGGCGATGCCCTCGGGGTCGAGGCCATTGGCCGGTTCATCAAGGAGTAGCACCCCGGGATCACCGAGCAGGGCGGCGGCGAGCTGCAGCCGTTGCCTCATCCCGAGGCTGAAGCCGCCCACGGATCGGCGTGCGGAGTCCGCCAGCCCCACGAGATCAAGGGTCGCGTCGGCACGGCTCTCCTCGATACCGCCCGCGAGGGCCAGCACTCGCAAGTGGTTGCGCGCGGTTCGGCCGGGGTGGAAACCCGTGGCCTCCAGTGCCGCGCCCACCACGCGGGCGGGGTGCGCGATGTCGTGGTACCGCTGAGCTCCGATGGTGGCTGTGCCCGTCGTCGGCTCGACCAGGCCCAGAAGGCAACGCAAGGTAGTCGTCTTACCCGAGCCGTTAGGTCCGAGGAACCCGGTGACCCGGCCAGGGTCGACCGTGAACGTGAGGTCGTCGACCGCCACGACCGAGCCGAAATGCTTGGACAGTCCCGCGACGTCGACGCGCGATCCGAGGACGCCCGAATCCGACCGGGTCGCGATGATCGGGCCGGGAGATGCCAAGCCATCAGGCGAGGTCACCGGACCGCGCCGCTCGTGGCAAGGGGCAGTTCGTCGCGTGGTACGAGTCGTGGGCGCTCGATCGCGAACATGCACGCCCAGTAGCAGGTGAAGCCCACGAAGATCCCGGCGTAGACGTCCATGAGGTAGTGCTGGCGCAGCATCACCGTGGCTGGATACACCAGGAAGAGCCAGGCCATGAGGATCCAGGAAGTCTTGGGGAACCTGTGGCGAAGGCGCCACAGCGCGAGGATCCCGATGGTTGTCCACGCGCAGTGGCCGCTCGGGTAGCCGTTGTAGGGCTGGTCGTTCCCCCAGACCAGACGCACGAGCCACCCTGGGAACCCGTCGCCGGCCTGCACGTCGCGAGCCACGTAGGACTGGAAGAGGAAGTAGGAGACGTCGAGCAGGAGTTGCGCCACGATCATCGCGATTGCGATGGTGAGGAATCGTCGGTAAGAACCGGCGGCGAGGTTCATCAGGGGGACGACGAGGGGGACGATCACCAGGAACGTGAGGTACGGGATCGCGAGCAGTGGCACGAACGGTATGTCGGCGTCGAGCCAGCTCTTGAGAACGAACGTCTGGTGAGCCCCTGAGCCCGTAAGTGGTTGCAGCAGTTGACCTGTGGCCGGGTCGGTGGCGTAGAAGCCGGGCCAGCGGCTCGCCGGTGGCGCGACGTTGAGACGAACGTAGGAGTAGAAGACCACACCGATCGACACGATCACGATGACTGCCCAGACCCACTGCGTGGTGGTGAACGACCAGGCACGCGGCGACGACGCGGACTGGTCGGGGCGAGATGTGGCGTCGGGACTCGTGTGGCTCATGTGAGTGCCTCTTTTCTTCAGGTGACTCAGGCTATCGGGAGGACGGTGCGCACGACGAAAGTCCGCGAAGTGTGAGCGCGACGAGCTCGCCCACGGTGTCGAGGTGGTAACCGCCCTCCTGCACTGCCACGGTCGGCAGTCCGAGACCGGCGAGCCGACGCCCCGACTCCTCGTACCCCTCGTGCGTAATCAGCAGCGGCGACTCAGGATCAGCGGCCGCAGCGTCGACGCCCAGGCTGACGACCAGGGCCGTCGCGCCATGGTGTGCGGCGCCCTCGATGATTCGATCGAGTGCGGCGAGCCAGAGTGTGTCGCCGGACCCTGGGGCGAGCGGCACATTGAGATTTGCGCCGGTGCCCGCATCTCGGCCCACCTCGTCGGCGAACCCGGCATAGTGCGGGAACCATCCCGCGCCTGGGTCGACGTGCAGTGATCCGTAGAAGATGTCGTCCCTCTCGTAGAAGATCGCCTGGGTTCCATTGCCGTGGTGGGCGTCGATGTCGATCACGGCGATGCGCTCATGCCCTGACTCGCGGAGCGCTTGTGCCGCGATGGCCGCGTTGTTGAGGTAGCACGACCCGCCGAAGGCAGATCGTGTGACGTGATGTCCGGGCGGCCTCGTGAGTGCGTACGCGAGATGGTCGCCCGTGAGCACGGCGCCGACCGCGGTGAGCGTGACGTCGACGGCCGCGCGCGCCGCCGTCCAGGTGCCCGGCCCCACGAGGGTCATGGTGTCGTAGCACCAGCGGCCCGCCGCGGCATGCACCGCCGTTGGCTCGCGCTCGGGAAGGCCGTCGAGCATCCCGGCGCTCGGGATCAGATAGGGCACCACGCGATCGTGTCGATCGTCGGCGGTCAGCCCGGCTTCGACCCAGCGGTCCCAGACAGTGCGCAGGTGTCGGACCAGCTCCGGGTCGTGCACACGCAGCAAGATGTCGTCGTCATGGGATCCCGCATCGATCACGCGGTGCCCGTGATCGCGCAGTGCCTGCTCGATCCTCATCGCGCGTTCGGGAATCTCGGTGCCGGGCGTGCGCACGCCAAGCCAGATCTCGGCCCCCGGGACGTGTAGCAGGCACTCATCGCTGCGAACGATCAAGGCGTCACACACAGGTGCAGCATGGCAAACCCGGGCGTCGATGTCGCCCCCCGAAGGCCCTCGTTGCGGCAGGATGCGCCTATGGCCTCGCTTGCTGACCTGGGGATCACGATCGGGTCGTTGCCGACAGGGCCGACGAATTCGATCGTAGATGTCCGCGGCGTAGGTCTCGGGCACTCGACGGTCGTCTACGACGACCCACCGCCCCCCTTCGGTCGTGGCGTTGCGCGCACCGGTGTCACAGTCCTCGATCTCGGCGGTGATGCGTGGGCCTATCCGGTTCCCGCCGGTGTCGCCGTCCTCAATGGGGCTGGCGAGTTGACGTGTCGCAGCCAGGTCGACGAGTGGGGACTGCTCGAGACCCCGGTGTTTCTCACCTCGACGATGCAGGTGGGTCGCGTCTACGACGCGGCATGTCGGCTCTTGATGGCGGAGCAGCCTCGCATTGGCATTGATGACGTGATCATCCCGGCCGTGGGGGAGTGCGACGACTCCTGGCTGAACGACCCGCGGTACATGCACGTCACCGACGAGCACGTCGCTGCGGCGCTCGGTGCCGCGCGGGCTTCCGCCGGGTCGGGCATCTCCCCTGAACAAGGCGCGGTCGGTGCCGGAACGGGGCTTTCGTGCTTTGGCTACAAGGGGGGGATCGGTACGTCATCTCGTGTGCTGCCCGACGGACATGTCCTCGGTGTAGTGCTGCTGACCAACTTCGGGCAGTGGGACAGGCTCACCATTGATGGGCTCCCCGTAGGTCGCACTCTCGGCCCACCCGCCCACGCCGCCCCACCGCCCGCGGGCTCGTGTATCGGGGTTGTCGTCACCGACGCACCCCTTGACCACAGTGCCTGCGAGCGTCTTGCCCGACGCGTCGGACTTGGTCTGGCCCGCGCTGGTAGTACGGCCCACCACGCCTCAGGTGAGATCTTCCTCGCGGTCGCCCTGGGGCTTCGCGTGCCCCGGGGCATGGCACCCGCCCTTGCACCCATCAGCGGTCGTGCTCTCGACCCGTACTTCGAGGCTGTTGTCGACGCGACGGAGGAGGCGGTGCTCATCTCACTGCTCTCGGCCCATGAGGTCACAGGTGTGGGTGGACGGTTCGTGGGCGCGCTGCCAGTCGAGGCCGTCGCACGACTCATCCGCGAAGGGCGGCACTCATGACCGACGTCTCTGCGTCTCCCATTGAGCCGGGCACAAAGGTTGATACCTGGATCCCCATGAGCGACGGCGTGTTCCTCGCGGCGACTCTCTACCTGCCCGGCCCCGTCCGTGGACCGCAGCCGTGCATCCTCGAGGCTCTGCCCTATCGCAAGGACGACATGACCTCGTCCTACCGGCCCGAGTACGTCAGGCTCCGCGACGATCACCACTACGCGGTCGTCCGTCTCGACCTTCGCGGTACCGGGAGCAGCGGTGGTAGGGCCACCGATGAGTACCCGGCCCAGGAGCAGGTCGACCTGGCGGAGGTCCTCGAGTGGCTTGCCGCGCAGCCCTGGTGCGACGGCAGCATCGGGATGTACGGAACCTCCTATAGCGGATTCAATTCGCTGCAGATGGCGTGCGAGCGACCTGCCGGGCTCAAGGCAGTGATCGCCATCTACGCCACCGACGACCGTTACACCGACGACGTCCACTACATGGGCGGTCTGCGCAGGTGGATCGACCTCGTCGACTACTGCCACTACATGACCCCGATGAACGCCTTGCCCCCCGTACCCGCGGTCTTCGGGCCCGCCTGGCGCGAGGAGTGGCGGGCGCGCATCGCCGAGCACGAGCCGTGGCTGCTCACCTGGTTGAGCCAGCCTCGCGACGGCTCCTACTGGCGGCACGGCTCGGTTAGGCCGGGCTACGAGCGCATCGAGTGTCCCGTGATGATCGTTGCTGGATGGGCGGATGGCTATCGCAACAACACCTTTCGCACTATGGAGAAACTCGGTGAAGCAGGCGTACCGCGACGACTCATCGCGGGCCCGTGGTCGCATGCGGCCACGTCGTCGTCGCTGCCCGGACCCCGCATCGACCTCGTGCCCGAGATGGTCGCGTGGTGGGACCGTTGGCTTCGCGGCATCGACAACGGCGTCGACGCTGAGCCCAGTGCACTCTGGTATTCCCGCGCATCTCACAAGCCTGCGCCGGACCTCGACCTCGTGCCAGGGCAGTGGCGTGCCGACACCTGGCCCTCGGAGCGATCGTCGTGGATGGAGTTCCCGCTCGAGGCCAAGCTGCCGTACGTAGTCACGCCCGATATCGGAACCGCCGCGTGGATCTCATGCGCAGGCCACCTTCCCTATGGCCAGCCGCTCGACCAGCGCCATGATGACGTCGACTCCCTCACGTGGGAGGTCGACCCCGAGGGGCTAGAAATCGCGGGGAACGCGCGCGTTGCCCTGACTCTCTCCGCCTCCGCGCCCGTGGCCACGGTGTCGGTCAAACTCACCGACGTGGCATCGGACGGCACCTCCACTCTCGTCACCAGGGGAGTCCTGAACCTCACGCGACGTGAGGGTATGGACACCGCGATTCCGCTTGTGCCGCATCAGGTCTACGACGTCGAGGTCGAGCTCGAGGCCACGGCATGGCAGTGGCGGCCGGGCCGTCGACTCCGAGTCTCCATCGCCGGCTCCGACTGGCCCAACACCACGGCGCCACCGGCACCGGTCACACTGTCGATCCACGGGGGTCGGCTCTTACTTCCCGCCTATGCGCCAGCCGGATCCCCGACACCCCGCGCGCTCGCTGCCGGCGACGAGACGTCGCCCGAGTCAAGTCACGGGGTCCTCTGGAGAGTTGAACGCGACATTCTCGGACGCACCACCTCGTGTGTTATCGATCATGGTTCCGTCTACGACGCGCCCTACGGATCCGTGGCCGAGCACTACGCCGGGCGCGTCAGTGTCTCTACGCGGACGTTCGAGCAGATCGCATCGTCCGATGTCTCATTCGCACTGCGTTTCGACGACGACGGCGCAGGAAACTCGGTGTCGGTCAAGGCGCGATCGATCCTCGAAGTGCACGCCGGGCCCGTGACCTACGACGTCATGATCTCGCTCGTGTGCACTGAGGGTGACGACGTCGTGGCCGAACGATCATGGCGACAGTCGTTCGCTCGCGATCTCGCCTGAGCGCTCTCCGAGGCTGCCCCGGTGGTAGCGAGGGTTGTCAGCCCGGAGGCACCGTCGTGGTGTCGTTCGGGTCGATGCCGAGGTAGCTGCGACCCACCATCTGAACCCACTGGTGCACCGCATCCTCATTCGGCGCGAACGGCCCCGGCTTGAAGTGCGGTGATGTCAGGCCTCGTTGTACGAGCTCACAGGCCTTCCAGTCCTGGGAGTTGGTGAGATCCCAGAAGTCCACCGCGTACGCGGGGTCGACGTCGGCGTGGGGGAAGTACCAGCTGCACTCGATCCACGTGCGGTCAGGGGCAAGGGGTAGAACGCGGTGGGTCATCAGGTAATCGGGGTGTCCGGAGATGAGCAGGTTCGGGAAGAGCTGCACGTAAAGCACGTGGTCCTGAGGAGCACCTTCGATGGGAACTCCCTTCGAGGTGCCGTCGAGAGACATCGTCGTAGCGCCGTCCTTGAACAGCATCGTGCCGCCGAGCCAGGCTCCCGGGAGCACAAAGTTGTGGCCTGAGGTCGGGTTCGACACCTCGCAGAGCTCAGGGTGGATCAGTGGGCAGTGGTAGCACTCGTGGTAGTTCTCCGAGACGAGCTTCCAGTTCGCGTTGATCTCATACGTGTGACGGGCGCCGAGGACGAGGTCCTCTGGTCGGTAGGGCGCCACGATCCCTTCGAGCTCACCGATGTGCTCCTCGAACGAGGGTGCGGTGCCCGTGGCGTTCACGAACAGCCAGCCGTGCCAGAGGGCGGCGGGAAGTTCGACGAGCCCGTGCTCGTCCTTGTCGAACTTCTCGTAATCGCGGAAGCGAGGAGCGCTGTTGAGTGAGCCGTCGAGGCGGTAGGTCCACGCGTGGTAAACGCACAGGATGGTCGACTTCGACGAGGTCTCGTCATCACCGAGCAGCACGTGCCCGCGGTGGCGGCAGGTGTTGGCGAGTGCGCGAACCGAATCGGAGTCGAAGGTCAGCAGGACGGGGATATCGCCGACAACCAGTGCGCGCTGTGTCGCGCCGCCAGCCCGCAACTCATCGAGTCTTCCCACGCACGCCCAACTGCCGGCGACGAGGTTCCTCCGCTCCCACGCCAGGACGTCGGGGGAGGTGTAGGCCTCCGGTGGCAGCATTCGGGACTGGCCGAATGGAAGCAACGCGCGCGCCAGACCATCGGGGTCTACCGGAGCGAGGGGCACGACGGTGGAGAGATCGGGAAGTGTGCTCATCGGCTGGTCCTGCTGTTCGGAGCGACAGTAAGGTCTCGATCGTGACGAGAAGAAGTGTTGAGGTGCGCCGCGAAGAGATCCTCGCCGCCGCCGAGGCAGAGGTGGCCGGTCGCGGGTTCGCGCGCACGCGTGTGAGCGACGTTGCTGCCGCGCTTGGGGTGAGCTCGGCGCTCATCTTCTATCACTTCGGCACCAAGGAGAGGCTCTTCGCCGAGGCACTCGAGTACGCCGTCAACCGCGACCTCGCCAGGCTCGACGCTACCGTGGCACGGGCTGCCGACCCCATCGACGGGGTGCGCCGCATCCTGGCGCTCTATTCGCCACAGGGCGCCGGCAACGGATGGACACTGTGGGTCGACGCCTGGGCGGAGTCCCTGCGTGAGAAGCAGATGCGCGCGACCAGCCGACGTCTCGATGTGCGTTGGAAGGATGCGCTGGTCACCCAGATCGCGCTCGGGGTCGAGCAAGGGATCATGACGTGTGATGATCCTGAAGGCGCCGCCTGGCGACTCTCGGCTCTCCTGGACGGCCTCGCGGTTCAGGTGATGGTGCACCGAAGCCTGACGAAGAAGCAGCTTGCGGCATGGGCCGCGCTCGCCGCCTCTCGCGAACTTGGCGTCGACGTCGCGACACTGTCCTGACCTCATGATCTGTCCACCGCAGGTCCGTGCCTGGGCAGCAGCCACCGCCTGATGTCCAGGGAACTCTCCTCCATCGGGGCGTACCAGCCCTCGGTGTAGGCGCGTGATGACATGCCGCGCTGGACCGACTCGCAGACCACCCAGTCCTGCCTGTTGATCAAGTCCCATAGTTCGACGACGTCGCTCGGGTCGAACGTCGGCTTTGCAGCCTCGTCAGCGGCGAACAGCAGGTCGCAGATCACTTCGGTGCGGTCGACGGCGATGGGGCGCAGCATGAAGGCCGCCGCGTGCTCGGCCGCGAGCGAGAGGAGCAGGTTGGGATAGATGAGTTCACCCTTGTGGCGCACGCGCTCGAACTCGTCGAGGTCGGGGAACGGTGCGCGGTCGCTTGTGCCCGAGAGCGTGAAGGTCCACGCGCCCTCGCGGTGCGGGATACCGTCGTCCCACTCCAGCCCGGTGCCACCGCCAATGAAGGCGGGAACGAGCCGTGAGAGTTCGGGGTGCACCGGTCCGCAGTGGTAGCACTCGTTGTAATTCTCGGCGATGACCTTCCAGTTCGCTGCAACTTCGTACCGTAGGCGGGTTCCAAGGACGAGAGTGTCGAGCGGGTAGCGGACCACCTTGTCCGGGACGGGCGCGAGTTCCTCGAGCAAGGGAACGGCCTCGCCCGGCGTGCCGTGCAGCCAGAGCCAGCCGCCCCAGGAGTCGGCGCCCACAGGGTGGAGCGCGAACGATGAGCGATCAAGTGCGACATCGTCCGTGTGAGGTGCATGAATGAGGGCACCGTCGAGCCCGTAAGTCCATGAGTGGTAGGGGCATCGCAGAATCTTGGCGGCTCGGGGCTCGATGGCCGGGCCGGCGGGATCGGCAGGCACCACCTGCGAGCCTCGGTGACGGCAGACGTTGTAGTAGGCGTGGAGCGCTCCGTCGATATCGGTGGTGACGAGGACCGATTCCCCCAGGAGGTCGACAACGGCGAGCCTTTCGGGGATCAGAGTTGCGGACCCCGGAGCGGTAAAGCCGAATTCATCGAGACGTCCGATGCATGTCCACTCGCGCAGGAGAACTCGTTCGAGTTCGGTTGAGTGGACCTCCGCGTCGACGTAGTGGTCGCGGGGGAGCGCGGCCTGGAGTTCACCCATCAGCGCGGCTCCACTTCCCGATGCGTGCGCGGTCGCGCCACTGAGACTTCTTGCGGTCGGAGAGGATCTGGCGTACGACGTTACGGCCAGGGATGCCTGTGACGCCACCACCGCCGTGGGTGGCCGACCCTGCCTGGTAAAGGCCGCGCACCGGGGTTCGCAGGTCGGCATATCCTGCGGCCGGTCTCGCATGGAACATCTGCCCCATCGTCAGTTCGCCGTGGAAGATGTTGCCTCCGATGATTCCGTACTCGTGCTCGATGTCGTAGGGGCTCAGGATCTGGCGGTGCAGGACCGACTCCGTGAAGCCCGGGGCCACCTGGTCCATGCGAGCGAAGAGCCGATCTGCGTATGCCTCGAGCTCGGCGGTGTGTCGCTCCTGGTTCCAGGTGTGGGGCACCCACTGGGTGAACATGCTCATGACGTGCTGGCCCGGAGGTGCGAGCGTCGGGTCGAACACGCTGGGGATGCAGATGTCGGCGAATGGCACGGTGCTCGGCCGCCCGGCAGCGGCTTCCTGGAATGAGGTCTCCACCTCGTCGAGGCTCTCGGAGAGCACGATCGTTCCGCCATGTACCTGGGGGTCGAACCCGGGGCGGCTGGTGAACTCGGGCAGGCGGTCGAGAACCACGTTGATCTTCACGGTGCCGCTGCGGGACTTGTAGCGCTCGATGTCCTCGACGAAGTCGGTGGGAAGCTCGTGGCGATCGAGCAGGTGTAGAAATGAGATCTGCGGGTGCGCAGTCGTGATCACCGTGCCCGCCGAGATCTCGGTGCCGTCGTCGAGGACGAGCCCGCTCACGGCACCTGCCTTCGTGGTGATGCGGGCGACGGGCGCCTCCGTGCGGATCTCGGCCCCGAATGACAGTGCCGCCGACTCGAGCGCCTGACTGATGGCGCCCATGCCACCGCGAGGGAAACCCCAGGCGCCCACCCGACCGTCTCCGAGGTCACCGATGTGGTGGTGGGCGATGACATACGCGGTCCCCGGTGTTCGTGGGCCGGCCCACGATCCGATGACGGCGGATACCGACAGCACCCCGCGCATGGCATCAGACTCAAAGGCGTCCTCGATGAGATCGGCTGCGCTGCTCGTCAGCAACCGCGTGAGGTCGACGGCCTTGCGCTCATCGATCGTCCTGAGCCTGCGCAACAGCAGGGCCTGGCGTGCGACGTCGGCGGGCCGATGAGACCCGATCTTCGGCGGGATCTCGTTGATCAGGGGCCCGAGTATCGCGCCGAGTCCGTCCATCCAGTCGTCCCAGCGATCGATCGCGAGGGAGTCCTTGACCGAGAACTTCGCAATCTGGGCCCGGCGGGCCGACCTGTCCTCGGGCAGTTGCAGGTGACGGCCGTCGACGCGCGGTGCGAAGTACGGCCCCTGTGGGTAGACGTGATAGCCGTGACGGACGAGGTCGAGGTCTCGGATGAGCGATGGCGGCAGCCATGACACGACGTAGCTCAGGCTCGTCACGACATAGTCGGGGCCGAACGGCTTCTCGCTAACAGCCGCTCCTCCGACGATATGGCGACGCTCGAGGACCACCGTGCGCAGGCCGGCGCGCGCAAGGTAAGCGGCCGCCACCAGCCCGTTGTGTCCACCGCCCACGATGGCGACGTCGTAGTCCTGCGCCACTTCCCCAGTCCGTCTCTGGCCCATCGCATGTCGGCCGCTATTGACTCGTCAGTCAGTAAGTATGGGGCCACGATCGACATGGAGGAAGGGTCAGACGGCAATCCGCGGACGCGGCCCCGCTACATTCCCTCGTTGATGGCGAGATGGCATGCGCTGGTGTGCTGGGGACTCACCGTGAGAATCTCGAGCTCGCCTGTGCGACAGCGCTCCTCGATACCCAGGCGTGCTGCCTCACCCGAGGCCACGACCGGACAGCGAGGGTGGAACCGGCACCCGGTAGGGATGTTTGTGGGGTCGGGTGGTTCGCCAGCAAGGACGACCGGTTCGAGTCGCTGCATCTCGGGTACCACCGAGAGCAGTGCGCGCGTGTAGGGATGCCGTGGGTGTGTGAGGAGTTCTTCGGTCGGGCCCTGTTCGACGATGCGGCCGAGGTACATCACCGCGACACGGTCGGCGATGTTCCATGCCAGGCCCAGGTCGTGGGTGACGACCAACAGAGACAGGCCCAGCTCATCGCGTAGTCGCAGCAGCAGTGCGAGGATCTCGCCGCGTACCGAGGCGTCCAGGCTCGAGACCGGCTCGTCAGCCACGATGACATCGGGTTTGAGCACCAGTGCGCCAGCGATGACAACGCGCTGTCGCTGGCCGCCGGATAGCTCATGCGGATAGCGCAGGTAGAACCGCTCGGGGGGTCGAAGACCCGCGAGGGAGAGGGCTTCGGCGACACGTGCCTCTTCATCCTGCACGATCCCGTGTACCCGAAGACCTTCGGCGACTGCTTCGTACACGGTGTGACGTGGGTTCAGGGCACCCGTCGGATCCTGAAGCACGAGTTGTGCGCGACGACGATAGGCCTTGAGTTCCTTGCCGCGGTATCCCAAGGGAGCGCCATCGACGAGCACCTGGCCAGAGGCGGGGCGCTGCAGGCCCAGGAGCGCGCGCGCAAGGGTTGTCTTGCCGCAGCCACTCTCGCCGACGAGTGCCACGATCTCGCCGTGGCCCAGTGCCAGGTCGACACCGTCGACGGCCCACGCTGTACCGCCGCCGCCACGCCCGCGGAAGGCAACTTCTAAACCGCGCGCCTCAAGCGCGGCGGGGCGGCGCTCGTCGAGGCTCATGAGCGTTCTCCCGTCGAGTGCACCCTGAGGCAGGCAGAGCGTCGATCGCCGATCTGCAGCAGAGGTGGCTCTGCCATGCGACATTCGTCCATGGCCCCCGGGCAGCGGGGGTGGAATGGGCAGCCCACGGGAAGGTCGCCGGGGAAGGGGGGGTCGCCGGGCAGGCCCGAGGGCGCGTAGCGGTACCGAGTGTCGCCGACGCGGGGGAAGGCCCCGGCCAGGGCAGTTGCGTAGGGATGCTGGGGATGGTCGAACACGTCGGCGGCAGGGCCCTCCTCGACGACACGTCCCGCGTACATCACCGCGATTCGGTCGCACGTGGTGGAGAGGACGGACAGGTCGTGGCTGATGAAGACCAGGCCGACGCCGAGCTCACGTACGAGCCCCTGCAGGACGTCGAGCACTTGCGCCTGCACCATCACATCGAGGGCCGTGGTGGGCTCATCGGCGACGATCAATTGGGGCTCACATGCCAGCGCCATCGCGATCATGACTCGTTGCTTCTGGCCGCCGGATAGCTGATGCGGGT
Organism: Actinomycetota bacterium; assembly: GCA_009697815.1. Classification (GTDB taxonomy): domain Bacteria; phylum Actinomycetota; class Actinomycetes; order S36-B12; family CAIYMF01; genus Longivirga. The sequence continues at coordinate 13,627 of WLRQ01000047.1, forward strand.
AGACCCGGGCACTTCGCGCGGGCAGTCCGACCATCTCGAGGAGTTCGCTTACGCGCACAGCGGCCTTCGACGCCGACACCCGGTTGTGCAGCACCAAGGGCTCGGCCAACTGATCTCCGACGCGCTGTACCGGATTAAGTGCGTGCATGGCGCCCTGGAACACCATGGACGCCTCAGCCCAGCGCAGTGCCCTCACCTGACCCCACGGGAGCGTGAGTACGTTGCGGCCGTTGAGCCGCACCTCGCCGGTGACGGTCGCAGACTTCGGCTGCATGCGTAGGACCGTGCTCGTGAGCGTCGACTTTCCGCAGCCGGATTCTCCAGCGATACCAAGGGTTTCACCAGCCGCGACGCTCAGCGTGACACCGCGCACCGCGGGCACGTCGACGCCCCGCGAGTGGTAGGTGATCGACACATCATCGAACTCGAGGAGGGCCATCAGCGACCCGCCGCGCGAGGGTCGAGGATGCCCTCGACCGCACGGCCGATGAGGTTGAACGCCAGCACGACGAGCACGACGCACACGCCCGGAGCGCCGAGGTACCACCACGCCCCTTGGGAGATGGCCCCCGCTTGGAAGCCCTGCTCGAGGATCGATCCCCACGAGACATTGTCGGGATCACCCAGACCGAGGAACGACAGCGTGGTCTCGGACAGGATCGAGATCGATACTGCAAGCGTCGTGTTGGCCAAGACGAGTGGGGTCACATTCGGCAACACGTGCCGTGTCATCTGGTGGTAGTGGCCAGCCCCGAGTGCCTTGGCGCGTTCGAGATAGGGCCTGCCCTCGACCGAAAGGGTCTGCGCCCTGATCAACCGGGCGGTGCCGGGCCACGAGGTCACGCCGATCACGATGATGATGTTGAGCATCGACCTACCCAGAACGGTGGCGAGAACGATCGCCAACGGCAGGTAGGGGATCACGAGGAACCAGTCCGTGACGCGATCGAGGGCTCCGCCCGTCCAGCCGCGGAAGTGTCCGGAGGAGATGCCCACGGTGGTGCCGATCACCATCGACAGCACGGTGGCGGCGAGCCCTACGAGCAGTGAGATGCGCGCGCCCCACACCACGAGGGCGAGGACGCTGCGCCCGGAGTCATCGGTGCCGAGAGGGTAGTCCCACGACGGTGGCTGGAATGGGTTCGCGATGGCCTGGGTGACGTCGAGCGCACTACGCGGAAACACAAGTGGCGCCGCGACGGCCACCACCACGAACACCCCGAGGAGGCACAGGCCCACCATTCCGCTGGGGCTGTGGCGGAAGCTGCGCGTGAATTTGTGCAAGGCCGCCCGACGGCGCATGCGGACGATCCCTCGCGGGGAGAGCCGCGCGGGATTGTCGTGGATCTCGGAAGTGCTCATGTGCGCACCCGTGGATCGAAGTATCCGTAGAGCAGGTCGGCCACGAGATTGGCGACGATGACCGCGGCGGAGAAGAGCAGGAAGAGTGCCTGCAGGAGCGGGACATCCGGGCCGCTCAGGGCATCGACGGTCAGTGATCCGAGTCCGCTGATCGAGAACACGTACTCGATGGTGATCGCCCCACCCACGACGAAGCCGAGGTTGAGGAACACGAGGGTCATGGTGGGCAGCAGGGCGTTCGGGACAGCGTGGCGCCGTCGCACCATCGCGTCCATCAGGCCCTTCGCCCGGGCAGTCTGGAGATAGTCCTGGCCGGCCTCCTCAATGATCGAGGCCCGCATGATGAGGGAGTACTCGGCCAGGTAGATCACGGCGAGAGTCGTGACGGGAAGGGCCAGATGCCATGCCACATCGAGCCAACCGGCGGGAGTGGAGGTGTCGACCCCGGGCGTGGTCAGACCTCCGGTCGGGAATAGGCCTGGGACGGGGCCCATTCCCACCGCGAACACGATGAGGATGATCATTCCGAACCAGAACTCGGGCATCGAGTACAGAACCAGCGTGACATTGGTCGAGATCTTGTCGAAGTGCCCGCCGCGGTTCCATCCGCTCCGGATCCCGAGCCACACCCCGATGGTGGTCGCGATGAGCGTGGCGGTACCGACGAGCAGGAGAGTGGGCCAGACGTGCGGGCCGATGACCTCCCACACGGGTGCGTTGTACTTCACGGAGTCGACGCCGGCGGAGAAGGGGTTCGTCAGGTACTGCAGTAGCTGTTCCCCGAGTGGTTTGTCGAGTGCGGCTCGAAGTAGGCGGATTTGGTCGGCATCGACATTGCGACCCTTGGTGTAAAGCGCGATGGGATCGCCGGGCATGACCCGGAAGAGGAAGAAGTTGAACAGCACCACGAAGATCAGCGTGCTGATCGCTGCAATCACTCGCCTGACGACGTACGTCGCGGTCGGGTGTGAACGCACGGTGGAGCGCGAGCCCCGATGTGCGGGAGGCGTGCCCACGGACGGCATGAGTGCCAACTGCGTCTGCGCCCCTACTCGCGGTCGTCGTCGACGTCTAGGTCGCGGTTGCGACGTTGGGCTAGGACGACCACGACGACGATGATGACGAGCGCGAGGATGACGATGCCCGCGATGAGCCCCCAGCTGCTGGATGGCGTTGACTCCGGCTGGGTGCCGGGGTCGGGCGCAGCACTTGCGGTGTTCGTGCTGCCCGGGGATTCGGGCGTCGCGGTGACTTCTGAGACGGGCTTGAGGTTTTCGTAGGACCACGTCCCGTACTGGAAAAGCAGTGATCCCTTCGGGGCGGGCTGAGGGACGAAGCCCGTGAAGCGATCAGAGCGGTAGGCCTCGGGATTGTCGTAGTAGTACGTCAGGATGTAGGGCGCATCGTCATAGAGCATCTGTTGCATCTGCTTGATCATCGCGGTGCGCTTCGCGACGTCGGTCTCGACTCCCTGCTGCTCGAAAAGGGCGTCGTAGGCCGGGTTGCAGTAGAAGGAATCCGAGAGGTTTGCGTAGGTCGAGCCCCCGTCCACATACGAGCGGTTGGCGCAGGTGAAGGTGGAGAGTTGGTAGTTGGGATCGGGCTCGACCACCCAGCCCCACTCGAAAATGTCGAAATTGCCCTGGCCGATGATCTCGGTGAGTGCGTCGGAAGAGATGACCTTCGTGGTGACCTCCACCCCGACTGCCGCGAAGTACCCCTTGATGAAGGCCGCGGCCTTGGTTGAGGCGCCACCCGAGGAATCGGAGCGGGCCAGGAGTCTGAAGGAGAGTCGGTTTCCCTTGGCGTCGGCGCGGATACCGTCCGAGCCCACCGCATATCCGGCGGCGTCGAGAAGTGACTTCGCCTTCGTGGGGTCATAGGTCACTGGATTCGCGGGATCGAGGTGGAGGGCGGCGTACATCGTGGGGACGATCGTCGAGGCCGGGGAGCCACTGCCCCCGAGGACCTTCGCGACCAGTGCGTCGCGGTCGATCGCCCAGCCGAGGGCCTGACGAAGTGCCTTGTCCTTCAGAAGCGGGTTGCCGTCGCCGATCGGCGTGCCGTCATCGAGTGCTGCGCCGGTGTTGAAGCTGAGTTCGTTGAACCCGGAGTACGTGGAGGAAACCGTGGTGATCCCAGGGATGTTCTGGAGCGACTTGAAGACGTTCGACTCGAGCGAGTCGGCGAAGTCGATCTCGCCCTTCTTCAGCGCCTGTCCGAGTGCGTCCTGGTTCTTATAGATCTTGAAGACGATCTCGTCGACTGCGGGCTTGCCACGCCAGAAGTTGGGGTTCGCCTGCATTCGGATGAACTGGCCGACGCGGCGTTCGATCATCACATAGGGGCCGGCTCCGACGGTGGGCGAAGCCAGGGTGCCCTCGTTCTTGTAACTCTTGATCGCCTTCTCGTCGATCGACTTCCAGATGTGCTCGGGGATGATGTAGACGAGTAGCTTCTCCATGATCGGAGACGGCTTCTCGACGCTGAGTACCAGCGTGGTGGCGTCAGTGGCGACGGCCTTGGTGATGTTGCCGACATAGGAACCGTAGTTCGTCCGCTCGTACTGACCATTGATCACCCGGTTGAAGCTGTAGGCGGCGTCAGCGGCGGTCAGCGGCTGACCGTCAGACCACGTCAGCCCGGCGCGGATCTTGTACGTCCACGACTTCTTATCGGCGGCCTCCGACCAGGACTCGGCTAGGCCAGGCACGATCGAGAAGTCCGACGCCGAGTACTCCGTGAGCGTGGGGTATTCCATCTGGAACATCTCATAGGCGACCGCGACGATGCCGGTGAACGGGTTGGCCGAGTCGATGTCCTGGGTCATGCCGACGGTGAAGACGGAGCGTGTCGAGGAGGCGCCCGGGTCGTCGGCGGCGCTGGCAGTGCCCGAGAGCCCGGCCCCGGCGAGGCCCGCGCCGAGAATGAGCGCGGCGACCGAGCAGCCGGCAAGTAGGCGGGTGCGGACCGAAAGTGAGCTCATGTGCCCTCCAAGCGAGCCGTGATGAGTGGCCCGACGCGACGGACTGACTCACGGGACAGTCCTGTGTGTCGCATTCCTATCCCATTGAGCCGCATTTGGGGAGGGTTGTTGAGCGTTCGTTCCCCCGCACACGATCTTCGACCTCACGCACCGGTGCGCGAGGACGCGCGGTGAACTACGGTCCGGACATGTCTCACGCGCCGATCGCACCTCCTGCCCCGGGCCGAGGGCTCGGCAGTGGCCGGGGGTCGGCATCCGAGGACGCCGACCCTTACGCATGGATCGCCGACCCAGACGAGCCCGCGACAGCTGCTTATCTTCAGGCCGAACGTGACTACTACGACGAGCGCGTGTCGGGGCTTGCACGTCTGCGCGAAATTTTGGCAAGAGAGATGTCGGCACGAGTGCCCGACGATGAGCCCTCGTCTCCGTGGGAGGCCGAAGGCTGGCGCTATCGCCTCCTGACCCCCGAGGGGAATGACTACGCGCAACTTGTCCGACGTCCGGTCCGAGACGGATCCTCCGCGGAGCTGCTGCTGATCGACCTCCAGAAGGTGCACGACGATGGCGGAACCGGATACCTGCACGAGGGCCTTCTCGAGGTCAGCCCGGATGGCCGTTGGCTCGCGTGGTCGGTCGACCTCGAGGGTGACGAGGTCTACGTGCTGAGATTCCGTGATCTCCGCGCGGGTATTGATCTCGAGGAAGTGATCCCACGCACGTACTACGGCTCGGCCTGGGCTGCTGACTCCGCGTCGATCCTCTACACCGTCCACGACGATGCATATCGGCCTCACCAGGTATGGCGCCATGTTCTTGGCACCCCAGCGAGCGCAGACATGCTTGTTTTCGAGGATGACGATGAGCGCATGGAGGTCGAGTTGTGCGCGGCGCGCTCGGGCGCCTGGGCGATGATCTCGCTGAGGGGACGGGGGTTCACCGAGGAATGGCTTGTGCCGACGGGCGATTTCGAGACTTCTCCCAGGCTCGTGCGGCCGCGCGAACTCGGCCTCGAATACGAACTTGAGCACGCACCGGGCCTCCGGGGCACTGGCTCCGATGGCTTCCTCGTCACCACAAATCTCGACGCACCGGAGTTCCGGGTGATGTGGGCAGATGTCGACGACCCGTCTGCCTGGTCACCGGTGATCGACGGGCATCCCTCAGAACGGGTGTGGGGGGTTGATGCGTTCGAGCTGGGGTATGTGCTGTCGCTGCGACGTGATGGTGCGGCGGTGCTGCGCGTGGTGCCCCGCGACGGTGATTGGTTCGATGTCCTGCCCGAACACGCAGGTGGCATGGCGCGGATGAGCCGCAATGACGACTGGCACGCGCAGGTTGTCACGATCGCCCTCGAGTCGTTCATCCACCCCGCCGTGTGGTGGGACTACTCATTCGATGGGTCGCGGGCTGAGAGGCACCGACGAGAGAGTGTGGGCGTTGATCTTGATGCCTATGTCTGCGAGCGTCGGCTCGTCTTGCAGCCTGATGGAGTCAATGTCCCGGTAATACTCATGCGGCGCGAAGATATTCGACTCGATGGCAGCGCACCGTGCGTTCTCTACGGCTACGGCTCGTATGAGGCATCGTGCGACCCAGACTGGGGCATCGACTGGTGGCGATCGCTTCCCTCGATTCTCGACAGAGGACTCGTATTCGCTGTCGGCCATCCGCGGGGAGGCGGCGAGATGGGCCGTCGGTGGTGGGTGGACGGGCATCTGGCGTCCAAGCACCACACGTTCGACGACCAGGCGGCGGTCGCCGAATACCTACTCGACGGTGTGGTCTCGGGTGTCGTCACCCGCGGCCTGTCAGCCGGCGGGTTGCTTCAGGGCGCGTTGTACGGGAGGCGTCCCGAGCTCTGGGCAGGCGTGATCGCTGAGGTGCCATTCGTCGATGTCGTGGCGTCGATGCTCGACTCAACGCTCCCGCTCACCTCCCAGGAATGGCTTGAATGGGGTGACCCCCGCGACCCCGAGCAGGCTGAGTGGATGTCGGACTACGCGCCGATGCTCAACCTTCCCGACGTGGTCGCACGACCGCCCCTGCTGGTGACGGGGGCGGTGCACGATCCACGTGTGCTCGTGCGCGAACCGGCGCGATGGGTGGCGCGCCTTCGAGCGTCGGACCCAGCCCATGGGGAAGGTGACGATCCCTCGTCCGCGGTATCGCCGCGCACGGTGCTGTTCCGCTGCGAGACGGGTGCGGGAGCGCACGGAGGGCCATCGGGTCGATACGCGGAACTGCACTACGAGGCGGAGATCTACGCCTGGGCACTGGCCGTTCTGGGAAGGGCCTCCTCGGAGCACATAGGCGACTAGCCTGGACGTAGGCGCCGGACCAGGGGTAGTGCCGATCTCCGTCTGCGGCCAGGGGGTCGCGATGAGGTATCGAGTGGGCCGAGTGGGCGCGAGGGTTGCATTCGCGTTCCTGGCCGCGGTGGGCCTTGCGGGATGTGCGAGTCAGCCGGGGCCCAGTGTTGCGGACTCATCGGCCCCCACGTCATCACGGACTGCGAGTCCGACTTCGAGTCTGACCACGAGTGTGAGCACAAGTGGTGGTTCCACCACGAGCGCAAGCGCGAGTGTCGAAGTCGCGGCTGCGGTGCGGGCTGCGCTGAGTCTCTATGAGAGGTCACCCAACGACCTCAATGATCCGTCCGCGGGGTACGTGTGGTCGGCGAGGCCGTGGGCCAGCAGTCCGCTGTCGCCGGCGCTGCGCGAGCGACTGTCCTGGCTGCAAGCCCACGATTACTTCAGCGACAGGTTCTGCGGTGAGTCCTACCTCAACGGCAATCAGGTGGGACTCAGTGCCGCACCGACGGTGGAGTCCTCCGACGTCAACTCTGATGGCACCGTCACGGTAGCGCTGCGGCGAGCACTCGGAGACACCGTGCGCCCGCTGACCGTGGTGCTCAGCGCTGCCGATGGCGTGTGGTTGGCCACCGATCTGCAGGTCGGAACTGGTGCACATGCATCGATCTTTGCGGATACCCCCACCTGCTGATCACTGGATTCGTCGCTCCTGACTGTCGTAGTCGTAGACGTTGCCGATGATCGTTTGTGATCGCTGTGGGCGTAATTGTTCTTGTGTATCAACGGGTTTCGGGGGCCTGTTTGGTGGGGGCACTGTCAGTGGTGGTGTTTAGGGTTGTCTCATGTCCTCCTCCTTCTCCCGCTC
>WLRQ01000048.1 GCA_009697815.1 Actinomycetota bacterium
CAGGAAGCCCGCCAACTGCACGGGCGTGGCCTCACCCGTGAGTACGCGGTCCATGGCCCAGTCGGCATCGGCGGCTGCGAGATCCTCGCCGCGGATCAGGGCCGACGTGAGGGAGGACCAGGTCCGCGGCTCCGACGCCACGGGGTCCGACGCCGCGATCGCGTCAGAATCGGGGGACGTGGCACTCATGCTCGACCTCGGTCAGCGACCGGAGATCGCGACGCGAGGACGCAGCAACGCTGCGGCGGCCTCGGCGAGCAGTACCGGGTCGAGGGGGTGGGGAACGACCGCTTCGGCCTGCGACCAGGTGGCCAACCAGGCGTCCTGCGGGCGCCCCGTGAGTAGGAGTACCGGAGGGGCGCTGTAGATCTCGTTCTTCATCCGACGACAGATTCCCATGCCGCCGGAGGGCACCGCTTCACCATCGAGCACCGCGAGGTCGATCCCGCCCTGCTCAAGGCGGCGGATTACCGCGGACTCGGTGGCGATCTCGATGTACTCCACCAGTGGGAGGTCTGCCGCTGGTCGGCGCCCGAGGGCGGTACGGACAGTTCCACGCACGGTGGCGTCGTCGCTGTAGATCAGGACGGTGAGGGTGCGTTCGGCTGCGGCGGCGCTCATGGACGCATCGTAACCGTGCCGACCGGTGGGCCCTCACGGACCATCTCTGAGCGTGGTTCGCACCCAGGAGAGTGACCCTCGCCACGTCGCCACGCGGAGTCGGGGGGTGGGCACGCCTTAATGGCCCGGACCTGCCACAATCTGCGCGTGGCGACTGCATCTGTGATTGAGAACGCTCCGGTACACGCACCTTCCAACAGGCCGAACATGGTGTCGGTGGGCACCATCGTGTGGCTTGCCAGCGAATTGATGTTCTTCGCGGCGCTCTTCGCGATGTACTTCACGCTCCGCTCGGTGAACATCGCCTCGTGGAGCGACTACACCGAGGCACTGAACATCCCCTTCGCAACGGTCAACACGATCGTGCTGGTGCTCTCCTCGGTCACCTGCCAGCTCGGGGTATTCGCCGCCGAGCGCGGTGATGTCCGCAAGTTGCGCATGTGGTTCATCATCACCTTCATCATGGGTTCGGTGTTCATCGCCGGCCAGGTCACCGAGTACACCGAGTTGGTGAAGGAGGGCATCAACCTCTCGTCGTCCGCCTACGGCTCGGTGTTCTACCTCACGACCGGCTTCCACGGGATGCACGTCACCGGCGGCCTCATCGCCTTCCTGTTCGTCCTGGGGCGCACCTACGCCTCGCGCCGCTTCACTCACCGACAGGCCACCACCGCTATCGTCGTGTCCTACTACTGGCACTTCGTGGACATAGTGTGGATCGGCCTGTTCACGATGATCTACCTCATCAAGTGACACAGTTTCCCACCGACCCCCACAGCTACGGACGTCCCGGGCCTGCACCACGGCCCCCGCACCGACACGTGAAGGCGCACTCGTGACCAGCACCTCAGTACGACGACACAGGGCCACCGGCCTGGTGGTCCTCTGCGCAGCACTGGTGATGACCGGAGTCGGCTATGCGGCCGTCTCCGGCACGGCAGAAGCGGCCGCTCCCGAGGCCTCCCAGCAGCAGGTCGAGCAAGGTCGCCAGCTCTTCCTTGAGGGTTGCGCCACCTGTCACGGCCTCGGGGCCCAGGGCTCCTCCGACGGACCGTCGCTGATCGGTGTCGGCGCGGCCTCGGTCGACTTCCAGGTCACCACCGGTCGTATGCCCCTCGCCCAGCCGTCCAACCAGGCGCCGCGCAAGGTGCCCACCTACACCCCCGAGATGGTCGCCGCGCTTGCCGCCTATGTGGCCACGCTCGGCCCCGGCCCGTCGATCCCGTCGGACTCCGATCTGGCCACGAACGATGCAAACCTCGCCGAGGGTGGCACGCTGTTCCGCACGAACTGCGCCCAATGCCACAACTTTGCCGGCCGAGGCGGTGCACTCTCGGATGGCAAGTACGCGCCCAACATGATGAAGGCAACGCCCCGGGAGATCTACGAGGCCATGCTCACGGGCCCTCAGAGCATGCCGAACTTCACCGACGCGACCATGCCGGCGGAGAAGAAGCAGGCCATCATCAAGTACATCGCATACCTTCAGAGTGCCTCGGACCCCGGTGGCCTGGCCCTGGGCTCCTACGGCCCTGTGACTGAGGGAATGTTCATCTGGACCGCGGGTATCGGCATCCTGCTGGCCGCATCAGTCTGGATCGGGGCGAAGGTGCGATGAGCTCGGACCACGGCAAGACCCTCAGCACGGCCGAGCACGGCGACGAGCCCGCATTCCCGCTGCCGGCGCACCGTCACCGTCTCACCGACACCAGCCCTCGCGCCGCCCGTCGCGCCGAGCGTCAGGTCGCGGGGATGTTCGTCCTCTCAGCGCTCCTGATCGTCGCGTTTATCGCGGCCTATGTTGCGATCCCCACGTCCACCTTCGTCAACCTTGGCGTGATTGGCATCGTCCAGCTGTCGAACCTGATCCTCGGGGCGACATTCGGTCTGTCCATCTTGCTCATCGGCATCGGTGCCATCCAGTGGGCGAAGAAGCTCATGTCGGATGAAGAAGTCACCGACGAACGACACCCGCTCGGGTCGCCTCAGGAAGACCGCGACGAGGCGCTAGCGGCATTCCAGATGGGTGTCACCGAGTCCGGGTTCGTCGAGCGGAAGATCGTGCGACGCACGCTCATCGGTGCGCTCGCACTATTCCCCGTGCCACTGATCGTCCTACTCAAAGACATGGGCCCACTCCCGGGTGACTCCCTGCGCAACACGATCTGGCGCAAGGGAAGTCGGATCGTCATCGACGTCACCGGCCAGCCAGTCAAGCCCCAGGACATGGGAGTCGGCACGTTGATCTCCGCCTCCCCCGAGGATCTGAACACGATCCAGGAGGAGCAGGGCAACCAGAACGAGCGCGCCAAGGCCTCGATCATCCTGGTCCGGATGGCTCCTGATGAGATCCGCTCGCAGCAGTCACCCAAGGGCGCGACCTGGGACTACCAGGGCATCCTGGCCTTCTCCAAGATCTGCACCCACGTGGGCTGCCCGATCGCGCTCTATCAGAAGGCGACCCACCACCTGCTGTGCCCGTGCCACCAGTCGACCTTCGACCTCGCCGACTCCGGCAATGTCGTGTTCGGCCCGGCGAACAGGCGCATGCCGCAACTTCCCATCACCGTCGACTCTGAGGGCTACCTCGTAGCCCAGGGCGACTTCCAGGAACCAGTCGGCCCGAGTTTCTGGGAGCGCGGATGAGCATCACCGTCAAGGCCGCCGGCGCAGGGGTCACCTATGTCGACCAGCGTGCACCGATCTCGAGCCTGCTCAAGGCGAACCTGCGCAAGATCTTTCCGGACCACTGGTCATTCATGCTCGGTGAGATCGCGCTGTATTCATTCCTGATCCTGCTCCTCACGGGCGTCTACCTCACCATCTGGTTCAAGCCCTCGATGACGGACGTCATCTACAACGGATCCTTCGCCCCGCTCGACGGTATCCCGATGTCCGAGGCCTACGCGTCGGCGCTGAACATCAGCTTCGACGTGCGCGGCGGCCTGCTGATCCGCCAGATCCACCACTGGGCTGCGCTGTTCTTCATGGCCGCGATGATGGTTCACATGTTCCGGATTTTCTTCACCGGAGCGTTCCGCAAGCCGCGCGAACTCAACTGGGTCATCGGCGGATCGATGATCCTGATCGGCATCCTCGAAGGCTTCGCGGGCTACTCCCTTCCCGACGATCTCCTGTCGGGAGTGGGTGTGCGCATCGTTGCGGGCATCGTCGAGGGCATCCCCGTCATCGGCACCTACCTGATGTTCTTCATCTTCGGTGGGCAGTTCCCCGGCAGCGACTTCATCCCACGGCTTTACACCTTCCACGTGCTTCTGGTGCCCGGAATCCTGCTGGCGATGATCGGCATCCACCTCGTGCTGGTCTTCTACCACAAGCACACGCAGTACCCAGGTGCTGGCCGCACCAACACCAATGTCGTGGGTTTCCCGCTCTTCCCGGTCTACACAGCGAAGGCCGGCGGATTCTTCTTCGTTGTCTTCGGAGTCACGACCCTGATCGCGGCCTTCGTCACGATCAACCCGATCTGGGCCTACGGCCCCTATGTGCCCGATCAAGTCACCGCGGGCTCACAGCCCGACTGGTACATCGGCTTCCTCGACGGGGCCCTGCGCGCATTCCCCAACTGGGAGAGCGTGATCTGGGGTCACACGATCAGTTGGAACGTGTTCCTGCCCTCGGCTGTCATGCCCGGGCTCCTCGTCACCGTGCTGATCATCTACCCCTTCATCGAGGCGTGGGTCACTGGTGACAAGCGCGAGCACCACCTGCTCGACCGTCCTCGCAATGCACCTACCCGCACCGCAATCGGCGTCATGGCGATCTCGTTCTACGGCGTGCTCGTGATCAACGGCGCCAACGACATCATCGCCCAGGCCTTCAACGTCTCGTTCAACCAGCTCACCTGGTTCACGCGCATCGGCGTGTTCGTGATCCCGCCGCTGATGTTCATCGCCACCCGACGGTTCTGCCTCGGGCTTCAGCGTCGGGATCGTGATCTGCTGCTGCACGGTCGTGAGAGTGGCCAGATCCTGCGTCTCCCCCACGGCGAGTTCATCGAGATCCACACCCCGATCTCGGACGAGCAGAAGGCCGTCATCCTGTCCAAGATCGACGTCCCAGTCATGGCGCTTCCTGTGGCAACCGATGCCAACGGGGTTGCCACCCCGAAGCTGCGGGCCAAGCGCCGTCGGGCCAGGTGGTCACGGGCCTACTTCGGCGACAACGTTGCACGGCCGACCGCCCAGGAGCTCGAGGAAGCCGCGCACCACGCCCACGAAGCACACGCTCACGAGGTCCACGCCCACGGCGCCGGCGAACTCGCCGACGCGGGCAAGGATCACTGAGCTCGCAACTCCTCACGCAGACGAGGTGGCCAGATTCATCTGGCCACCTCGTTCTCGTTGGGCCCCTCGGGTCACTCCATCGCTGAGCCCGCCAGCCATGCGGGCCAGGAGATGTTCCAGATCCCGATCCCGTTATCGGGCTCCATCATGCGTGACGTGCCTGTATAGACGACCACATCCCCGATCAGCGAGTTTTCGAAGAGCCACTTGGCATTCACCTCGCTCATCCCGGTGCACCCGTGCGAGACGTTCACATGGCCCTGCGCAGCCACCGACCACGGTGCGGCGTGGAGGAACTCCCCTGAGTCGGTCACGCGCATCGCGTACTCCACACGGAGCCGGTAGTACTCCGGGTCGGTCGTGGCCGTCCCACCCGTGGCGGCGTCCATGACGCGGGCGCGTTCCTTGTCTTCGATCACCTTGATACCCGAACGCGTCCAAAATCCTGGCTTGCCGGTCGTGATGGGAATCGTGCGCACGGTCGCGCCGTCCTTCGTCACTGTGAGCTGGTGAGTGGCCATGTCCGCAAAGGAAATCATCGAGGGCCCAGTGCTGAAGGTGATGTCACGGTCACCGACTCCCCACAGGTCGGGTCCGAATTGCACTCCGTTCAACGGGGCGGAGAGCACCACGGTCGCGTTCCCGGGCCAGTAGGTCTTGGGTCGATACGTCAGCGCCTGATCACCGGCCCAGCGCCACGCCCCCTCCAGTGCCCGGCCGTCGGCACTCACGGCCAGCCGACGAGCCAACTCGGCCTGGTAGACCTCGCCCACCACTGCATGGTCGAGCGTGACCTGAAGCGGCAGGCCCACGCCCACCACTGCCCCTTCGTGAGGTGAGGTGACAAAGCCGAGGAATGTTGTAGGCGACACCGTCTCGAAGGTGCCGGTCAGAGTCGTCGTGAGCCCGATGCGATCGACGGCCGAGGCGGTGATCCGGTAGGAGGCCCCGTAGCCCAACGACTCACTGGCGGAGGTCCAGGAGGTGGCATCGTCCGACATAGTCCCTGAGACGGCGCCCGCTGGGCCGTTGAGGGCCACCTGCGTCAACCTTCCCGCGGCGACACTCACCGCCACAGGTGTCAGGGGTGAGATGAGAGTGCCAGACGTCAGTCTCGGCGAGGTTGTGATCTTGGCGATCGACGCTTGTTGCGGGCTGCCTGCCTCGATCTGGAGGTGCCCAAGATCCGGTGCGGCGAAGACCATGGGCCCGTAGGAACATCCCGCGAGGGACAAGACCAGGCTGGCGGCCATCGCACCAACGGCGAAGAATCGATGAATCATCATCTCGTCGCCCCCTTCCACGCGGGATCGCGAGGAACCTGACCCCTCCAGTCTCCGCACAAGGGCATGCGGAGTCCACCGGACCGGGAACGAACTCAGGCGTGGGAGTGCGGGGTGAGCAGGCACAACGTTCGTGCCGTGGGTCGGGCCTTACGCGTCGGCGAACTCGCCGCGGTAGTACTCGAACACGAATCCGACCAGGGAGAGCAGCAGGAGCCCGACTCCCATGATCAGCAGCCAGACCGCGAACACCAGGCCGAGGCAGGTGACCGCAGTGGCGAGGCCCACGGCCAACGGCCACCAGGAGTGGGGGCTGAAGAAGCCGTAGTCGGGATCAGCATCCTCGATATTGGCGTTGGGGTCGTCCTCGGGCCGGATGCCCACCCGGCGTGAGGTGAAGAGGACGTAGAAGCCGATGAGGAAGGAGAGACCGCCGGTAAGCGCGAGGGCCGTGGAGCCGACGATCTCACCGGTGATGAACCAGTAGCAGGCCGCGATGACGCCGTAGAGCAGAGCGCCGCCGGCAAAGAGCAGGCCTTCGATCTTCACGAGATGTCACCCTTCGAGGCCGTGCCGGTGCCCACGAGAGTGTCGAGGACCTTGGTGCGCTTCTGCGTCGCTATGTCGACCAGATCAGGGTGATTGAGGTCGAACGCCGGACGTTCGGAGCGGATCGGCGGAATGCTGATGAAGTTGTGGCGCGGCGGCGGGCAGGAGGTCGCCCACTCGAGCGAGCATCCCCAGCCCCACGGGTCGTCCACCGTGACGAGCGGCGCCGTCTTGTAGGTCTTGTAGACGTTGTAAAGGAACGGCAACGTCGAGACCCCGAGGATGAATGCCCCGACGGTGCTCACCACGTTCAGGGCACTGAAACCGTCGGACGGGAGGTAGTCGGCGTAGCGACGCGGCATGCCCTCGGCGCCAAGCCAGTGCTGCACGAGGAAGGTGGTGTGGAAACCGATGAAGAGCAACCAGAAGTGGACCTTGCCCAGACGCTCGTTGAGCATCCGACCCGTCCACTTGGGCCACCAGAAGTAGAACCCACCGAACATCGCGAAGACCACGGTGCCGAACACGACGTAGTGGAAGTGGGCGACGACGAAGTAGGAGTCCGAGACTGCGAAGTCGACCGGGGGCGCCGCGAGGAGCACGCCGGTGAGACCGCCGAAGAGGAACGTGACGAGGAAGCCGATCGACCACAGCATGGGCGTGTCGAAGGACACCTGCCCTCGCCACATGGTGCCGATCCAGTTGAAGAACTTCACGCCGGTGGGCACCGCGATGAGCATCGTCATGAACGCGAAGAACGGCAGGTTCACCGCACCCGTGACGTACATGTGGTGCGCCCACACGGCCACCGAGAGCGCCGCGATCGCGATGGTGGCGAACACCAGGCCCTTGTAGCCGAAGAGCGGCTTGCGGCTGAACACCGGGAGGATCTCGCTCACGATGCCGAAGAACGGCAGGGCGAGGATGTACACCTCAGGGTGACCGAAGAACCAGAACAGGTGCTGCCATAGCAGCGCTCCGCCGTTGGCGGCGTCGAAGACCTGGGTGCCGAACTTGCGGTCGGCCTCGAGGGTGACGAAGGCGGCCGCGAGGATCGGGAAGGCCATCAGCACTAGGACACTGGTGAGCAAGACGTTCCAGGTGAAGATCGGCATGCGGAACATCGTCATACCCGGGGCGCGCATGCAGAAGATCGTCGTGACGAAGTTGACCGCACCCAGGATCGAGCCCAAGCCACCGAGGGTGAACCCGATGATCCACAGGTCAGAGCCGATATTCGGCGAATTGATCGCGTTCGACAGTGGCGAGTAGGCGAACCAGCCGAAGGATGCAGCGCCACCGGGGGTGAAGAACCCGAGGCACACAATGAGGCCACCAAAGGCGAAAAGCCAAAAGGCGAACATGTTCAGGCGGGGGAAGGCCACATCGGGCGACCCGATCTGCAGCGGCATCACCACATTGGCGAATCCCGCGAACAGCGGTGTCGCGAACAGCAGCAGCATGATCGAGCCGTGCATGGTGAACAGCTGGTTGTACTGCTCCTTGCTCACGAATTGCAGACCCGGCTGGGCGAGTTCGGCGCGCATCAGCAGCGCCATCACCCCGCCGAAGAGGAAGAACGCGAACGTGGTGATGAGGTACATGTAGCCGATGACCTTGTGGTCGGTGGAGGTGATCCACTTCACGAGGGTGCGACCGAACTTGCGGCGACTGGGGACGGCCGTGGTCATGCCGTGGTCGTCGGCGCCGTAGGCAGTCGGGCGTTCGTTCAACAGCGTCATGACGCAACTCCCGTAGTGACGATCCGACCGGTTTGGAGCTGACCTGATTGGCCTCGTGCCTTCAGAGCCGCGATATGCGCGTCATAGTCGGCACGGGGCACGACGTGGACGCTGAAGAGCATCTGAGAGTGGTTGGTGCCGCAGAGCTCCGCGCATTTGCCGGCGAAGGTGCCGACCTTGTTCGGCGTGAGCTCGAACTGGTTCTCGCGACCGGGGACGACATCCATCTTGAACAGGAACGCCGGCACCCAGAACGAGTGAATGACATCAGGCGAGGTGAGCTTGAAGCGCACGCGCTCGTCGACAGCGAGCCAGAGTTCGGCAGGCTCAGCGGTGGTGCCCGTTTCGAAGGCGTCGTCCTGGGTGTAGTTGAAGCCCCAGTTCCACTTGAACCCGACAACGCCCACGGTGTTCTGGTTGGTGTCCGTGAGCTTGATCAGCTCGGTCTGGTCTCGCGCGGTCACGATGAACAACGCTGCAACCATGATGGCCGGGGCGACGGTGTAGAGGATCTCGAGCGGGGCGTTGTACCTGGTCTGCAGGGGTGCGCCCTGCGCGGCCTTCTTGCGGTAGGCGACGACCGCCCACAGGATCAGGCCCCACGTGAGCACACCCACGGCGAAGGCGGCGATCCAGGAGTTCTGCCAGAAGGCCAGGATCATCGGGCCCTGCTCGGTGGCCGGCTCCGGGTAGCCGAGACGGCCCCACTCGGTGTCCGAGGAGCACCCTGCGGTGACGAGGACAAGGGCGGACGCGCCCGCGGCGAACGCGGCGCGACGGGCCCAGGACTGGCGCGGAGATCGGGACGAGCCCACGGATCGACATCCCAACAGGATCGTCGCTCCCGGGCTCAGCCCCCCGCCGAGACAGGGCACCTCACCCGCAGAGCGGGGTCAGACATACGCCGTGAGACTAGCGCAGTGACCCCACTTGGACCTGCTGGGGTGGGGCATTACGGTCAGTTCGTGGCGCACGACACAACTGACGATCACGGCCGCAGCACAAGCGCCCCTGATCCCCCGCTCACCTCCGGCCAATCCACGCCTTGGCCACCCCCCGGCTACCTCGACGCCGCCTCGACCTCGCCGCTCCATCCCGCTGCCCGAGTGGCGCTCCTGACGGCCCTTGAGCACGGCTGGGCCGACCCGTCGCGCCGCTACCACGAGGCCCGCCGGGCGCGGCAATTACTCGATATGGCCCGCGAAACGGTCGCTGCTGTGCTCCGGGCCCGCCCAGACGAGATCTCGTTCACGGGCTCGGGCACCGAGGCCATACACCTCGGGGTGGCCGGACTCGCCAAGGGCAGGGCACGCGTCGGCGCCCGCATCGTCGCCACGGCCGTCGAGCATTCCAGCGTGCTCCATGCGGCGCGGGCTGTGCCGGAGGGTGAACTGATCACCGCGGGCGTCGACGAGTTCGGGCGTGTCGACCTCGGTGAATTTGAGCGTGTCGTAACTGGCGGCGGCGTCGCCCTCACGGCGGTGCAGTCGGCGAACCACGAGGTCGGTACCCGCCAGCCCCTCGCCGAGGTGGCCGCGATCAGCGCGGCCCACGACGTGCCGCTGCTCGTCGACGCCGCGCAGTCGATCGGCCGCGACCCTGCCCCCGAGCACTGGTCTGTGCTCTGCGCCAGCGCCCACAAGTGGGGCGGACCGGCAGGCGTCGGCGTCCTTGCGGTGCGAACCGGGGTGCGGTGGCGCTCCCCGTCGCCGGACGGCTCACAGGAACACGGCCGCGTACCGGGCTTCGTCAACATCGCCGCGATCGTTGCCGCGGCCGCGGCTCTCGAGGCTGTCGAGCGCGTGCGAGTGGCCGAGTCTGATCGACTCAGCGCCCTCGTTGGCATGATCCGCGCACGCGTGCCCGAGATCGTTCCCGATGTCGTTGTGCTCGGCGACCCCCTCGATCGTCTCCCTCACCTCGTCACCTTCTCGTGCCTCTACGTCGACGGCGAGTCGCTGCTCGCCGATCTCGATCGCGCCGGATTCGCTGTGTCGTCCGGCTCGTCGTGCGTCGCCGACGCCCTCGTCCCCTCACATGTCCTGGCCGCGATGGGAGCGCTCACCCAGGGGAACCTGCGGGTGTCACTTCCGGCCGGTGCCCGTGAGGGGGACGTCGCCCGGTTCCTTGAGGTCCTTCCCAGCATCGTGATGCGCGCACGCGCGGAGTTCGGAGCCGAGGGTCTGTGAGCACCAGCGACCCAGTGCCCGACCACTACCCAGTGCCCGACCACGACCTCGTTCTCGACGAGCGCGGACGACGATGCCCTATGCCGATCATCGCGCTGGCACGTGCGGTAAGCGGCGAAGCGCCACCCGCTCGCGTACTACTCCTGGCCGATGACCCCGCCGCCGAGACCGACGTGCCCGCGTGGTGTTCGATGCGCGGGCGCACTCTCGCCTGGACCGGCGCAGCGGCCGACGGCCGTGGCCGCGCGTATCTGGTGGTCGCCGGCGGCAACTGATCGAGCCTCGAACCCGCGGCAGGTCTCAAAGCGCCGGCGGCAGCACCAGTGCCCGCTCGAGAAGTGCGAGATACCGATCGCGCGCAATCGCCACCACACCAAGGGATCCGAGGTGGTCGGTGCGCCACTGCACGTCGAGTAGCCTGCCTGATCCGGGCCTTCCGCCAGTGCCGGGCGCCTGACGGAGGCGGTCAACGAGTGCCACCAATGCGACCTTCGAGGCGTCAGTCGCGAGGCTGAACATCGACTCACCCGCGAACAGTCCCCCGATCTCGATGCCATAGAGCCCTCCGACGAGATCACCCTCGGGCGTGCGCGTCTCGACGGAGTGCGCCCATCCCAGCCGGTGCAATTCGGTGTACGCCGATCGCACGTCGGGGGTGATCCAACCCCCCGGTCGCCGTGGATCACCGCAGGCGGCCAGAACTTCGGGGAACGAGGTGTCGACGGTGACCTCGTAGCGCCTACATGAGCGCCGCAGCGACTTCGACCTCGCCAAACCCTCGAGCGGCAGGATGCCACGAGGGTCAGGTGACCACCATCCGATGGGTCCACGGCGCTTGACCGGCATCGGGAACAGTCCGGCGCGGTAGCCGGCCAGGATCGTGCCCGGCTCGAGATCGGCACCCACTCCGAGTAGCTCAAGCCCGGGCTCGGCCGCCGCGGGATCGGGCAGCACCCACGAGGTCGGCGGCGGCTCGACGGGGATCACTCGCGCACCCACGCGGTCGTCATGGTCATAGCGCGGGAACGGTCATCGCGTAGGCACGACCGCAAGGCTTGGGACAGCGCCATGTGATCACGAACCCAAGACTACGGACGGCGCGAGTGCGACACGCGCGAACCACGACGGCCCCTGGAAACCTCATGGTTTCCGCGGGCCGTCAAGGCTTGTGGCAGGTCAGCGATCAGTGCTGAGCTTCTTCTGGAATGCGAGCACACACGCCAGAGCCGCGAGCAGGGCGCCAACCCCAATACACACGTGCCAGAAGGTGACGTGTGATGCGGCGTTCTCCGGATCAATAACATCGGGGAACGGATTGGCAGCAAAGCAGAGTGGAGCAACGATCGCGGCGATGACCGCCACCCTTCCGATCCGGGGAACGAGGTGCCCGACGTGGCTGATCACCCCGATGGCGACCAGCACCCCACCTGCACTCTGGAGCACGTTCGGCATGCGACCACTATCGCTGCTGAACCATGCGAGGCCGATGCCATAGAGCACGAGTCCGCTCGCAGCGGTGATCAGGGACAGAAATGAGGCGTGCACCGTCACCCGTGCTCGCAAAGGTGCACCCGCGGCGTACTCGGCCAGGGTGTCCGCCATCTGGCCTTCCTTGTGGACCGCGACCATCCCTACACCCGTACCCGCGAACACCCAACCAACTCCGATCACCCACCAGGTAGTGCTCCCGCTGACGCCCACCGCCGCCAGCAGTTCCCCGACGCAATCGACGACTACGCCGAGTATCAGCAGTACAACAGCGCTGCGCCCGAGCCGGAAGCGAAGGTGACCAACATGCAACACCACCGCAATCACCATCGCGATCAGACCCACGCTGGCCACAACACGGCCTTCCTGGCCGTAGCTCACCAGACGTCCAACGCCCCAGATCGCCAGCCCGATCGCGGCGAGGATCAGCACCGTCGGCGAGGCGTGAATGCGTTCAGTTTCAAAACGTCGCACTTGCGGGGTCAGTTCCGGTGCGGCCACGGCCATGATCAGTCTCCCTCTGCTCACCGACGTGAGCCAGCCGGCCCAACGAAGATCATGATGTCCCGCGAAGCCGATCTTGCATATAGCCCGCGAGCCGCGAGTCAGGGGCGAGGGCAGCGGATGTGTGCGGCCACCTCGGCGGCAGCCGGATCACCATATGACTCAGCGAATCGCGCAAGGAAGTGCTGCTGCGCGAGGTCGTACTCCTGGGTGCCCACGGTCTCGATCACGTAGGTGGCCAGCAATGAGCCGATCTGCGCGCACCGCACATGGGAGAGCCCCCAGGCAAGACCTGCCAGGAACCCCGCGCGGAAGGCATCGCCCACCCCCGTGGGGTCAGCCTTGAGGTTCTCCGGCGCACAGGGCACCTCGATCGGGTCGCTGCCCACACTCTCCACGCGAGCCCCGTGCTTGCCGAGAGTCGTCACACGAACACCGACCCGAGACAGCACCTCCGCCGAAGACCACCCGGTCTTCTGCTCGATCAGCCCGGCCTCGTAGTCATTGCTGAACAAGTACGCCGCGCCATCAACGAGTTGGGCGATGGCGGGCCCGTCGAGCCAGGCCAACTGCTGGCTCGGGTCGGCGACAAAGGGCACCCCCCGGAACCTGCACTCGTCGGTGTGCCTGGCCATGGCCTCAGGGTCGTTGGGGCCGACGAGGACGAGATCGATTCCGCCGACGCGCTCAAGGATCGGGCCGAGCTCGATCTCGCGAGCCTCGGACATAGCCCCGGGGTAGAACGAGGCGATCTGGCACTGCTCGAGATCGGTCGTGCAGACGAACCGAGCCGTGTGACGCACGTCCGAGACTCGGACCGACGCGGTGTCGACACCGTGCCGGTCGAGCCAGGAGCGGTAGTCGGCGAAGTCCTGGCCCACCGAGCCCACCAGCACCGGGTCGAGGCCGAGAACGCCCATACCGAAAGAGATATTGGCCGCCACTCCCCCGCGACGAACATCGAGATCATCGACGAGGAACGAGAGCGAGAGTCGATCGAGCTTGTCGGCGACGATGGAGTCGGCGAACCTGCCGGGGAAGGTCATGAGGTGGTCGGTGGCAATCGAACCGGTGACGCAGACACGCACGACGGGACTCACTTCCTGGGTATGGGACTCGAAGATCGGGATTCGCGGACGACACCCGCACCACCGCACTGACGACACGAGACTCGCCAGCGGGACGGCCCTGGCCCACGGGTGGGATGGTGGTGTCAGGATTCCGCGAGACGCGCTGACCTTACCCGGCGGGCAACGGGAACCACGAGCCACCGGCCCGCGTCCTAGCAGTCAGGACGCCGCGCTCACGAGGAGGATGACGATGTCAACCACCGATCTCCCCATCACGCAGAGAACAACTCCTCGCCCCCTCGTCGGCGAACCATCCCGACACGCGCGATCCCACGCGCGCCGACTCGGCGGGGCACGCCTCGCCACCGGCAGCCTTGCCCTTGGGCTCGTCCTGGCCGGGTGCGGCGCCAGCGGAGCGCCCCCGGCCCTGCACATCGGCGCCGGCGGGGCGGATCGCTCCAGCGCTGCGATGGGTGCCCCGGAGATGGCGTCAGATGCCATGGGCGGGGCCGGTTTGAGACCGAACACCTCCTACACCGCCTACACCCTCGACGGGACCCTCCCCACCGACCCCTCGGCCGCGTCCACCTATGTGTTCACCGGCAACGAGGCCAGTGACCAGGACGTCAGCGCTCTCGCGACCTCTCTCGGCGTCACGGGCACCCCGGTTCGTCATGCCCACGGCTGGGAGGTCGCCACCAGCGTCGGTCTCATCCACGTCCGCGACGGCGGCGGCCATGAATGGTCGTTCTCGCGCGGCAGTTCCTCGTGTCCGAGCTACTCCATCGACATCGACAGCGACGGCAGCGGCGCCTCAAGTTCGTGCGCGATCGCCGTCGACGGTGGAGTCACCCCGGATGGTCGCGACACCGGGAATGTCCCCGTAGCCGAGACCGTAGGCCCGATCGCCACGGCGCCTACGGCGGTCGCGGGCAGTACTGGTTCTGGCAGTGCCGGCTCAACTGGTCTCGACACACCTGTCGAGCCACCGCCCACCGCAGTTCCCGCCCCCGGCGAGCCCACCCCGGTTGACCCCAGCACCATCGACCCCACGACCGTGCCCGCCCCCGAACCTGGCCCGTCCGACTCTGAGTCACTCGCCCTGGCCTCTCCGGTGTTCACGGCGATCGGCCTCGGGAGTGAGAAGCCGCGCGTCCTGCCCGAGAACGGACCCATCCGCACGGTTGTCGTCGACCCGCACGTCGACGGGCTGCCCACCTCGGGAGTCCGCACGGTGATCGATATCGATCACCAGGGGATCATGGACGGGTACGGGCGTCTCGAGGTCGCAACGCTCGGTGCCGAGTACCCGATCATGACCGCGACAGCAGCCTTCGAGCGCCTGCAGGCCCAGCCTGGAGTCGCCATGGGCAGGCCCGAGATCGGTTGCGTGGACACCGTCGGCGCCCCGAGCCCTTGCGACACGCCCGCACCGAGCGTGATCACGGGCGCTGAACTCGGACTCATGTTCTTCTACGAGGCCGACGGCCCGATCCTTGTGCCGGCATGGCTGTTCGCCGTCCGTGGCAATGACGAGGTGATGCCGATGGTGGCGGTCGCCGACCAGTACATCGCCGACCCCACAACGGCACCCAACGGCACCGACCTGCCGTTCCCGGTCTCACCGGGATCAAGTGGAGGCTTCGACCCCGGATTCACCGGCGGCTCGGTCGACCCGGTGCCACCCGTTACCGCACCGGGCGGCCCCGGCACCGGGAGCGGGGGCTCGAGTATCGCGATCACCAAGGCCTCCCTGGGCAAGGACGGCAGCACGTTGATCGTCACCGGTTTCGGCGGGGTCTGCGCCACGTACGCGGGGT
Organism: Actinomycetota bacterium; assembly: GCA_009697815.1. GTDB lineage: Bacteria > Actinomycetota > Actinomycetes > S36-B12 > CAIYMF01 > Longivirga. The sequence goes on from WLRQ01000048.1 coordinate 15,574, forward strand.
ACGCGAAGGAGTCCGACACCGAGATCTGGGTTGTCGTCGAGGGAACTCCCACCTCAGCCGCCGGACAGGGGTGCGTCGAGATCGCGAAAGAGATCACGGTGAGCGTCACGCTGGCAGCGCCGTGGAATAAGCGCATCGTCCACGACGGCACAACCGGACAGCAGATCCCGATCAGCTGATGACCGACAGCACAATGCTCAGGTGCTCGCGATCCGTTCATCGCGAGTACCTGAGCATTGTGGTCGGGCGCTGTTCGGTGTCGTACTGAGCGTGGCAGTGGTGTGCTGCGCGGAACCCCGCGCACGCGTAGCCAACCCGAGCTCAACTAGCTGAAGGAGTCCCCGCAGGCGCACGAGCTGCCAGCGTTGGGGTTGTCGATCGTGAAGCCCTGCTTCTCGATCGTGTCGACGAAGTCGATGCTGGCGCCACCGAGGTACGGCGCGCTCATGCGGTCGGTGACAACGCGAACACTTCCGTAGGAGTGCACGACATCGCCGTCGAGCGAACGGTCGTCGAAGAAAAGCTGGTAGCGAAGGCCCGAGCAGCCACCGGGCTGGACGGCAACGCGGAGGGCGAGGTCGTCGCGACCCTCCTGCTCGAGCAGGGCTGCCACCTTGGAAGCGGCGGCGTCGGTCAGCGCGATCGAGTCGCTGACGGGGGTCGAGGTCTCAATGGTGACGTCGGCAGTCATGCGGGTGTCCTCCCGTGCGGGCGTGAATCGAACTGGCGGGGATCTATCTGGCGGGGATCTATCTGGCGTGGATCAATCGTGAGTACATCAAACGGTCGTGCATCGACCTGGATCATCGGTGCCAACCGCGCTGTCGTAGGCGGTATTCCCCGACCGACGCGGTGAGCGCTGTACCCATGGTGCCATGTGCGGGTCAGTACGTCTGCCCCAGAGCGCGGCGAGTCACCTCGACCACGTGCGCGCGGCCCGCTCGGCGAGGTCCGCGAGCTTCCCGGCCGGATCCTCGAAGGCGTCCTCGGAGGGGTGGCCCTGCTGGCTCAGGTGATCAACGACGGAGAATGCCGCACTGACCCCTGACGCCGCGAACTCACGCCTGCCGAGCTCGGAGCGGCCCGCGAGGACAAGGCAGGGCCTTCCCTGGCTGAGCGCTGCCTCGGCCACCCCGGCGACGACCTTGCCGCGCAGGCTCTGCCAATCAAAGGCACCCTCGCCAGTGATCACGAGATCACACTCGCCAACTCGACGTGCGAGCGAGACGATCTCGAGCACCGTCGCAATCCCTGGCACCCGCGTGGCACCGAGGTGCAGGAACGCATAGCCCAGGCCCCCCGCGGCGCCGGCCCCGAGCGCGACGGCAGGCTCCTTACCGTCCGGTCGGCGTCCCACCGCCGAGACGAATGCCTCGAGCGATCCCTCGAGAACCATCACACTCGCTTGGTCGGCACCCTTCTGCGGCCCAAAGCCGTTGGTGGCGCCGCGAAGTCCGAGCAAGGGATTGTCGACGTCGGTGGCGATGATGATCTCGAGGGCACCTGAGCCACCCGTTAGACCCGGGCCACTCGATATCCCAGCGCCGCCGTCAAGATCCCCACCGCCACCCACCCGCGCGCGCGCGGCCTCGAGGTCGACGTGGGCGATCCCCCGCAGGCCAGCGCCGCCGAGCGAGAGCAGTTCGGAGACGTCCGCGCCACCCGAATCGACGGCGCGCGCCCCGAGAGCCGCGAGCATTCCGGCGCCCGCGTCGTTGGTGCCCGATCCCCCGAGCCCGACAACCACGCGACGCGCCCCTGCCTCGATCGCGGCCACGAGCAGTTCGCCCACCCCGCGTGAGGTCGTCACCCGAGGGTCGCGATCCGCGGGCTCGGTCAGGTGCAGCCCACAGGCCTGGGCGCTCTCGAGATACGCCGTGGGCACGTCGTCCGCCCCGGTCGCCATCAGCACCGCGGCCTCGACGGGTGCGCCCGTCGGGCCCGTGACCGTAAGCGTGAGGAGTTCGCCCCCGAGGCAGGCACGCAGCACGTCGAGGAAGCCCGGACCGCCGTCGGCCAGCGGGATCTCGACGATGACATCGTCCGGGGCAGTGCGTCGCCACCCCCGCGCGATCGCGGCCGACGCCTCGGGTGCGCTGAGGGTGCCAGCGAACTTGTCCGGGGCAATGAGGATGCGCACGAGGCACGACGCTAGCGCCTGGGCATCGCGCGCCCGTCGCCCCGTGGAATGATCGCCCCATGACGACCGAGGGTTTCGTCGACCCCGCACCCACCCCGCTTGCCCTGCTGCTGCTGGGCCGCGGGGCCGACCCCGACTCCGAGCGCGGGGTCGAGTGTCCCGGAGACCTGCCCGTTGCGAGTGATCCCGGCCTGGTGGCCCGTGCGCGCGCGGCCAAGGCCGCACTCGGTGATCGCGTGTTCGTGCTTGGCCACCACTACCAGCGCGATGAGGTCATCGAGTTCGCCGACGTCACCGGCGACAGTTTCAAGCTCGCACGCGACGCTGCCGCCCGCCCCGATGCCGAGTTCATCGTCTTCTGCGGTGTGCACTTCATGGCCGAGAGCGCCGACATCCTCACCGACAGCTCGCAGGCCGTGATCCTCCCCGACCTCGCGGCCGGGTGCTCGATGGCCGACATGGCCGCGATCGCCCAGGTCGAGGATGCCTGGGATGTTCTTCTCGACGCCGGTATCGCCGACGTCACGGTGCCGATCACGTACATGAACTCCACCGCCGCGATCAAGGCCTTCACCGGCCGACACGGTGGCGCGGTGTGCACGTCATCTAACGCGGCACGTGCACTCGAATGGGCTTTTACCATGGGGCAGAAGGTGTTCTTCCTCCCCGACCAGCACCTCGGGCGCAATACCGCGGTACTCGAACGCGGCCTCGCCCTAGGCGACTGCGTCGTCTTCGACCCCCACAAGCCTGGGGGTGGTCTCACCGCCGACCAGTTGCGCGCGGCCACCATGATCCTGTGGAAGGGCCACTGCTCGGTGCACGGTCGGTTCACCGCCACCACCGTGGCCGAGGTGCGCGAGCGGGTGCCAGGGGTCACCGTCCTGGTGCACCCCGAGTGTCAACACGAGGTCGTGCTGGCTGCCGATCTTGTGGGCTCCACCGAGTTCATCATCAGGACGATCGACGCCGCGCCCCCGGGCAGCTCATGGGCGATCGGCACCGAACTCAATCTCGTCAAGCGCCTGGCCCTGGCCCACCCCGACAAGACGATCGTCTTCCTCGACAAGAGCGTGTGCTTCTGCTCGACGATGAACCGGATCGACCTGCCGCACCTCGTCTGGACTCTGGAGAACCTGCTCGAGGGCCGGGTCGTCAATCGGATCGAGGTCGATCCCGAGGTGGCACGGTGGGCTCGCATCGCCCTCGACCGGATGCTCGCCCTGCCCGGCGTCTCCGCGGTGGCGAAGGACTGAGCTGCCGGATCACGGGTTCAGAGCCCCAGGCTCACAGACACGATCACAACCCGGGGGCGCCCCAGACAGCGAACCATCGCGACAGGTCCGGCTCGATCCGCAACTCGTCCCTCAGCAGGTCGCGCAACTGCATTTCCAGGACGTTGTCACGTTTCTGAGGGGTGGTGCCGTCGATGGTGGTGCCCGAGCCCAGAGCCGGGACAAATGGGTAGAAAGTGCCCTGCTTGACGAGGTAGACCAGGCCCACCCGCCTGCCAGAGTCGTCGGTGAATGAGGTGAGCGCACACAGCAGTGCCGACCCGAACCCGGAGTCCGCGAGCGTGGTGTTGACCGCATGCAGGTCGGTCACGAGTGCGGAGATGTCCGGCGGGTCGCTGTGGCAGACCAACCAGGTGTAGCCGTAGGAGTCAATGGACACGTCGACCTTGGGCCCGGCATCGATATCGAGCAGGCTCCGAATATCGGACTCGACATCGGCGAAGGCCCGGCCCTCTGGCGCACGAAAGGCCACCGAACCCGTGCCGGTGGAGCGCAGGCCCATCGAGGCCTCCAGCGTGATCGCCGCTGACGGGAGAGAGAACAGCTGGTCGAAGTCGGGACGCGCGGGGCGGCTGCGGCCCAGGATCGCGTCGAAGAGTCCCACGCACCCACCCTGCCCTATGTGGCGATGGCGTGGAACCGCCCAGGCGCTCGGTGCCCACGAGTCTGACCATTCTCCTGCCCGCAGCGCCGGCTGAGAACCCCGGCCATCTGGAGGGAGTTGGCCAATCCTGGGCTATTGGCCCAGAATGAGTGAAAACCGAGCATCGCGCACGGAGTCCGCTTTGCAAATGGATCTTCCAGAGGGTTCCCTTATCTCGGCAGTTCCAGCCGCACTCGACCCCCCTCGAAAGGGCCTTCCCGAATGACACTCTCACTTCAGAAGAAGTTCGCGATCTTCGGCGTAGGCCCACTGTTGCTACTGGCCATGGCCGGCACGGCGGCGTTCACCTTCGGGCAGGACATCAACACGATCACCGCCACGCAGGAGCGCACCGACTACCTCATCCCCGCCACGCAGGCCAACACCTTGGTGGATGAATACGTCGCCAAGACCAACGGGGCCGGCGAATGTGCGATCGACACAACTGAGACCGACGGCAGCCGCACTGGGGCGAGCGGCACATGCTCGTACACCACGACGAACACCCCGAAGTACGGCGAGATGCCCCAGTGGTTCCAGGTCGACACCGGCGCCGGCGCCGTGCCCACCGGAATCCAGGAGCCCGGCGACCTTCTGTTCATCAACGCCGCCTCCACCACCACGGGCTCGGCCCGAAACAACACCCAGGGCGGTGCCAACAACGTCAACGCAGTCCAGGCGATCTTCGTCCAGGGCAATATCAGCAACATTCCCGCCCTGCGCCAGACCTACGCGTCCTGCCTCATCCCGATTCGCCTCTGGTCCTCCCTCGACAACGGTGGCACCTGGACTGACGTCACGCACACCTACCTGGACACCCAGGTGATCACAGGCAGCAACTACGAGCCCTACTACATCGACTGCACCACCGGCACCTTCTCCTTCGAGGTTCCCACGGGTGCGGCCGCCAATGGCGCGGCCGACGACCTCCAGTACGAGGTCTCCATCGAGCGCGGCGGCGCCTTCTCGACCCTGAACAACAACATCGGCGCAGTGCCCGAGTTCGTCTTCCAGTCAACTCCGATCGCACTCG
>WLRQ01000049.1 GCA_009697815.1 Actinomycetota bacterium
CCTCGGGCTCCCGAGGTGAACTCAACTACAACGAGCAGTGGGAAGGGGCGCGGGTGAAGGACGTCTTCGTGGCCGGGGTTGGGATTCACCCTTTCGGTAGATTCGACAAGTCGTATCGCGCGATGGGCGCTCACGCGGCCCGGGATGCGTTGGCCGACGCGAACATGACGGTCGATGAACTTGATCTCGTGCTTGTGGCGAATGTGGGCGCCGAGATGGCGAAGGGTCAGAATGTGCTCGATCTTGTGGGCAGACCTGGGATACCTGTGTTCAACGTCGAGGCCGCGTGCGCATCCAGCGCTGGGGCCTTGTACGTAGCGGCATCGTTGATCGAGTCCGGCGCGGCCCGCGCAGTAATGTGTATCGGCGTCGAGAAGGCGCCCCGAGGCTTCGTCGCCAACTCGGGCTTTGAGGAGTGGCAGATTCTGGCCGGACTAGGTGTGAACCCTGTCTACTTTGCTCTCGAGGCCCAAGAGTTGCTCCTCACCACAGACGCCACGCTAGACGATCTAGCTGACATCAGCGTGAAGAACCATCTACACGGATCCCTCAACCCCAATGCGATGTTTCGACGCGAGGTGTCTCGCGACGAGGTTCTCGCGAGTCGGCAGGTGTGTCCGCCGTTGACCTTGCTGATGCTGTGTGCGCCGAATGAGGGAGCTGCAGCGGCGATCCTTGTCAGCCGCGATTTCGCCCAGCGCCGTCAACTCGCGTCGGGTGTGCGAATTCGCGGCGTGGCAGCGGTATCTCGCTCGGCTAACGATTGGTTCGTCCCGGCCGTGGCTCGACAGACCACGGGACGTACCAGCATCTCCGCCCGCGCTGCACATTTGGCCTATGAGCAGGCAGGCATAGGGCCTGAGGACGTAGATCTTGTCGAGTGTCAGGACACGGATTCAGCTTCGGAGCTTTTGGCCTACCGTGATCTTGGCCTCTGCCCCCCGGGGGATGAGGCAAAGTTGTTTCGGAGCGGAAACACCGGGCTTGGAGGATCACTCCCCGTGAATCCGTCCGGTGGGCTCCTTTCCAAGGGAGAGCCGCTGGGTGCATCTGGGCTTGGGCAGATTCATGAGCTCACGTTGCAATTGAGGGGCCAGGCCGGCCCAAGACAGGTTCCCGAAGCGAAGATTGGCATCGGACATGTTATGGGTGCGGGTCACAACGCGAGCGTCGTGGTGATGAGCCGTGACTGAGATCGCGAGCGGTGAGGTCATGGGCGAGATTCTCTACGACCGAGATGTCCAGCTGGGAGAACTTGTACGCCTCAGAGCTTCATATTGCGAGGCTTGCGACAGGTGGGAGTTCCCGGTCCGCGATTACTGCCCGACCTGTCCTGCCCCCGTTGTGGTGGCGGCCCTGCCAGGACCCGCCCGAGTGGTCGGTTTCACTGCTGTGATGCATGCCCCGCCGGGATCATTGGTTGCAGTGCCGTATGTTCTCGCGGTGGCAGCTTTCCTTGGTGGGATATCCATCATGGGTGTTGTCGATAATGTCGAACTTGGAGATCTGGAGGTTGGCGTCCTCGTCGATGTTATTGCAGCAGCCCGCGGAGACATCGCCTGCTACGCATACCGGCTGCAGCAGCGCTGAACCGCCTAACTTGGAGTCAGAGTGTGAGCGCGCCCTCAGCCCGAATCGACATCAAAAGTGACCTCGACTCGCTCGCCCGCGATGCGTTCCTGTTCGCGAGCGAGGCCGAGCAGTGCGCGGCGGTCTGCGTCGGTGGGTGCGTTGGAGTCGAGGGCGCGTGGCCAGAGCCTGCGGCGGCGAACGATGGCCACCTCACCGGCGATCACCAGGACCTGGCTGACAAGGAACAGCAGCGCGAACAGCCCGACGATCGTCGCGAAGCTGCCGTAGACAGGACCGGATCGCGCGACGAATCGAGGCAGCACCACGGCCCCGAAGGTGACGACCACGGTGATCGCCAGGGAGCCCAGGAGGGCCGCGGGCCAGATGATGGCAAGGCGCGCACGATGGGGCAGGAGTAGCGCGGTCGCCGTCCACAGCACGAGGAACGTCAGCGCGGTGGTGGCGATGAAGGCCGCGAGCCGCGAGATCCCGGGAAGATCGGTGAGTGCGCCTACCGCGACGGCGATCGCCCCCACCGACGCCACGCCGATGATCATCACGACCAGCGTCGCCATGATCCGCAGGTAGCGGTGCAGGATCGGCAGCCTGCGCCGATGTGGCACAGCCGCAATGTGATTGAGGGTGTCGTAGGCCGAGAACACGATCCCGAGGCCACCGAAGAGCAGCCCCGCGACGCCGATGATCAGCGGAACGCCTCCGCTGGGCAGCGCCAGCAAAGCGGAGTTCACCGTCGACCGAAATTGCACAGGCACGATGGCATCGATCAGCTGGGCACGAAGCGCGGTGTTGGCCTGCAGCACCGTGCTGACCGTGGCGACCACGAGCAGCAGCAGCGGGAAGACGCTCAGGAATCCGTAGTAGGTCAGAAGTGCGGCGTGGCGCCCGCCACCGTCATCGCCGAACTTCTTGATCACCGCGTAGGGGAACGCGAAGACCACCTGGCGCTGCTGCACACGGTCAGCCCAGTCTCGGATGGATGTCACGACTCCACCAACACCACTGGACCTACTCTCGGGGGCACGGTGTTGCGCGCGAGCCCCTGGCTCTGATCTGGACATGTCAGCCCAGTTCGAACGTGGTGACGCCGAAGATGCGATCCCACCGCGTCGGAGGGATTGGACCCATCACCATGCGGGCGCACCCAAACACCTCGGTCATGTGGTGGCGCGCAGCGAGGGCGACTGCATCCGGATTGCATTCGGGCACATCGAGATACAGCGGTTGGCCAGCGGCGTGGTCAGAGAGTGCGCGGAAGATCTCCTGCGCCACGTCGGGACGATCGGCGAAGAGCGGCCCGACCTTGTAGCCGCTCTCGCATGGCCTGATGACACCGATTCCCTGCAAGGTTCCGTCGTAGACGGAGGCAAGGCCCAGGCCGCCCACCGGATCGATCCAATGGCGCAGAAATGACGGACGGGCGACGCCGAAGTGAGCGGCGTCGTAAGCGAGAACATCATCGAAAGCCAGCGAGGACAGTGCCTGTAGCCCGTCGCTGCGTCCCCTGTGATCACTCGGTTTGCCCACGCCGGCCATGCGGAGGTTGCGGTGGGTGAACTCGAAGCCGAGGCTGGCGTAGAAGTGCTGCATCGCGAAGACTCCGTCGATGCCGATCGACGCGCCGGGATCGAGCCTCTCGCGGATCTTGTCCATCAAGAAGGGTGCGGCCGCCGCTCCGATGCCGTGGTGGCGATACTCGGGCCTCACGATGAAGAGCCCGCAGAAGCCGTGGAGTGGGTCATAGACCACGGCGGAGGCGGTGCCGACGAGGGTGTCATCCAGAAGGATCGCCCAGAAGCCTTCGGGATCGGTGTCCCAGAACGCATCGGCGTCATCAGGCCCAGGATTCCAGCCCTCGCCCGCGGCCCACTCGAGGGCGACGTCGAGCTCGGGGCGGGTGAGTGGGCGGAACGTGGGTGCGAGCAGGGGGGCGAGGGCCGGGGGTGCGACGGTCGTGGGTTCGGCTGCTGGCACGGACATCGCGTCGTCGATCGGGGTGTAGTGCTCGAACATGGCCGCTTGTCCGCGGTAGATCCCGCTGTCGTCGATGAGGTTCCAGACGACGGCTTCGTTGATGACGAAGCGCTTGCCCGTCGCGGAGATCCGAACGCCGCTGTAATCGTCGATGTAGTTCTCGGACGTCACCCGGCTCAGGAGGCGGTCTCGTTCCGACCGCGCGACTGGCTCGGCCGAGAGGCGTGAGGGCAATGACGTGAAATCGTCCCAGCTCATCTCGAACAGGCGCAGGGCCAGAGCGTTGCCGTAGACGAACACTGGGTCGGGACTGGTGTCGTGCGAGACGAGCGCGAACGGGGCATCGAAGACGGCTTGGGCTGGGTCGTCGCCGATGTCGAGCCCCACGAACATGTCGCGGCCGGTGAGCCGCAGCAGGCTTTCGCGCATGAGCATCACGCGCTCGGTCTGAAATGCGGAGGCCATGCCCCGATCGTCGCCGGAGAAGGTCGCTAGGTGCCAGCGACGCGCTCAAGAATGGGTGGCACGATGTGGTTCCCGGCGGGCCCTGCTGGCTCGTTAGGCTGGCACCTCATCGGGGCGGTAGCTCAGCTGGTTAGAGCAGCGGACTCATAATCCGTCAGGTCGTGGGTTCGAGCCCCACCCGCCCCACGACGCAAGCCTGTGACCTGCGGGAACGCTGGTGTTATTTGGTGATCATTGGATGCTGACGCCAACGTTGACGCCAACCGCACCTGGCCGCGTCCGGCATCAAGCGCCGCGCTGAGCGTGAGGGCCGGGGAAGCCGATTCCCTGTCGAGACCGAGCTGCCCAGCTTCTTGTCGGGCATAGGAGTTCCCACTGTTTCGCGCGGGACGCGAGCCAAGTCTCGACCTCGTGGCGGCTCCCACCCTCGGGAGTGCTGTGGGCGCAGGCGTTCATCGCAGCCGCCGGCACGCTGTAGATTCGACGTGTCACCCCTCGATCGAAAGCTGTTCATGAAGCCGTTCCACCTGCTCGTCGCCTGTTCCATCGCTGTTGCCACGCTGCTGTCCCCGCTCGCTACGGATGTCGCACAATCGGCAGACAGAACTCAGATCTCGCATGGCAGTGCTCGAATTCTGAGCGCAGCGTGGGGCCTGAACAACGGAAACAGATGCCCGACAGGTGAGACCGGTCTCGACAACATCCCCGTCACATTCACCTGGTTCATCGAGACACCGTCCATTGATGTAACCGACTTCCTGATCACGCGCGACGACGGCACGACCATCAACCCGACGTGCGCGCTTCAGTTTCCGCCCAACGAGCCGAACGAACTGCAGACGGTCAACCTCATCGGCGACTTCGGTGATCCTGCAGCCGCTCGTCCGGTGACGGTCACTGTGGTGGGCGACCTCAAGGGCCACGAACCACGTCAGAATCAGTGGCTCGCTATCAGGCCGGGCCTTTCACACAGCATTGTCCAGATCGAGGCCGGTCCCGACATCTCCGATGCCTGGATGCTCACCCCCCGCATGCTTGAGGGCGACATGAACGCCTGCCGCGTCGGTAGCACGTTCGTGCGCGTCGTTTGGTCGAACGGCATGACCGCCTATCCGACCGGTGCGGAGATCGGCGACGCTGTCGTGAATTCCTACCGCGCGATCTTCACCCTCCGGAACGGCAAGACCATCAGCATCCGTCCCCTCGCTGTCGCCGACCTTGCCGATCACAGCACGCCGGCCATGGACGACAACATGCATGATCTGTGCCTGCCACCGATTGCAGCGGGCGCAGAGCTGAGGGAGATCCGCGTCGCCGCGAACCTGCTGCAGGATCCCAACGGTGATCCCGATGGCGTGCAGCGTTTCACGGTGCGCTCGGATCGCTCGTCCTGAGCCAGCGGGGCTGGATTCGGCTTCACCTGTCGGAGTGCCGACGACGTATCGCAGCCGCACAGCTCTCGTTTCACTGATGGGCATGCGATTCGGACCGTGTCCACGGCAGTCGGCGCAGATCCACCCCGCTCGCTCCACCTGACCCACGTCCACTAGGCCCTCCAGAGCTTTCCAACCTGCCTGTTTCGCGGCCTGCCACATCGACGGTAACGACAGCGGGCCCTACCGCTCGAAGAACGCGGTCAGCGCGGGAGCCACATCGCGGAAACCTTTGATGACAAGGAATCGACCGCGCCCTGCTGCCGCGATCTCGCGACCGAGCTGCTCGTCCTTCTCGCCAGAGGCGTCAAGCATGACGTCCACACGCGGCAGTCGAGCCGCCGCACCACGAGGATCCCGACCGGCGTTGTGGACGCAGTCCGAGAGCAGAACCACACGTGAATCTGGCACGGCTCGACGGGCAAGTTCTGCCGCGGCGACTTCGAGCGGGAAAGACACATTGGTGAGCCCTTGCGCGGGAATTCTCAGCAGGTGGTCCAACACCTGTGTTGGCTTGAACGTGTCACCGAGTCTCACCAGAACAGCTGCGTCCGACCAGAAGGCGATCACGCCAAGGTAGTCATGTCGTAGTTCGCCAGCGAGCGCTCCTACCGTGGCCGCAGCCGTGTGGAATCGTTCCCCACGCATCGAACCCGACACATCGACAGCGAGGATGATTGAGCGTTTCCTTATGATCCTTTCGCGCACGATGATGTCGTCATCTTCGGGGAGTGGAACCTCGGACAGAACTTCCAAGGTTCGGTCTAGGTCGATCTCGTCGGAGTTGTCGCGGTATCGAGTGCTGTGAAGATGACCGCTGCCTCGATGGGTGCCGATCCCCACAGTCGGTCGACGCAGTGCTAGTCGCGACGCAATCAGCTGTGCTCGAGCTCTGATGGATTCGTCTACCGAATCCGCGTCGTGAGGGGGAATCTCGGGAGACCCATCTTCATTCGTTGTGGTGCTTGCGCCACTACCGATGGGAGATTGTGGGGCCCCCGCACCTCGTCCGATGAACGTGAAGGCTATGTCTCCCGAGGTTGACGAGACCTCGAAGACGGCTGGTTCCTGCGAGAGTGCCTTAGGTTTGCGAGCCAGTGGACGGGCTCTTCGCTCTCCGGGACGCTGCCGAACGCGGACGGGTGAGGATTCGGCATCGATACTCCTTCAACCAGGAGAAGCGGCCGCCGGCGCAAGGAAGAAGTGGTTCTCCCAGATCTCGCGCAGGACGTCCTCGGCTGTGGCAGCCACCGCCTCATCAATGTGAATCCGTCCCGAGAGCGCAACGATCATCGAGTCCAACATCAGCGGTGGGTAAGGACTCTCCGAATCGAACCTGCCCGCTCTGAACTCGCTGTCCCGGACGGATCTGATGTTGGCCAGTGTCTCGGCGACGAGCACGAGATCGATGGCGCCTCGGACGCTGCTGCCCTGGCGCACATCCGGGTGTTCCCGAGTGGCCCTGGTGACCGCGACTGCGTCCGCCATCAGGGCTTCTCGAAGTCGACCGTCGTGGTTGGTTCGCCGTCCGACAATGTCGCGCTCCGCTTGGTCGTCCTGGTAGTCAATGACGAGTCGGCAGAGCCGATCGTGGATGCTGGTGGAGAGTCTTGTCGTGCCGACGTTGTCATAAGGGTTCATGGACCCGATCACGCGGAAGTTCGGCCCGGCCTCAACAACTCCCACTCTTGGCACGGTCAGTTTCCGCTCGGACATGGCTGACAGGAGCGTGTTGACAGTGTCATCTGGTGCCCGGTTGAACTCTTCGAGATAGAAGAAGCCCCCGCTTTGCATCGCCACCATGAGTGGTCCCGGGACGAAGTTCTCCGGGGTGTAGCCCTCGCGCAAGACACGGGCGGGATGGTGGTGCCCGATGAGTTTCGCCGGAGTCAGGTCCGCATTGCCTTCGACCAGGATGAGCGGGATGTCCCACTCGTCGGCGATCGCACGGAGCAGGGTGGTCTTCCCGGTGCCGGGTGGTCCTTCCAGCAGGATGTCCCTTCTGCTCGCGACCGCAGCCAACAGAAGTTCGAGTTCGCGTTCGCGACCCACGACCCGAGCGGCGACACGTTGGTAGATAGCCGAAATGGAATCCTCGGCTGGCGCAGCGGAAGCGTGTCCAGGGGAGGTGAGAAAGTCCGAAGCATCGGCGGCATCCATTGGCTGAGGTCCTCCTGCACAATCGATTGGTAACGCGCACCTTCAGTGTGGCTCCACGTCGTGGCGTGCGGAGTGTATGCCGTGTCAGCCTCCGTCACTTTCCCCAGTAGAGGCCTTGACGCGCATATTTACCGCCGGATACGTTACGGAAACGCGAACTGTCATCCGAGATTTCGAAGAAGTTCATGTCGCGCCAGTCTGGGGCCAGGCATGGAGGGTGTCCGCATGACGACGAAAGCTGGGGTCCTTCTGGCGCGTGGTGGCCTGGGATCTGACACGCGTTCGCGGTGCGGTGAAGGCCATCGTCACGGTGGATGTGCACCATAAAGAAGTCGTGTCTTCGGCCGTCGAAATCATCGGGAAGGGTGGCACAATCGTCCGCACCGGTTTGGGAGGCGGCAATCCAACCCACGACACCCCGATGTTGGTGCACGTGGCGAAGAGCGGCCAGTCGACACTTCCGGAGTCCGTGACGCAGCGCTCCACCCTCGAGTAGGTCAGCGAGGGCTCTGAAATCCCTGATCAACGGGAAGGACCTTCAGGGTCTTACCGTGGACATGCACTGAATCCGAATCATCCGATTAATCCGAGTCTCAGGTGGTGGGCATGTACGAGCAAAGCCAGTTCTTCATTGGGGGAAAGTGGACTGCACCAGAGGGCCAGTCGACTATCACTGTCCTCAACCCGTCTACGGAAGAACCGTCTAGTTCCTTCATCGACGGAACCAATGCCGACATGGACAAGGCTGTGGACGCGGCCCGTGCGGCCTTCGACTTCGGTCCCTGGCCTCGCATGACCCCCGGCGAACGAGGTGCGATCCTTGCTGCTGCGGCGGTTCGCTTGCGCGCCTATAACGAGGAGATGGCCTACGCCCTCACGGGCGAGATGGGATCGCCCATCGCCCAGTCAACAGGCGCACAAATGCCGGTGACGGTGGACCTATTCGAGTACTACGCCAGTTTGGCGAGTCAGTTCACGTGGGAGTCCCGGCGCCCCACGTATGACGCTGCGAACCAGGATTACGACATCGTGGTGCGCGGTGAACCAGTCGGTGTTGTTGCGGCAATCGTTCCGTGGAACGGACCTCAGATTGTCGCGGCGATGAAGTTGGGGCCTGCACTCTTGGCTGGCTGCACCGTCATCCTGAAGCCTTCGCCGGAAGCAACGTTGAACTTCCTGAGATTCGCGGACGCCTTCCACGAGGCCGGACTGCCCGCTGGCGTTCTCAACATCGTTCCGGCGGGCCGTGAAGTGGGCGAATACCTCGTCACTCACCCCCGGATCGACAAGGTCACCTTCACGGGCAGCCCTGCAGCGGGACGTCGAATTGGGGCCCTGTGCGGAGAGCGCATCCGCCGCTGCACGCTGGAGCTTGGTGGCAAGTCCGCGGCAATTCTCTTGCCGGATGTGGATGTGGCGTCGACCGTTCCCAATTTGGTCGGTCCGATGATGTTCATTTCGGGGCAGGCATGCAATGCCCAGACCAGAATTCTTGCGCCGCGCAGCAGGTACGAGGAAGTCATTGACGCGATGGTTGCGACCGTCGAAGGCGTACCGTACGGCGACCCGTATGACATGAACACTTTTGTCGGGCCGCTTGCCTCGAAGGCTCAACTCGACAGGGTCACGGGGTACTTGGAGCTGGCCAAGCAGGAAGGCGCGAAGGCCGTGATCGGTGGCGGCCGTCCGAAGGACTTCACCAAGGGATATTACGTTGAGAAGACGGTCTTCCGAGACGTCGACAACTCGATGCGAATCGCCCAAGAAGAGATCTTCGGACCCGTCTACGTGGTGATCCCCTACGACGACGTCGACAATGCAGTCGACATAGCGAACGACTCGGTCTATGGCCTTGCCGGTTCGGTCTGGACGGCTGACGAAGTCGCCGGTCTCGAGGTTGCCAAGAGGTTGCGCGCGGGATCCTTGGGTGTCAACTTCTACAGTCTTGACTGCGCTGCACCTTTTGGTGGCTTCAAGGGATCAGGGATTGGGCGGGAGCGAGGCACGGAGGGGATCCTTCCGTTCCTCGAAACTAAGTCGATTCTGGTCCGTAAGGGCAGCTAATCCGAGAAAGCACATGGGGAGCACGTGTTGGTGTGCTGATTGCGCCCGGCACACCAACACGTGGTCGCCAGGTTGGCTGATTGCGGCGTGAGGATGCTGGGAGTCGCGAACAAGATCCAACGTGACCGCGCCGCGGCTGTTGACGCCGTACAGGTGCGCCCCTAGTCTTCGTAATCACGAAGTTGACTTCGAGTTTTCGGGAGAACGTCAGATGACGAAATTTCCTCCGCTACCAGTTGATGACACAGTCCTGGTGCTCACTCACATGCAGAACGAGTTCGCCCACCCTGACGGCAAAGGCGCAGGCATCGCCTACCCGTCACTGCTGGCGGCTGGTGTCTTCGAGAGAATGCAGCGAGTACTCGCGGCCTGCCGCGCCGCCGGGATCCCGGTGATCTTTCACAACGAGACCTACCAGCCTGGGCACCCGGAGCTGCGTGAGCGCCGCAATGGATATTGCATTGGCTCAGCGCGGTATCTCGGTCTCGATACTGGCGATATGGCCGTTCGTGGCACGTGGGGCGCCGAGGTGATCGACGATCTGGCCCCCGATCCGACGCGGGACGAGTACGTCATCCATAACTCCAAGGTAGACCCCTTCACGTGTACGGAATTTGAGGTGCTCCTTCGCAATTTTGGCAGGCACGTCCTGCTGCTTGCGGGTCTGGCGACCAACCTCGGAATTGAGATGACAGCGCGCAGTGGAAATGAGCGCGAGTATGGGATCTGCGTGCTTTCCGACTGCGTCGACCGCACATTCGGGGACTACTCCGAAGCGACGATCTCGACCATCCTGCCCATCTACGGACGAGTAGCCACAGCCGACGAAATCATCGCTGAAATTTCGATGTAGTCGATACGTGATGGACCGCGCTCTGAGGATGCTCGATTGCGCGGCTCATAGAACTCCGACGTCGACACGTGGCCGGGTAGCCCACTCCTCTCATCGGGGCCTCCTGAGAACGCGTGCACGAGAGCGGGTGGGATAGATGCAAGCGGACAGACTAGGCCGAGCCTTCTTGGCCCTCGAGCTGCTGGCTGAGGCGCCCCATGGGCTCACCATTTCCGAAGTGAGTCGCACACTTGATCTTCCTATGAGTAGTACGCATGACCTGCTTTTGGCCTTGGCTCAGCTCCGGCTAGTCGACGTGTCTGAGAGCCGCTACAAGATCGGTCCGAAGGCGACTGCACTGAGCGTGAAAATCCTTGATGGTCTTGAGATTCGAAGTGCGGCTCGCAGCCACATTCTCAGGCTCATGCTCACCATTCAGGAAGATGTCTACCTGGCGGTACCGAGTGGGAATCAACTCATGTACGTCGACCGCTACATCGGCGAACGAGGCGTCAGCGTGCGGATTCGCCTAGGTGAACGCCTGCGGTTGCACAGCACTGCGGTCGGCAAGTTGTTCGCCGCATATGACGACCGATTCCGCCGACAGCTCCTTGAGGGATCGCGTGCGAAACTAACCCCCACGACCATCACGAAGAAGTCGGATCTACTGCGTGAGTTGGACAATATCTGGAAGAACCACTTCAGCGTCAGCCATGGCGAAAGCTTCACCGGCGTCAAGGGAATTGCGGTTCCGGTGTGGGGAGTCGGGCAGCAACTCGTCGCTGCTGTCCATGTTTCTTCGCTCGAAAGTCTTGTTGACGAGCCCCGGCTCAACGAGTTGGTGGTGGAGATGAATAGCACCGCGGCCCAGATCACTCACGATCTTGGAGGATCTCTCCCCGACTTGAGCGATGGCTGGTCGCATGCAGCCCAGTTGGCTCGCCGTTGACTGCCTCGGCGTTGACGGGGCTGACGATGAAGCGCAACTGCTCGATCTAGATGACGTGCGGCGGAGGAACTGGCTTCCGCCCGCGAATAACTGACAGGGGAGTCTCATGGGAAGAGTTTCTGGCAAGGTCGCCTTCATCACGGGAGCTGCTCGCGGGCAGGGCAGGTCTCATGCCTTGCGTCTCGCCGAAGAGGGTGCGGACATCATCGCGTGTGACTTGACGTCCCAGGTGGGAACAGTCCCGTATCCCATGTCCACTCCCGATGACCTCGCCGAAACCGTGAGACTCATCGAGAAGCTTGATCGTCGAGTGGTGGCGCGCCAAGTTGATGTTCGGGACCAAGCCGGCCTCGATGCAGTCGTGGCCGACGGCCTCACTGAGTTTGGCCACATCGACATTGTGCTGGGAAACGCTGGGATCATGTCGCTGGCTCCGACTTGGAAGATCACCGATGATGAGTGGAACGACATGATCGACATCAATCTCACGGGGGTGTGGCGCACGTGCAAGGCCGCTATCCCCAGCATGATCGAGGCAGGCAGGGGCGGTTCGATCATTCTGACAAGTTCCACTGCGGGGATCAACGGATTCGGTAACCTCGCGCACTACGTTGCGGCCAAGCACGGTGTCGTGGGATTGATGAAGACCCTTGCCAACGAGTTGGCTCAGTACAACATCCGGGTCAACACGCTTCACCCGACGAATGTTGCGACAGGCATGGTGTTGAACGAACCGACATACAAGTTGTTCGCGCCTCACATCGACCAGCCAACCCAGGAAGATGCGACGCCGGCCTACACGGCGATGAACCTGCTCCCGATTCCGTGGGTGCAGCCACTGGACATCTCGAATGCTGTGCTCTTCCTGTGCTCCGATGAGGCCAGGTACATCACGGGCGTCCAATTGCCGATCGACGCAGGTCAGCTGGTCAAGAACATCTAGCGCCATCTGGTTGGTCGTGACGCAGGTTCACGAGTGACGGCTAGACGCTGGGGTAGTTCCCGGTGCTGCAGTGACTATGGGAGATGAATGATGGAGTTTGGCCCCGTTGCCCGCACTGTGCCGGATCTGATTCGCGAGATGGCTGCGAGTGCACCTGATGCGAAAGCGATCATTCCTGAATCTGGCCAGCCACTTTCTTACAGCGACTTGGCGAAGCTGGTGGAGGCCGGGGCTAGCGGGCTGCGAGCACTTGGTGTTGGTCGGGGCTCGACGGTGGCCGTCATGGCACCGAACATCGTCGAATGGGTTCCCGCAGTTGTTGGCGCTCAAGCCGCGGGGGCTCAGGTCGCGGCCTTCAATACGTTCGTCAAGTCCTACGAGTTGACCTATCTCATGGAACACTCGCGCGCGGAAACCTTGATTGTGGCCGACCGCATGGGGCGTCACGACCTGCTCGAGCCGCTCCGAGAAGCGCTCCCGGAATTGTGGAACTCGTCGACCGGTCAATGGAAGTCTCAGCGGTTTCCCCACTTGCGGTCTGTGGTAGTCATTGGCGATCAAGTACCGTCTGGGGCTTTGTCGTGGGCAGCACTTATCGCGACCGCTGCAGAACTTCCGATTGCCCCAGAGCCGCAGGCCTTAGCTGACGACGTTGCCGTGATCGTCTACACCTCTGGGTCCACCGCCCGGCCCAAGGCTGTGCCGTTGACCCATGGCGGCATGATTGAGAATGGCTTCAACATTGGTGAACGAGTTGGGCTCACGGCCGCCGACAGCGTCTGGCTTGGCTCACCGTTGTTCTGGAGCTTCGGGGTTGCCAACGCGTTGGTGGCGACCTTGTCTCACGGGGGCGCACTGGTGCTGCAAGCGGAGTACTCGGCTCAGGCGGCGGCCGACCTGATCAGTCGAGAGGCCTGCACCGCTGCCTACCTCCTGCCGACCATCACGCACGGATTGCTGGCCTTGCCAGCTGCGGACAGAGAAAAGCTGGCATCCCTGCGGACGGGAGTGACGATCGGTCGGCCGGACGAAGTCCGAGCTGCTGCTGTAGATCTGGGAGTGTCGGAAATCTGCAATGTTTACGGAGCCACGGAGAACTACGGAAACTGCTGTGTTACTCCGCATGACATGCCACTCGAGCAGCGGTTGGTCTGTCAGGGCCCACCGCTGCCAGGGGTTCAGATTCGGATTGCCAACACCGCTAGCGGAGCGGCGCCCGACGGAGGCGAGGGCGAATTGGAAGTGTCGGGATATCTGACAACCGGCTATCTCGGTGATCCTGAGCAGACCAAGGCGGCGTTCACTTCCGACGGCTGGTACAGAACCGGTGATATTGGCCGGATACATCCTGACGGTTCATTTCAGTTCGTGACCAGGGCTACAGACATGATCAAGACTGCTGGGATCAACGTGTCCCCAGCCGAGGTGGAAGACTTCATCGGCGGCTTGCCTCAGGTGGCTGAAGTTGTCGTTGTGGGTACCCCAGATCCGATTCGCGGCGAAGTGGTGGTGGCATTCGTGCGGCTAGCTGAAGGGTTCGAAAGTGTCGGACCCCGAGACCTCATTGCCCTGTGCAAGGCTGACGTTGCGAGCTACAAAGTGCCATCCCGAATCGTTGTGGTAGATCAACTCCCCAAGACCACCACTGGCAAGATTTCGAGGCTAGAACTCAAACAGTGGGCAGGCGCTGGAACGTCGGAATCTGACGTCAACCCTCTTCAGCAGGTGAACTCGCGTGCCTGAGGATGTAGTGGTCGGAAACTGGGGTAGGTGGGGAGCGTCGGATGAAGCTGGCTCCCTGAATTTCATTGACCCGTCGGTGGTAGTTGCGGCGAGCACGTTGGTGCGCGATGGCCGAGTTGTCTCGCTGAGCCAGGACCTTGGACCGCAGACTCCCACTGCACCGCACCGGTCCAGCCCGTCGCGTTTCATGGATCGCGATGCCGGGGACTATGCGCTCGGTGCTCGTAGCCCTGGGGGATTCAGATTTGCGGAAGACTCGGTTCTTTTTCCGAGTCATTCGGGTACTCACATCGACGCACTGGCGCATGCCTGGTCAGGGGATTCGCTCTACAACGGTCATGATGCGGGATTCACCCGGAGCACACGAGGGGCACAACGCTGCGGTGCAGAGAAGCTGAAGCCGATTGTGACTCGAGGTGTCTTCCTGGACCTCGCTTCGATATGCGGTGGGGAGCCCAAGATCGGTCGGGCCTTCTCCGCAGATGACTTGGCCAAGGCGTGTGACGCTGTCAACGTGGTGATCGGAGCGGGCGACGCAGTCTGCATTCGAACCGGTTGGTGGCCCCATGCTGGGCGTGATCCAGAGTTGTTCTTTTCGGGTGAACCCGGGATTGATTCCTCCGCTGCCCAATGGCTTGCCGACCGTGAGGTTGCGGTGGTGGGAGCGGACAACTACGCGGTCGAGTGTCTCCCGGCGCCGAGTGGCGACACGTTCCCCGTCCATTTGATCTTGCTCTGGAAGTATGGGGTTCCGTTGATCGAAGGGCTCGACCTAGAGGAATTGGCGACAGCGGGCCGAAGTGAGTTCCTATTCGTTGCGGCGCCGCTTCGTCTCGTTGGTTCCACCGGAAGCCCGCTGCACCCCATCGCCGTCCTATGAGGGATCTACATGTTGCGTGATATGAAGGTTATCGATCTGAGCCAGCAACTCCCTGGGCCGTATGCATCGATGCTTCTTCATGATCTCGGGGCGCACGTCATCAAGGTCGAGCCGACGACCGGTGATCCTGCGAGAGAGCTGGATCCGCCCATGTTCGATCGGATCAATCGCGGCAAGAAGTCGGTAGTCCTTGACCTGAAATCGCCTGTGGGTCAACAGCAATTGCATTGGCTCGTAGCTCGGTCCGATGTTGTTCTCGAGGGCTTCCGCCCGGGGGCAACCAGCCGGCTCAGTGCCGACTGGGCGACCTTAAAGGAGATCAATCCCTCGTTGGTCTACTGCTCACTCACGGGATTCGGCAATAGCGGACCGCATCTGCGCACTCCGGTACACGACATGAATCTGCAGTCCTGGGGAGATCCTTCGGTTGCCGAGCATTCTTCGGGTCGGATCGGTGTTCCGTGGGTCGATCTGGGAGCGGGCACAAGTGCAGCGCTAGCGATCGTTGCAGCCTGGCACCGGAGCTTAACCACCGGCACCGGAGCCTTCCTCGACATAGCCATGATGGACACGGCAATCATGTGGACTCGAGTGAAGCAACCTGATCTGGGCGGTGACGGCGAGCCGACGTACGGAGTCTTCCCCACCGCCGATGGTGTCGGAGTCGTGGTGGCGATCCTTGAGGACCATTTTTGGCTGCGATTGTGCGTGGCACTTGGCTGGGAAGACTGGCGCCACGATAGTTCTCTCTTCTCCTACGCCGACAGGAAGGCGCGCCCACAGGAGATTCGCGACCGTCTCTCCGAGAGTTTGTCGCGCATTCCCGTGCAGAAAGTGTTGGATCTGTCAGGCGAGCATGACCTCCCGATCACGGTGGCCGATGCAAGGAACGATCCCCGAGCGATGGAACAGATCGAGATGCGCGGGTTTCGGGAATCTACTCTTGTATCACCGGTTCGCACCTCGATTGAGCGTGAAGGGCCCCCGGCCCTGGGCGCCGACAATGCGGCGGTCTTCGAAGGATTCACGACTGACGCATAAGGACCACGTGCGTCGCACGAGACGGACGTCGAGTCGACATCGCACCATGACAATGTCTGGAGGTTGACCTGTGTCGCTGTCGCTGCGAGGGCCGGATGCCCGTCGGTGGAGGATCTCAGTAATTGACGGACCGAACATGCCAAATCTGGGACGGCGTGACAAGGGGATCTACGGACCGATCAAATCCTTGGATGACTTGCAGACCCTGGTCCGTGCATTCGGCGACGAAATTGGTGTCGCGGTTGAGTGTTTCGCATCCAATCACGAGGGCGCGATTCTGGATTTCATACACGGATCGGCTGAAACGACCGATGCGTACATCATCAACCCCGCTGGGCTCACCACGTATGGCGAGGCGACGAGGCACGCACTTGTGGACACGGGACGGCCCTATGTCGAGGTTCATTTCGCGAACACGGCCCGCCACTTCAGGTCTGTATCGGGCGATGCTGAACCGCCGAGGTCGAAATTCACATTTTCAGCCACGGGAGTTGTGATGGGTCTTCGCCAGTACAGTTACTTGGGCGCACTACTTGCTCTCAGTCTTGGCCTCGACGATGCCGCATTCCTCGGAGAAGGACATGATGTGTAGCCGGATGATCGACGCCGGAGCCGCCGGAGCCGCCGGAACTCGGCTCACCTCACATGGCGGGGCTGCTGGCGGGAACGACTCGCGAGGCCGCCCCGGTTGGTGCTCCTGCCGACCCTGTCGCTAGGGTTCCCCCTATGTACCCGCGGGTGAACTTGGTCTCTCGCCGATACGTCGACCTTCTACGAGTGGCCAGCCAGATGTGTATGCCGTGCGACGCCTTCGTGCGAATGCCCGGCTGTCCCTGACCGACACCCCCGCAGAACCGCACGAAGGCCGGAGGATTCCTCCGGCCTTCGTCGTCTCTCCGGCTCGGGGACACCCTCGACGCACGCACCCGACGCACGCACGCCGTGCTCGTCCCGGCATCGCACTAGCCGCCGCACCTGACGCGATCATGTTCGCCCGTTCGCCCGCTCGCCCCGCCCCCTGACTGCGCCACCCGCCGAGGCGGGCCCACACACTGGAGAGAGACACCATGAGCGCCAACTGGACTTTCGAGACTAAGCAGATCCACTCCGGGCAGAAGCCCGACAGCGCGACCAACGCGCGGGCCCTGCCGATCTACCAGACGACGTCGTACACGTTCAACTCGACTGAGCACGCCGCAAACCTGTTCGGCCTCAAGGAGCTCGGGAACATCTACACCCGCATCATGAACCCGACCCAGGCGGCGGTGGAGGACCGCGTCGCAGCCCTAGAAGGCGGCGTCGCCGCGCTCCTGGTCGCAAGCGGCCAGGCAGCTGAGACGTTGGCGCTGCTCAACCTCGCCGAGGCAGGCGACCACATCGTGTCGAGCCCCGCGCTCTACGGAGGCACGTACAACCTCTTTCACTACACCTTCCCGAAGATGGGTATTGAAGTCTCGTTCGTCGACGACCCCGACGACCTTGAGCAGTGGCGCGCCGCTGTCCGCCCGAACACGAAGGCCTTCTTCGGCGAGACCATCGCCAACCCGAAGAACAACATCCTCGACATCGAGGGCATCGCCAAGGTGGCGCACGAGGCCGGTGTACCGCTCGTGGTCGACAACACCGTGGCGACGCCGTACCTCATCCGCCCGATCGAGTGGGGCGCTGACGTTGTGGTGCACTCGGCCACGAAGTACCTCGGCGGACACGGCACCGCCGTCGCCGGTGTGATCGTCGACAGCGGGAACTTCGACTACGCGCAGTACCCCGAGAGATTCCCGAACTACAACCAGCCGGACCCGAGCTACCACGGCCTCGTGTATGCGCGGGACCTCGGCGTGGGCTCGGCGTTCGGTGCGAACCTGTCGTTCATCCTGAAGGCGCGCGTGCAGCTACTGCGCGACCTAGGATCCGCGGTGTCACCGTTCAACGCCTTCCTTATCGCGCAGGGGATCGAGACGCTGTCGCTGCGCATCGAGCGCCACGTGGCCAACGCGCAGAGGGTCGCGGAATTCCTCGAATCCCACGACGAGGTCGAGTCGGTCAACTACGCCGGCCTGCCGTCATCGCCGTGGTTTGAGCGCGGCAAGAAGTACGCGCCGCTCGGAACCGGTGGCGTTCTCGCGTTCGAGATCAAGGGCGGCATTGAGGCAGGAAAGAAGTTCGTCGAGGCCCTCGAGTTGCACAGCCACGTCGCCAACATCGGTGACGTGCGATCGCTCGTGATCCACCCCGCGTCGACCACGCACTCGCAGCTCACGGCCGGGGAGCAGCTCACGGCCGGCGTCACACCGGGCCTGGTGCGCCTTGCCGTCGGCATCGAGGGCATCGACGACATCCTCGCCGATCTCGAGGCCGGCTTCCGGGCCGCCAAGGAAGCCTGAGTCGGCACTATGCCCTCGCCCAGCAGTCTCGGACTCCCTCCCGCCAGCGGTGCCTGGCGGGAGGGAGACCCCGTGGGCGACCGGCAGTTCGTGGCGGTCGGGGGAGTTGATCTCGAGCTCGGCGGTCGCCTCGACGATGTGACCGTGGCCTACGAGACGTGGGGGACACTTGACCGCACCGCGTCCAACGCCGTTCTCGTGCTCCACGCGCTGACGGGCGACTCACACGCCGCCGGATCCTCGGGCCCCGGCCACCCGACGTCCGGGTGGTGGGACGGTCTCGTCGGCCCCGGTGCCGCCATCGACACCCGACACTGGTTCGTCGTGGCCCCCAATGTCCTCGGCGGGTGTCAGGGCACGACTGGTCCGTCGTCATCCGCGCCGGATGGGCGCCCGCTCGGGTCGCGCTTCCCGCGCATAACCGTCGGTGACCAGGTCGCGGTGGAGTCCCTTCTCGCGGATCGGCTCGGCGTCCGCCGCTGGGCGTCGGTCGTCGGCGGGTCGATGGGCGGCATGCGCGCACTTGAGTGGCTCGTGGCCGCGCCAGACCGGGTGGCGAGCTCGCTCGTGCTCGCTGTAGGCGCCGTTGCGTCGGCGGACCAGATCGCGACGCAGACCACGCAAAGCCTCGCCATCACCAGCGATCCGGGCTGGCAGGGCGGTGACTACCACCATCTCGGGACGGGCGAAGGCCCGTGGCGCGGCCTGGGAATCGCGCGCCGCATCGCGCACCTCACCTACCGGACTGAGGCCGAGCTCGACGCCCGCTTCGCCAACGCCGCCCAGCCCGACGAGGACCCGTTGGGTTCCGGGCGCTGGTCCGTGCAGTCCTACCTTGATCACCAGGCCGACAAGCTCACCCATCGCTTCGACGCTGGCTCCTACATCGCCCTCACCGACGCCATGTCGACATGGGACCTCGGCCGCGGACGAGGGGGTGTCGACGCTGCGCTCGGCTCGATCCGGGTGCCGCTCGTCGTGGGCGGGATCGACTCCGACCGGCTCTACCCGCTGCACCAGCAGGCGCGAATCGCCGATCTCGCGCCTGGCTGCGTGGACGGCCTCCGGGTGATCCCGTCGCCCTTCGGCCACGACGGGTTCCTCGTCGAGCGCGACCAGGTCTTCGACCTCGTCGCGGAGACGCTCAAGCTCGCGGACAACTAGTGGCGCGAGCTGCCTAGTGCACGGTATTGCGGTTGTCCCAGAACACCACATTGCCCGCGCTCCAGGGATGATTGATGATGTGTTCCGGCTTCGCAATGTGTCCGAACAGTGCATGGAGGATCGCTCCCTCCTTCTCGTGGCCCTGTGTTGGAGGCAACCTGCTGGTCAGTCGCCTTCATCGGTGTCCTCCAGAAGGTGGCGAACTGCACCCCGCGACACCAAGAGAGCTACGACCAACACCGTCACGGAAACGAAGTTCCCGAGGCTCACGGCGTCGCCGAAGACGAGATCGACCAGCTCGAGAACGACGATCTTGCTACCAGCCGCGGCGACCCACAAGATTGCCGCGGCCGCCCACCGTCCGGACCGCGTAGTCGCCGCACGGAGCCGGATGAGGATCTTGCTTTTGAGGAAGATCACGGCTTCGAGGGCGACTTTCAGCATCACTGCGGTCAGAAGCGAGAATGTGAAGGTCTCGCTGATCACCGACGGGACGTACTGGACAGCAAGGTTGAGTACGACCACGTAGACGAAAGCGTCCATCACGTCCGCTGGGCGTTGACGACACCAACTTCTGGCTCGTCCCAGCGCTGTTCGCCCGCTGCGCGCAGTCACGGGAGCATCCTTGCCTAACGGACCGGACTATGAGCGGTTCAACTCAGGCGCGGAAGGCGACACCTGCGGGGCGTCCAATCAGGAGACTGGGCCACGCACGCAATATCGGGCATTGTGAGACGCGGGTCGGCCCGTGATGGAACGCTCGTCGCTCGGTTGGGGCCTTCTC